>PUNM01000046.1 GCA_003552625.1 Ectothiorhodospiraceae bacterium
AAGCTCTTGGGTCATGCCATATGGCTCCCACTAACATCCCTGGGATGCGGACACATCTCGTCTGGACACCCGCTTTGAGGGGGCGCAGCATGCTTCGGCATGGATACGGAGGGCCATGTCGTTGGGCAGCATGTGCCCGCCTCGATCACGGGCTGGCCGTGGCCGCGCTCGCTTGATGAGCTCGGGCGACTGTCCTGGATCCCGGTGGAGACCGAGCTCCAGGCGCAGCGCTGGGATGCGCTCATGGATGAGGAGCATTTCCTGGGGGCAGGCCCCTTGGTGGGCCGGCGTCTGCGCTACCTGGTGCGCAGCAGCCGCTATGGTGACATCGCCGCGTTCTCGTTCAGTGCCGCGGCCTGGCGGCTGCAGCCGCGGGATGCCTTCATCCCGCGAAGTCTCATCGGCACCTTAACGTACTAATTGATACAGGCCTGAGCGTTCCCCCGCGAGGCCCGGTGGTCACGTGTGAAGCGCTCGACCGCCTCAGTCTCTCAAGGTGAGAAGACTGGCATCGTCCTGCAAGCAGCGGCGCGGCGTACCTGCTTCAAGGTGCTCCTGCCAGTAGCCATCAGTGCTGAGAAGCAGGGTTTGTCCCTGCTGCAGCGGAAAAACTTGGTGCTCGGGAGGGCAGAAACGCCTGGCGTTCAGGCTGCGGGTTAGCTGCTGCTCCCGCCGCTCTTGCTTTTCAGGTGAGCGTGCAGATGGCAGGCCGGGCTGATGTGCCAGGATGTGCGGCATGGTCAGCCAGCGCGTCTCGGTTGGGAGTTGCAGGCCTACCCGGCAGTCCCCGCAGTGCCAGACGTGGGTGGCCAGCGTATCCAGGTCGAGGCTGACCATGCAGTAGCTGGCGATATCGCTGAGAAAGTCGTGGCGGAGCTGGGCATGTGCCTGTCTGAGGCATGCATCAACCGTTGCCTGCGAGCGAGTGGATACCTCGGTCAGCGCCTGCATCAGGGCCTCAGCCCAGTGCCGAGCCAGCTCCGCGCCCCGGGGCCCCTTTTCTGCACCATCAACCAGCGCCGCCAGGAGGTGCTTACCTAGCTGACGCACCGCCGCGGCATCGCTGTTGCGCGTACGCTCAAGGCCTTGCTGGCTGAACCAGTGGGCCCGCATCAGCGCCGCTCCCCGGCCAAGATCTCCAGGCGCTCGAAGAGCAGCGCTTCCCGGTCCGGTTCGCCGGTCTGGCTCTGCACGGCATAGCCAAAACCATCGTTGCCAAGGAGCTCGCTAAGTTCGGCGGCGACGTAGGTCTGGAGTGCGCTGTCGGCTGCTCGCACCTCATCGAGCAGCTCGGGACGGCCATCCACCAGATTGAGGATGTCCTCGATGTCGTGGCTCGACAAAGGATCGCCCTCGCCGCGCCCCTTGTAGGCCTCCAGCTTGGTAGCGACGAACAGGGGCGGCGTGACCACGCGAATGGTGAGATCCCCGCCCAACGAGACGGGCTCAGCCGTTTGTAGCGCCAAGGGGTACCAGTGGTTACTGAAGCCGAGCACCTCGTCATGATCCGGCATTAGATCGACGCGCAGCTCTCCCAGCTTCATGGCGCAGATGGGCATCTCCGCGTCCATCGAAGAGGGCTCCTTGAATCCCTTGGCCTTCAACGCTTCCTTGAAGCGGTGTAGGTGCGCCTAGGTCATAACGCTGATGATCAGATCTACGTCGTCAGTGCTGCGCACCTGCTCACGAGTAAACGCATCGGTAAGTAGCAGCCCAGTCGTGCAGCCCCCAACGAAGGCCACCTGGTCGCGCAGTTCGGCCCCGAGGGCCTCAGCCACCTGACGCAGCATGGCGCGCTGATCGTCGAATAGGCTCACCGTTTACTCCAGATACTCTGCTAGCCGCCCGGCAGCGACTTTGCTCTCGCGGGGATGGCCCAGTCGAATGGCATCGACCAGGGCCAACATGGCGTACAGGTCGGGGTCGCGACGCACCGCGAAGGGCACACTCTTGAACAGCGGCTCGATGGCCTGGCCTTTGCTGTTGCCCCGGGCGTCCGGCCATACCATCGGCAACTCTCCCGAACTATATAACTGGTTCTTCAGCACCGGTGCGGCGAAGGTCGTCGCAATGCCGCGAGTGAGCTCACCGGGCTTGGCTGGGAATACATAGCGCACCCCATGCACGATGAAGTTGAACAAGGCCCGAGCATTAGTGCGCGGCACGCCGATCCGGCGATCCTTGCGTACTAAGCCAACGTCCATGCAGCGCTGCAGCGCTAGGCTCACTTGACTTTTGCTGATGCCGGTCACTTTGGCCAATGCCCGCACGCTATAGCAGGCAACCAACTGATCGTCATTGAGCTCAGGCAGGCTGGCATCACAAAAGTCAAAGTCGACGTCATCAAACGCCCAGTCTCGCCAGTCATCGGGAAGAGCTTTCACCCCTTTGCTAGTGAGGCTATCGTGACCGTTGCTCTCCCTACTCCTCAGAGCCACCAGCTTCAAAAGCAGGCCGAGATCTTGACTTTTCATGATGTCACCAATCTTGTCTGTCCCGAGTCCCAGGACTCGGGACAGAGTTGGCGAAATGCATTCTGCTTGTCAAGAAATCGCTCAGTGCACCGTAAGGCGTTCATTCCAAGGCGCTGTTGCCGGCCTGTGACGGGAAGCACATTCACCGCCTGGCGTCGACGCCTTCAGGCTGCTTCGGTGGCACCGAAACCGGCCGAGGTGGCGAGCCGGCGCCTTCGGCCCTAGGGCCCGCAGGCGGTGTCGTTCACAAGCCGCGACGGGGAGGTCTGAGGTAGGCAATCGCCTTACGCTCATCATCGTCGGACACATTCGCGCTCAGCGCCGCCTGCAGGAGGCCAATATCACCCGGAGGGCCGCGTGTGCCCCCCCAGGCGCCACCGGGCGCATGAAAACACCCATGCTAGAGTTGGCTCTTAGGGCGCGCTTAAGATTGACCTCCTCTGTGCGCGTCAAGGGGTAATTCCTATCCCCTTCCTTGGCTTATAGCTGTTCTGCTGGGAATGTCCAGGGGCAGACGGCGGCGCGGACCCTAGCGCCAACCATCGGCTCGGCCAGCAAAGGATCCCGCCCTAAGCAAGCGTGTCGAGCTGATCCGCAAGCCGTAAGTTATTCACCGGCACCTGTTACGAGGCTGCGAACTCGACCAGCAGATCCTTGGCCTCGATCTGGCTGCCAGGCTGCACATGGACGGCTTTGATCTCCCCATCGCGCTCGGCTTGCAGCGCCATCTCCATCTTCATCGCCTCAATGGTCAGCAGCAGATCACCGGCCTGAACGTACTGCCCCGGTGTTGCGGCCACCGCGACCACCACGCCGGGTGTAGGGGCGCCCACGTGGGCGGGATTGCCCGACTCCGCCTTGGGGGCCTGCACCACGTTCGCCTTGGCCTTGCTGTCCGCCACACGAACGGTCCGGGGCTGGCCGTTGAGCTCAAAGAACACGCGGCGATCCCCGTCGTCACCCGGCTCGCTGACGGTCATCAGCCGGATCTCCAGCGTCTTGCCGTGGTCGATGTCAACGCTGATCTCCTCCTCCGGCTCCATGCCGTAGAAGAAGTTGCGCGTTGGCAGGGCGCTTACCGGACCGAAGCGTTCACGACGCCGCATGTACTCGGTGAAGACCTTCGGGTACATCAGGTAGCCATGGAGGTGCTCGTCGTCGATTTCGGCGCCGTCGAGCGCGTCGCTCACCTGCTGCCGGGCCGCCTCCAGGTCGAGGGGCTCGAGGTACTTGCCGGGGCGATCGTGCAGGGGCTGCTCCCCTTTGAGCACTTTCTGCTGAATGCCCTCCGGCCAACCGCCGGGCGGCTGCCCGAGGTTGCCGCGCAGCATGTCGATGACCGAATCCGGGAAGTTCACATCCACGGCCGGATCCTCGACCTGCTCGCGGGTCAGGCCCTGGCTCACCATCATCAGCGCCATATCACCCACCACCTTGGAGGAGGGCGTGACCTTCACGATGTCGCCGAAGATCTGGTTGGCGTCGGCGTAGGCCTGCGCCACCTCGTGCCAGCGCTCCTCCAGCCCCAGCGAGCGGGCCTGCGCCTTGAGGTTGGTGAACTGCCCACCCGGCATCTCGTGGAGGTAGACCTCGGACGACGGCGACTGCTGGCCGGTCTCGAAGGCGGCGTAGTGGGCGCGCACTTGCTCCCAGTAATTGGAGATCGCGCGCACATTCCCCATGTCGACCCCGGTGTCCCGCTCCGTATGCCGCAACGCCTCGACGATGGAGCCCAGGACCGGTTGCGAGGTGTTGCCCGAGAAGGCATCCATGGCCACGTCGGCCACATCGACGCCGGCATCGGCCGCGGCGAGGATGGTGGCACCGGCAATGCCACTCGTGTCGTGGGTGTGGAAGTGGATCGGCAGCCCCACCTCCTCCTTGAGCGCCCGGAACAGAACCTGCGCGGCCGCCGGCTTGAGCAGGCCGGCCATATCCTTCACCCCAAGTATATGGGCACCGGCATCACGTAGCGCCTTGCCCATCGCGACGTAGTACTTGAGGTCGTACTTCGACCGGCCGGGGTCGAGGATGTCACCGGTGTAGCAGATCGTCCCCTCGCACACCTTGCCGGTCTCCAGCACCGCGTCCATCGCCTCGCGCATGTTCTCGACCCAGTTGAGGCTATCGAAGACGCGGAAAACGTCGATGCCACTCTCAGCAGCCTGGTGCACGAAGGCGCGCACCACATTGTCCGGATAATTGGTGTACCCCACGCCATTGGAGCCACGCAGCAGCATCTGTGTCATCACGTTCGGCATCGCCTCCCGGATCTGGCGCAGCCGCTGCCAGGGGCACTCCTGCAGGAAGCGATAGGCGACATCGAAGGTGGCCCCGCCCCAGCACTCGACGCTGAACAGCTGCGGCAGGTTGGCCGCATAAGCCGGCGCAACCCGGGCCATATCGAAGGTGCGCATGCGGGTTGCCAGCAGCGACTGGTGGGCATCGCGCATGGTGGTGTCGGTGAGCAGCAACTCCTTGCGACCCGCCAACCAATCGGCCACCGCCTGCGGCCCCCGCTCTTCCAGCAGGTTGCGGGTACCCGGCACCGGCTCACCCCGCGGGGCGGGCGGCACCGGCAGGGGCAGCCCAGCCGCCGGCCGGGGCCGATCGAGGACCTCCGGGTGACCGTTGACGGTGATCTCGGCCAGATAGGTCAGCAGCCGGGTGGCCCGGTCCCGGCGCTTGTCGAACGCGAAGAGCTCCGGCGTGTTATCGATAAAGCGCGTGGTGTAGGTGTTGTCGAGGAACACCGGGTGCTTGATCAGATTCT
>PUNM01000086.1 GCA_003552625.1 Ectothiorhodospiraceae bacterium
AGCGGTGGCGGCCGGCGTGTCGCAGAAGCACGGCTCCACGAGCTTGGGCAGCCGCTTGAGGAAGAAGGCACCATCGATGAGGATGGCGATGCGGCGTACCCTCATGCCCACTCCCAAAAAACAACAATAGCCCCAAGCTTTCGGCGCACGCTCGGGATGGGTGAGCGGGCGTACTCGCTTGGGGCGAATGTTGGTATACGGTGCCGTATCTCGGTTATATGGTCAAGACCGGCGGGGGCTGCTATCGGCATGCCGACCTGGGAAGCGTTGCATGCGTGGCTGACCCCGCGCGATCCCACTGGGGTCTATCGCCTGATGCTCGATCTGATGCTGCTGTTCGGTCTACGGGAGCGCGAGTGCCGAGGGGGCAAGTGCGGCCAGGGAGGGGTGGGGTAGGTGCACCACGGCGCGGAGGATCCCGGTCATGGGGCCTGCATGGATCGAGATGGAGGGTCGTGCGGTGAGCGATGCCGCTACCTTCTGGCGTAGCGAACTCACCGAGTTGGCGAACCTGCGCGTCCGGACAATCCTGGCGGAGCCGGCCTTGGCGCTCAACTCGCCGAGTATACGGAGAAACTCTTTGCGATCTGCTGATGGGTCGAGCCTCGCGGCGAGTCTCAGCCTTGAGCCTCGAGGCGTTCCAAGAGGTGCTCGAGCTTGCCATCGCCGCGAAGTCCCTCCCGGGTTCTGTGGGGATCCTTCTCGAGGGCCTGGCGCAAGTACCTCATCGCCAGCTCCTGCTCGCCTTGCCTGGGGTAGGCGAGCGCCAGGTCGCAATAGCCCTCGATCTGCTCCGCGGGCATTGCCTGCAGCTGCCGTGGTGCTAGGGCGATTTCTTGAGCCGAGCGCCGTTTTGCTTCCATCTGTCCAGTATGCTAGCATGTGCTAGCACGTAAAGGGCTCGCGAGGAGGCAGGCCATGGGCAGCATCAGCGTCCGCCGCTTGGATGAGGAGACGCTCCAGCGCTTGCGCACCCGAGCAGACCGGCATGGGATATCCATGGAGGAGGAGGTGCGGCGCATCCTGCAGTCGGCGGTCTCGGAGCCGGAGCGCCTAGGCGATCTCGCCCAGGCCTCGTTCGGCCCGAAGTACGGCGTGGAGCTTGAGCTCCCACGCCATGACCCGCATGAGCCCTATGCGCCGCAACGATGATCTTGCTCGACACCAATGTCGTCTCTGAGATGATGCGCCCGCGGCCGGATGCGGCGGTGATCGAGTGGCTGAATGGCACGGATGGCGGCTCATTGTACGTGTGCACGATTACCATCGCCGAGATCGAGTACGGCCTTTGCGCCATGCCCGAAGGGCAACGCCGCGAAGACCTGCGCGAGCGCTTTGACACCTTCATCCAAACGGCGTTTGCACAGCGCATCCTCGATTTCGATCGACGGGCCGCTCGCCACTACGGACTCATCATGGCGACGCGGCGCGGGGAGGGCCGGCCGCTGTCGGCTCCCGATGGACAGATCGCTGCCATCGCCCGCAGTCACGGCCTGTCAGTTGCCACCCGCAACGAGCCGGATTTCGCGGGAATCGGAGTAGAGGTCCTCAATCCTTGGCGGCTGGATCAATCGCACTGAGAAGGACCCCTATCCGCCTTGAGCATGCGCGCGCCGCCCGGCCGTGGCAGACTCCGGAAGTGCTCGAGACGCGCGTCTGGGTGCAAGCCCGTGGGGGCCGAGGGCCCCGCGGGTCGGTCCGCGACCGCTCACTGGCACGGGAGGCTCGATGCTGCGCAGCGCCGTCTATGATGCCGTCATCCTGCGCCTGACCGCCCGCTGGTACGCCGAGGTCCTGGAGCGGGTGCCGGTGGGGGCGCGGCTGCTGGATGTGGGCATCGGTACGGCCGGGGCGCTGCTGGCCAATGCCGTGCAGCTACGGGCGAAGGACCTGCACGTCACCGGGATCGACATCGACGGCGACTACATCGAGCGAGCGCGCCGGCGTGTTGCGGCCTCGGCGGTAGCGGAGCGGGTAGCGCTGCGCCACGAGTCGGTCTACGACCACCAGGGCGGGCCGTACGACGCCGTCTACTTCTCGGCCAGCTTCATGCTGCTGCCGGACCCCGAGGGGGCCCTGCGCCACTGCAGCGGCCTGCTGCGACCCGGCGGCTGCCTGCTGTTCACCCAGACCATCCAGCGGCGGCCAGCGCCGTGGCTCGAGCGCCTCAAGCCCATGCTCAAGCGGCTGACCACCATCGACTTCGGGCGCGTGACCTACGAGGAGGCCTTCCGGGAGCAGATCCGGGCTGCCGGCCTGGCCCTGGAGGCGTTCACCGTGCTCTCCGAGCGCGGCGGCCGGGCCTCTTGCCTGGCCGTGGCGCGGCCCGTGGGGCCGGAGGGGGGCGCGTCTCCGGGAGAGGATGCGCCGCGTGCGGGATAGGTGGCCCTAGCACCAGCCTAGCGCAAGCCGGCGCGCTTCAGCCATGACGTGGCGGATGATTGGAATCGTGTAGCGCTTGCACGGTCAGCCTTGGGCCTCTAGGCGTTCCACGAGGTGCTCGAGCTTGCCATCGCCGCGAAGTCCCTCCCGGGTTCTGTGGGGATCCTTCTCGAGGGCCTGGTGCAAGTACCTCTTCGCGAGCTCCTGCTCGCCTTGCCTATAGTGGGCGCGCGCCAGGTCGCAATAGCCTTCGATCTGCTCCGGATGGAGACGGACGGCCTGGTGGAAGGCGTCTACGGCCCGGCCGATCTCGTCCTTGGCGAGGTAGGCGTACCCCAAGGCGTTATAGCCATTGAACACCTGCGGGTAGATCTGGACGGCCTCCTCGAGGAGCTCGATCCGTGCATCAGGATCCGAGGCGCCATAGCTGGCGATGACCCGCTGCAGCGCCTTCTGCAGGTCCTGGACCTCGGAGCGCCACTGGGCCTTGAACCGCTCGAAGTCGTCCCGCAGCGCTCGCAGCCGCGTGTACTCGTAGACGGTGATGGCGAGCACGATGACACCGAACAGCGCCACCACTACGCTCAGCATCGTGACTAGCGTTGCGGGCTCGAGTGCCTCCATGGCTCAGCTCCCGGGCTGTGCTGTGCGCTCTGGGGAGGATAACGCAACCAGGCCGGTGCGCGAGGTCTCTGCGGGCATCGCTTGCGGCTGCCCCTGCGCTGCCCCCTGGTGCTGACTCACAATGGATCCGCTCCTTCATTGAGGATCGCGATATAGCGACTATAGGCGTAGACCCGGTCCCTTCGGCGGCCGGTCAGCTCCTCGACAATCCCCAGCGACTCGAGGGCCTGGACGGCGCGTCCGGCAGTGGGCGCGGAAAGGCCGGTACGCTGGCGAACCTCTCGGATCGTCGTGATGGGGCGGGAACGGAACACGTCAAAGACCCGCATGGCGTTGGGGGCAGCGCGGCCGAGCGTCTCGTGTAGGGCACGAAGGCCTGGATGGTCTCACCGCTGGTGGTCCTCGTGAGGTACTCGCCGGAGGGGCCGCGCTGCATGGCGTTTTCACTTGTGAAAAGAGTCCGTCTCACTATTAACACGAAAGGGCGATCGTGTTAATTGGCGCCGCGCTGCCAAGGCTCGTTCTGCCGGTGACCCAGACCCGATGGCTTATGCGTGGCCACGGTGCGACGGCCATCTTCGACAGCGCATGCTGGTGCAGCTGCTCGGGTGCCGGGAGCGGGTGATCCCGCCTGGTGGATAGCCGTGGCGGTCAGACGATCCCGGGCCGTTACGCTACGCCACCCAGAGCGCATCGTCGCAGGCATTCTCGATCCGCTTCCGAGCGAAGACACCGCTGCGCCGGATACAGTTTGGCCCCGGCGTGGCCTATGGGGGGCTGCTCGGTGTGGTACTGTTGCCCGAACGGATTTTCGACGCCGAGCGCGTCGAGGGCCTTCTCAGCGCTGATTGGCCGGGTGTCGACAGGGGCCGGTTATGGACGAGACCGATACTGCGCCGCAGCCGGTGAGCGTCGTCGACATCGCGGCGGTTGACGCCGCAATCGAGCCGTTGGCCCGTACCTACGGCTGGCGACTTGTCGTTCTCTTTGGCTCGGTAGCCCGCAGGGGCACGGGGCGGGATCTTGATCTGGCGGTGCTCCCTGTGGAGGTGCCGGACTTGATGACGCAGGGGCGCTGGAGCCGTCGCTTGGAAGAGGCGGTCGGCTACCCGGTCGATCTGCTCGTCCTCCATAAGGGTACCTCGCCGCTAGTCCGGTTCCACGTGTTCCGTGATGGGATCTGCCTGTACGAGGCCGAGCCCCACCTCTTTGATCGCGAGCAGCGTCGGGCCTTCTTCCTCCACGCCGATGCGCAGCTTTTCCTCCACCACAGCGGGTGAGGATTGCAGTGATGTCGGAAGGCAAGGGGCAGGAGGTTTTCCAGCGCAAGCTGGCGATGCTGCAGCAATTCCGTGCTGACCTCAGCGCCTACGCCGAGCTTGATCACGCCGCGCGACGCCGCGAGCACTATGCAGTCGAGCGCCTGCTCCAGCTGCTCTGCGAAGTGTCTGCAGACCTTGGTCTGCAGCTGCTGCGGGCCCATGGATACAGGCTCGCGGCCAGCTACCGCGACGTCTTTGCGGCTTTGCGGGACCAGCTCGGGTTACCCGAAGAGCTTGCCGAGCGGCTGATGGACGCATGTGCCATGCGCAACCTGCTGACCCACCTATACGACACCATCGACTTGGATCGGGTGACGGCGGCAATTGAGCCGGCGCTGGAGGTGTACGAGGAATATGCGGAATGGGTCGAGGCGCAAGCGGCAGGGCGCGACACCAGCCAGAACCCGGATGAGCCGACCTGATCCGGGTCCTCTCTGGATGGTGGTTGCTTCGACTTCTATGGCAGCGTGGTCCCGCGGAACGGCTGCCGTGTCCAGCGGAGATGCGCGTCAGGACCAGGGGGGGGGCGGGAGCGTCCCTACAGGTAGGAAGAGGAGAGCCGCGCCGGACAGCGTTGGACTTCGTCCTGCGCATTGCTCCCCTGGTGACTACCTGCCCTAGTCACCCCCTCGCGATACCGGTTAGCCGATTGCATAGCCAGGAGGGGCCATGCGCTCCGAAGAAGTCTCAAAGTCTCAGTTCAAGGCGCGGGCGCTCGAATACTTCCGTCAGATCGAATCCTCGGGCGAGGCGGTCATCGTGACGGACAAGGGGCGCCCCACGATCGAGGTACGCCGGTACAAGGGCGATCAGCGATCACCGCTTGATCGTCCTGGATACTCACGCGCTACTGTCGACTGGTTGGATACGGTTGAGGAAATCGAG
>PUNM01000161.1 GCA_003552625.1 Ectothiorhodospiraceae bacterium
GAGGAGGTTTGCCATGGAACTCATCATGTTCGTCGCGCTGATCTTTATGCTCTGGCTCCTGGTCCAGCTGGGGGTCGGGATCTACCACCAAGGGCTCCGTCGTGGCCTCTGGCGTTGGGCGCGAGGGCTACCGCGACTTGCTGAAGCGGGGGCGGGGTTCGCGGGTGAACTCTTTTCGCTGGGTGTTCGCAACGCATGCGAACGAGCCAGAGCGAACCCCAGACGCCCTGTAGAGCTTCAAGACCGCATCGGAGACCGCATCGGAGACCGCATCACCGAGAGAAACGCCCACGCCATAAAGGAAATGAAATCAATGGACGATTATCTCATGGGTTGGCCTTATGAACCGCCGGAAACGCGAAGGGACGCATGGTGAACTCTATATGTTCGCTTGCTTCCTCCCTTCATTGATTGCTCCTTGACCGCTGCGCGTTCCGGCGTTCTGCACGGAACCAGTGGTCGAGGAGCTCGCAGCGTTGATCTGGTTAAGAGCCTTGTATCCCCCCCAACCCATCAAGGTCGTAAAGATCAGCGGCAACCCGATGTGCAGGAGCCCGGTGATGATCATAAGCATCGTCCCCTGGGTTCCGCCGTCGGGGCTGGTGAGGTTGCCGACGGTACTGGCCCCAAGGTAGGAGGTCATGTCCGGGTGCATGGCCTTGACCATGTTCTCCTCGAGCCAGATCGATACCGACCACAGGTAGTCCCACACCTTGATCAGCACGATCCCGAAGGTCGCCACGAACACGGTCTGCCAGCTGTAGAGGGAGACGATCAGCAGGAACGGCAGCAGCATGATGATCCCCATGAGCAAGAAGGCCTGGATCATGGGGGCCACCGACCGGATCGTGTACATCATCGGCCCGTGCTCGACCATGTCGTACCAGGCCGTGCCCAGCCCGACCGCGGCGGTTGAGAAGACCCGCTCATGCAGGGCCTGCCCGGCGGTTTCCTCGGTCGCGACCAGGTCGGCGGAGGCGATCGGCGCGCTGCTCGCCTCGTTCTGGATGATCCGCTGGATCATCGCATCCTGGACTTCCTGCTCGTCGGCGCCGAAGGCCATCCGCACCTCATCGAGCCGATCCCAGAATCCCGGCTCCATCTGCTCGAGGATCCGTTCGCGCAAGCCGGGGCCATCGAGGCCGACGTCGGCGTTGCCGGTCCACCACTCGTGGCAATAGGGCCGGCCATGCGGAGGAGGGTGGTTGTCGTCGTAGTAGGCGCCACTGCGCTGCTCCTCATACGGCCACCCCTCGACCGGCTGCGAGGCCTGATAGCGCTGGTAGTAGGTATTCAGGTAGACGTAGGAGCCGATGTACTGCGGATCGTCCTCGCCGTAGTCATCGAGGATCGGGTCCACATCCGGACGCTCACGCTGATAACGCGAGCGTGCCGGAATGAAGCAGTCCTCGACGAACTGCTCGACCTCGGCGGCCACCTGCTCGTCGTTGATCCGCTGCCGGTCGAAGTCGAGCCGCGTCTGAACATAATCCTCGGGGCAGCCTAGCTGCTCGATGGCTGCTCCCGTGATGCCGGTGCCGATCGCCAGTGTCCCGTACCACCACGGCGGCACCTGCGCCGGGGTAAGCTGCTGGTCGAAGACGTCGTGGTAGGGCGTATCCGCCGGGTCGGTATTCGCGCCACAGGGATCCTCGTACTCAAGCACGGATGTTTGTAGCTCGATCATCGGCTGCGCTGCCAGAACTACGACGGAGAGCGCCATGGCGATGCGCAGCTCCATGGCGTGGACACTGCGCTTCGATCCGGCCTTCGCCTCCATGCCTGTGTAGGCATCGGAGAACGCCTGGACGAGGAAGACGAGGAACGGGATGTAGGCAATCCCGGTCCCCGTCAGAACCTCCCAGATCGTCTCGTACTGCATCCACGCGAATACGAGCGTGAAGGCTTCGAGCGGATGCTGGACGTTCATAGCAGCCTCACCAGCCGGGGTATCAGGTCCTGGCCGAGCAGGGCCTCCAGGAGCAACAGCCACAGGGCCACTTGCCAGCGGGCGTCGTGCAGGTGCAGCCGCTGTTGCGGCGTCAGGTGGCTCCCAAGGAACTCGACGGCGTAAGGCCAGACCGCAACGACCGCAGCGATCAGGCCAAGACGCCAGAGGGTGAGCACCCCTTCGAGCTGGGCGAGTCGTTGCTCGATTACGGCGGCTGGCTCCACGGCATACCAGAGCAGGGTGCCGAAGATCGCCACCGCAAATAGGAGGGCCAGTCCTAGCCAGGTGCGCAGCATGGCTGTCCCCTAATCGTCGAGCTCCTCAGGGATGCCGTCGCGGATGCGTTGCTCCGGCACCGGCGTCGGAGCAATGGCGCCCCGAGAGGCGTCACGCCGACGTTGGCCCTCCTGGAGCAAATGCTCAGAGGTGTGCGAGACGACCGCCCGGCGGGCCTCGATCTCCAGCATCAGGTTCTCGATCTCCTCGTCGAGCTCGTCCAGGGCGTCGTCGATCTCGTCTTGTGCCGGGCCCGCGCGGGCGATTGTCGGCTCGGCGCGGCCGGTGAGCAGCATCCGGCGTACCGATAGGGCTCGCTCCATGGTCCGCGCCATGCTGATCTCCTGGGCGAGGCGCCCGGCGGCCAGCTGGCGTTCCTGCGAGGGCATTTCGTCGAGGGCTTGCGCGAGCTGTGGGGTGAAGCCGACTCCCGGTGCCTGTAGGTCGGCGAGGTGGTCCTCGGTGAGGGCGTCATCCTCCATGGCCTGCAGGAGCTCGGCCATGTCGTCTTGTACGCTTTCGCGTTCGGTTTCCAGTTGAGGGACGATGCCGTGACCGGGTAGAGACTCGCTCTGTTCATGCTCGCCGGTCCACAACTTGGAATCCCCCAAGACACCGGGCTCGCCCGCATCGGGGTCGCCTACGGCCCACTCTTGGATTTGGTCTACGGTCGTGTTCCCCGGCTCCGGCTCCCAGATTTCCTCCATGCGCGTGTCGCCACCGGCCGGGGCGCCTTGCATGATCGTCTGGTAGCCCGCGTCCAGTGCATCACCGACGGGTTCGATCGGAGGTTGGCCTTCGCCGCCGCGGCGTTCCCCGCCGCTGCCGGGGGTGCCGTCGTACCAGATCAGGCCGCTGTCTGCGGCGTTCTCCTCGACATGCTCCTCCGCTCGGACGATGTCGTCCTCGACCCCCATCTGTACCTGCCATTCGTCACCCTTGGACAGGGTTACCAGGTCGGAGTATGGGTTGGTCTCCCCTTCGGCCAGCTCTTGCTCGATCTGCTCACAGCTCTTGGTGGCGAGCTCGAGGGTCTCCTCAGCGCGCAGGAGCGTGTTCTGCATGAGGTCGTAGAGGCCGGGGTGGGCTCGTTGGAGCACGAGTGCTGGGAGGGATGCGACGGCGGCATTCGCCGCGTCCACCATTTCATCGACCATGGCATCGGCCCCGTCGGCCACCTCCTGGAGCTGATTGCGCACGGTGGTAACCGGGTCGAACTCACCGCAGGAGTAGCCCGCGCTCAGGTGAGACCCGAAGCTCAGGTCCAGGGTCGTGAGGTTGGGTTGCAGGGGAGGATTCCACGGCTCGGCCCCACCGATCTCGTAGTACCAGACGCTGTCGTCCTCCGGTGGTGTGAGAGGCTCGTTGGCGAGCACAGCGGCCGGCGCCGCTAACGCGATGACTGCAAGGCTTGCTGCTCGACGCATGGCTGACTGTCCCCTTGTTACCAGCTCACGGAGGTGATGAAGGATCCCTCCCGTTCGCAGCAGGAATACCGCCGCCACATCGTCCAGACGTAGTCGCCGTCCAGATCGGTGCGTGACGAGGATGTTCCCCCGGCCCAGCCGTCGAGCCCGTCGAAGCGGTCATCGACGCCGAGAATCTCGCAGGAACTCTCCGAGCGCGGATGGTGCATCTGGAACGTGCCGGTCTCCGCATCGCCCGGCTCGAGCGGATCCGGTAGCCACACGCGATAGCCGGCTGTGGAGGTTGTGCCGCCACTGGAGAGGTGGTCGTAGACGCGCCCTGGCTCGCCTGAGCGGGTCACGATATGCCCGGCCCTGAAGGCGGCTATGCCGGCGGCCTTGGCGTCTTCCGGCTGAGGTGTCTGCCCCACCCGCGGGTAGACGCCGCCCCAGGTCTGCAGGCCCCAGGTACCGTCTTCGCTCAGCTCCTCGACGCCCGGGAAGGGCTTGTGGGCGTGGGCGACGAACTCGACAACGCCCAGCCGCCATTCGACGGCGTCGATCGCCGACTGGTAGTAGGGCGTCATCATGTCGGCCGCGGAGGGGCAGGGGCCTTCGGGTAGCGGTATATCTTCTACGATGTCTGCTGCTGGGTGGCCGATCGCGTCGGCCTCTTTGTAGGTCACCGTGGCGTGGTTCCGCGCCGGCCTGGAGTCATGTTGTGCGCCTTCACCGGGGTCGTAATCGATCAGCGCAGCGAAACCTTGCTCCAAGGCGAGCTCCTGGGCGTGCCCAAGCGTCTTACGGATCTCCCGCCACGGGTTTTCTGCGGCCTCGTGATAGGCCGAGATTACGAGGTCGGGGGTGTAGTGGCCGACACGGATCGATGTTTCGATGGAACACCCACCAATCAAGCTGCAGCGGAGCCAAAAGCACACCCCCTCGAGACGGAAATCGAGACAGGATGGGAGCGCGCTTAGCGTGTCCTGGGTGATGTCGATAGTGTTCACTTCCGCCCTCGCGGCCGGAACGAGGCCCAGCATGAGAGCAGCTGCGACGCAGACGGGCCGGGCCATCGATCTAAGGATCATTGTTAGCCTCCTGCAGGTGCTGACGGGCCTCGTCCGGATCCGCGACGCCGTAGACGACGGCCGTGCGGTCGAACACGACAGCCGGGACCTGGTCGATCTCCAGCGCGATCGCGAGTGCGACGGCGCGTAATGCTCTCTCCAGCTTCTCCTTCTCCGTGTCATCCACTAGGCGCCGTGCCGTTTGCAACGCCTCATCGGGATCGTCGGGCAGCTGCGCCTCAAGAGCGCCCATGCGCTCCTGGGCCTCATCCACGCGGTAGATCGTGACGTCCGAAGGGGCGGCCTGCCGCGCATGCGTCTCGTCCGCGACGAAGACCTCGACGCGCTCGGCGGCAGCGCCGGCGGGTGCCACGAGAGCGATCAAGAGTAGTGGCGGGAGGCGCCGCAACATCGTCAGGACTCCTCCTCCACATGGGTCTCCAGGCGCTCCGGCTCGCCGGTGTACCCGTCCAGGGCCAGCCCCCAGGGGTTGCCCTCGGGGTCAA
>PUNM01000015.1 GCA_003552625.1 Ectothiorhodospiraceae bacterium
AGCGAATCGAACTTTCGGATGCACAGCACTGGGAGACGACCATCGACGCGATGCGCGGTGCCATTGAACACCATCGGGGAACGGCAAGGATCATCCAGGAGGGACTGAGCTATCCGATGGCCGGCAAGACGGGGACAGCCCAGGTCACCGAACTCGATGAAGATGCCGAGGACCCTCAGGATCGCCCTGAACACCTGCGCAGCCACGCGTTGTTCATCGGTTTCGCGCCGGTCGACGATCCCGAGATTGCCGTGGTGGTGGTCGCCGAGCACGCCGGGAGTGGCGGCGCGGCGGCAGCCCCGGTGGCGCGCGCTGTCACTGACGCCTGGCTGCTTGACGACCTCGCCTTCCTTGAGGAGCTTGAGGCCGGGAGAATCGACGAGAGCGAGGTCGAGGCCGAGGAGGAGGCCCCGATGGAGCTGATGCCATGAACACCTCAGCGCTGCCGAGCAGCCGGGGCGTCGGGGTCCGGCTCTCTTTCCTGCAATCCCGCCTCCACCTGGACGGGATTCTCCTCACAGCACTGATCGCCCTGGCGGTATTCGGGGTGGCAGTGCTCTACAGCGCGTTCGGCGAGAGCTGGGCACAGGCGCAGCAGCAGGTGGTTCGCGTCTCGTTCGGCTTTCTCGCGCTGTTCGCGTGCGCCCAGATCCCGCCCCGGACGCTGCGCCGCTGGGCGCCCTGGATTTTCGGTGTTGGCCTGTCACTGCTCGTCCTCGTTATGGCCAAGGGCGTCATCGGGCAGGGTGCGCAACGCTGGATCGAACTCGGGTTCATTCGCTTCCAACCGGCGGAGCTGATGAAGATCGCGCTGCCGTTGATGATCGCGTGGCTCCTCGCCGATCAGGAGTTCCCACCGAACCCCAAACGCGTATTCACCAGCCTCGCTCTGATCACGATCCCCGTTGTACTGATCATCTTGCAGCCGGATCTGGGGACGGCACTTTTGGTGGGTGCCTCCGGCTTCTTTGTCCTGTTCCTGGCCGGGCTCAGCTGGCGCTGGATGGCCGGAGGGGCGGCCCTGGCCGCCATGGCAACGCCGTTGCTGTGGTTCTTCGCCATGCACGATTACCAGCGAGCCCGGGTACTGACGTTCCTGAACCCGGAAAGTGATCCGCTGGGTGCCGGCTATCACATCATCCAATCCAAGATCGCCATCGGATCCGGCGGCCTCTTCGGCAAGGGCTGGCTCAACGGCACCCAGGCCCACCTGGAATTCATACCCGAACGCCACACAGATTTCGTCCTCGCAGTGGTCGCCGAAGAGTTCGGGCTCGCTGGCGTCGCTCAGCTTCTGGCCGTCTACCTGGTGGTCGTCGGTCGCGGCCTGTACATCGCTGCTCAGGCGCAGGACAACTTCAGCCGGATCCTCGCGGGCAGCATTGCCTTGACCTTCTTCATCTACGTACTGGTCAACGCCGGGATGGTTTCGGGACTGCTCCCGGTGGTCGGCCTACCGCTGCCGTTGATCAGTTACGGCGGCTCGTCACTCGTGACCATCATGGCCGCCTTCGGTATTCTCATGGCGATCCATACCCACCGGCGTCTTTGGTCGTGAGCGTACTCCAGAACATGAACTGCCCCCCGCTCCTCAGGACGGCGTGCGGAATCTGCCTGCTGATTGCCGTCTCCGCGGGAGCGGCACTCGCCGGAGAGGATGAACGTTCGCAATTCGCGCGCGAGGTTGCCGAACGCCACGACATCGACAAGGCACTGATCCGCGAGGCCCTCGACGCCGCCGAGCACGATCCCAGAGTACTCGAGCGTATCGCCAGCCCGGCCGAAGCGCTGAGTTGGGCCGAGTACCGACCGATTTTCCTCACAGAGTCCCGGGTCGAGGCCGCAGTGGAGTATGCGGACCGAAACGCCACGATCCTGGAGGCCGTCGAGGATCGCTACGGTGTGCCTGCCGAAGTCCTGCTCGCCATCCTCGGGGTCGAGAGCTACTACGGGACGCGGGCCGGCGATCACCGGGTCCTTGACGCCCTGACAACCCTCGGATTTTCCGACCATCCGCGGGCCGGTTTCTTCCGCAACGAACTGGAATCCTTCCTGGTCATTGCCGCGGAGAACAACTGGAACCCTGCCGACCTGAAGGGCTCGTACGCCGGCGCCTTTGGCAAACCACAGTTCATCCCCTCCAGTTACCGCGCGTATGCGGTGGATTTTAGCGGAGACGGGCGCCGCGACCTGGTCAACAGTCCCGAGGATGCCCTGGCCAGTGCCGCCCACTACCTGGCGGAACACGGTTGGCAGGAGGGTGGGCCGATTGCGCTGCGCGTGAGCGGCTCCGGGGACGCCTGGCAGGAGCTGCTTGCCAACACCGGACGCCCCGTGGCGCCTCGGGACAGCGTCGGCAAGCTTCGCGAGCACGGGATCGAACTCCCGTCACCCCTTTCCGACGAACAGCCGGCAACCCTCATCCAACTCGACGGCGCGGCGGGCAACGAACTCTGGGCCACCTTTGAGAACTTCTACGCGCTGACCCGCTACAACCATAGTGCGCTTTACGCCATGGCTGTGCACCAACTCGCCGCGGAGATCGCGGAGGAGCTTGGGGAGTGAACCACGCCGACCTGCTCCGCCCCCTATCCGCGTGGCTGGCGACTGCCTTGCTGATGGCCGGCTGCGCAGCGCCGGACCCGGCGGATCGACCACCTCAGCCGGACGAGGACCCGTCGGCCCGGGTCGCCGGAGACGGGCCGTCGCAATTCCGGTCCGTCGAGGAACTGGCACGAGTGCCCGATGCCGTACCCCAGGACGCACCCCGAAGCCGCTACGGTAACCCCGACGAGTACGAGGTCTTCGGGGAGACCTATCAGGTCATGGACTCGGCAGAAGGGTTCACTCAGCGCGGACGCGCCTCCTGGTACGGCACCCAGTTCCACGGGCGGAGGACCTCCAGCGGAACCCCGTACGACATGTATGCGATGACCGCTGCCCACCGCGAACTGCCACTACCCACCTGGGTCGAGGTCACCAACCTCGAGAACCAGGAGAGCGCCGTGGTGAAAGTCAATGATCGCGGCCCCTTCGTCGACCCGGATACGCGCATCATCGACCTCTCCTATGCGGCCGCCGTTCGTCTCGGTATCCACGATCAGGGCACAGCGCCAGTGGAGATCCGCGTAGTCACACCCAACGACCCGCCGCAGGGCGGGAGCGATACGGTGAAAACCAGCAGTGCACCGGATCACGCCGAAGCGGAGAGCATCGACCAATGGCTCGAGGCCCAGGACCTCCCTGACTCCCCGCCCGCCGATGGTCTTGTGGAGATTCAAACGGTGGATCGGCGCCTCGAGGAACTCGAGTCTCTTCAGCCGATCGAGGTCCACCTACAGGCCGGCGTCTACGCCGAGCGTGGCAACGCTGAGCGGGTCCGACAGAAAGCCGAGGAACTCAACGCCTCGGTCCGCATCGAGGAGTTCGACGGCCAGAGCGGCCCGCTTTTTCGAGTCATTGTCGGGCCGTTCTCCGAGCTCAACGATCTGGAAAGGCTAGAGGATGGGCTCAACCAGGCGGGTATCGAGACTGCAACCATGGCCCAATAGCGCGGTCCGGCGCTAAAGCCGTTAGAATGGCCGATGATCCAGAGTCGTCGTTGCCCCTGCTCCGAGAGTGGTATTCATGAAACAGAGCTTAATCCGTCTCCTCACCCTGCTTCTCCTCCTGAGCTGGCTGCCGCCCGCTGCGGCGGAAGTCCGCTGGGGCCAGCATCCGATCGTGGACACCGTGCCAACGCCTTCGCCGCCGAGCATCGGCGCGCCCAGCCACATCCTCGTGGACATGCGCAGCGGGTATGTTCTCGCGGAACGCTCCCCCCGGGAGTCCTGGGAACCGGCCAGCCTGGCCAAGATGATGACCGCCTACGTGGTCTTTGAGGAGTTGAGCGCCGGACACATCGACCTGGAAGACAGCGTGACGGTCAGCGAAACGGCTTGGCGTTCCACGGGATCGCGGATGTTCCTTGAAGCCGGCAGCGAAGTGACGGTGGCGGAACTGCTGCAAGGGTTGATCGTCCAGTCCGGGAACGACGCTGCGGTCGCTCTCGCCGAACACGTCGCTGGTGATGAGGATACGTTTGCGCAAGTCATGAACCAGCATGCTGACCGTCTGGGTATGGAGGATACCCGCTACACGAACGCCACCGGCATGCCGGATGACGAGATGCGCACCACGGCGCTGGATACGGCGCGGCTGGCCAGGGCAATCATCGACGACTTCCCGGAGTTTTACGACTGGTATTCGCAGCGCTCCTTCGAATACGGCGGGATCCGCCAGCACAACCGCAACCGTCTGCTCTGGCGAGACGAGACAGTGGACGGCCTGAAAACCGGCCATACCCGGTCGGCGGGCTACAACCTCACCACCTCGGCCGAGCGGGGTAACATGCGGCTGATCTCCGTGGTGCTGGGCACGGAAGGCGAGGACGCCCGCGCCCAGCAGAGCCTGCAACTGTTGAACTACGGTTTCCGGTTCTTTGAGTCACACCGTCTCTACAGTGCCGGCGACGAGCTCGCCGCATCGCGGGCGTGGCTTGGTGATACGGACTCGGTCTCGTTGACCATCGAGGACGATCTCTATGTAACCATTCCCCGCCGGGAACGCGACAATCTCAGTGCTTCGATGAGCGTTGACGGGCAAATCAAGGCCCCCATCGAGGCAGGCGACCAACTTGGCACACTGAAGATCGAGCTTGCCGGCGGAACCGTCCACGAGGCCCCCCTGGTCGCCACCCACGCGGTCGAGGAAGGCGGCCTCTGGCGTCGGCTGACGGACCAGGTCATGCTCCGCTTCCAGTAGGACGCCATGTGCCAGCCGGCAACCTGCTACCTTAACGGGGATCTGGTCGCGCTTGAATCGGCGCGGATCTCCCCGCTAGATCGTGGATTCCTCTTCGGTGACGGGGTTTATGAAGTACTCCCCTGTTACCGGGGCGTCCCTTTTCGCGTGGAGGACCATCTGCGCCGCTTGCGCTTCTCTCTGGAGGCAACGCGCATCCCGAACCCTATGGACGACCCGGCGTGGCGCCAGATCATTGAGCAGGTCTGCAGCAGTAATGGAGGTGGCGACCTCTCCGTCTACCTGCAGGTCACGCGTGGTGCACCCACCCACCGCAGCCACGAATTCCCGGAAGAGTCCACGCCGACGATCTTCGCGATGGCCTCCCCGCTACCACCCGCCGAGACCGCCGAGCCGGGGCTTGCTGCCTACACCCGGGATGACCTGCGCTGGGCGCGTTGCGACATCAAGTCGGTAGCGCTCCTCCCCAATGTCCTTCTGCGCCAAGAGGCCGTGGAGGCTGGAGGCCAGGAAGCAATCCTGCATCGGGGCGGAATCATCACCGAGGGCGCAGCGAGCACCGTTTTTGTCGTCCAGGACGGGACCCTTGTCACGCCGGCGCTGCACAGCGGCCTGCTCCCCGGGGTCACACGGCAGGTGGTCCTCGAACTCGCCGGGCAGCACGGGATGCCGTACACCACGCGATCCATTGCGCTCGAGGAACTCCACGAGGCGGATGAAGTCTGGCTATCGAGTTCCACAAAAGAGGTCGCACCCGTGATCACGGTGGACGACCGCCCGGTTGGCGACGGTAAACCTGGCCCCCACTACCACCGGATGCGAGACTGGTTTGGTCGGTTGCGAAGTGCTGTCGCGCGAGGCGAGTACACATGAGCGAATTCAACGCGGACAACACCCCACTGGAGTTCCCCTGCCGCCTGGGCGTGAAGGCCATGGGTCACGCTGGCGCCGGCCTGGCGGAGCGGGCGGAGCGGATCATCGCCGATCATGCGTCGGTGCTCGACGTCCAGACCACCGGCAGCCGCAACGGCCGGTACGTCTCCGTTACCGTCACCATCGAGGCACAAAGCCGCGAGCAACTCGAAGGGCTCTACCAAGCACTGCACAACGACGACGCGGTCATGGTCACGCTCTAGCGGCGAGGAGGCACGCGTGGCCGCAGCACCAGGGCCGATCCATACCTATTTCCTGGGCGAGCAGGACTATCGCCAGACCTGGACCCGGATGCGGGAGAAGACGGAATCCCGCGGGCCTGAAACCCCGGACGAGCTCTGGGTTCTCTCACACCCGGCGGTCTACACCCTCGGGCAGGCGGGGCGACACGAGCACATCCTGCGGCTGGACGACACACCGGTGATCGAGACCGACCGTGGTGGCCAGGTGACCTGGCACGGGCCGGGGCAGATCATCGCTTATCCCCTGCTCGATCTCCGCCGTTGGAACCTCGGCATCCGGCGGCTGGTACACACACTGGAGGACGCGGTTCTGGCCCTCCTCTTGGACCACCGGATCGACGGCGAGCGCCGTCCCGACGCCCCCGGCGTGTACGTCGATGGCGCCAAGATCGCCGCGCTGGGACTGCGAGTGCGCCGCGGATGCAGCTATCACGGTGTTGCTCTCAACGTCGAGAACGATCTCGCCCCCTTTCAACGCATCAACCCGTGCGGGTACGCCGGGCTCAGGACCACCCGACTGCGCGACCTGGGGGTCAGAGCCGCCGTGGAGGACCTGGAACAGCGCTTTGCCCACCATATCCGGGCTGCGATCGCTGCGAGCTACTCCGACTAGGAGGCCGCAGCCTGCTCCGGCGGTGCGATGCGCTCCATCAAGTAGCAAAGCACATCCTGGCGAATCGCCTCTTCGTTACAGGCGAGCATCGCCGGGGTTGCCGGCTGACGGAGCTGGATCTCATCCCCCTCGCGGAGAAAATACTCGGCGGCAGACTCCCGGCCCTCGTTGTCCTCCACCGAGAAGAACGCCCCGGAACCCGGGCGCACGCGCGCGAAGCGCGTCCCGGCGGGCAACTCTCGGAAATTGCAGCGCTCCAGGTCATCCATGAGCTGCATCTCCACCGCCTCTCCCGCCCCAAAGCTGAAGGAGACCGACCGCGGAATCCGCACCGCCGCCACCGTATGGTAGATCGATACCCCGGCCGGAACCCCCTGCGGCAGACGGGAGAGCTGCAGGGCGCTGGCGAGAAGCTCCGCCGCATGCTCGGCAGCTCCAGGACTGCCGGGCTGGCCACACTCCACAGTGATCGCCGGGGCAATATTGGCCATCGCCAGGGACTGAACTCCGTGCGGCCGCGTAAAGTAGACCACGGTCCGGGAGAAAAGGGCCGCCAGCTGCAGGTACGGGCCCTCCAGACGGTTGACACAGCCGTAGTGGGGGTTCACCCCCGTATTGTTGTGGATGTCGATACTCGCGAAACAGCCCCGCGACCGAACCCGGGCGACAACCTCCGCCGCCATGCGCTGCTCCGGCCCATCCTCGAGCGAGGTACCCGGCCAGATGCGATTGAAGTCCGGCTGCCCGGGAAGACGCCGGACCCGCGCAGCCGCCGCATCCACATTACCGATCAATAGCAGGAGACTCCGCGGCAGCGTTTTGCTGCGATACGCCGAGAGTACCCGCTGCACGGCCTCCCACCCCGTCGTCTCGTTGCCATGGAGCAGCACGCTCACGAAAAGCGGGGGCTCCCGGCGTCCCGGGACCTCGATAAGACTGGGACCTGCGAGCTCGGCTTTCAGCCGCGCGGCTTCAAGGTCCAGCAACCGCTCCGGAAATCCTTCGTAGATCTGAAGCATGGCCACCTTCGGCAATTCGTCAACGCCCTCAAACGGGCCACCTGTGCACCGGTTCTCCGCGCTCAGCAAGCTCCCGATAAGCGCAGGTCAGCGCCGGCATATCTTTCCCGTACCGCTCCACCCAGGCCTGCTGCCAGACAGCGCCGTTCTGGCCGCTCTCCACCCGCGCCTGCAGCACACCCAGCGCCTGGCGAGCCTCCGCCTCCGCCACGCCGGCGCGGGCGAGCCCTCGGCGGGCAGCCGGCACCAGGCGCTCCAGCACCAGCTCGCGCACCGGCCCATACCACCCGTCCAGCCACTCGACCTCGGCATTCAGACCGTATCGCGCAGCCGCGTAAAAGTTCTGCTCGGCCACCTGAAACGGCAGCCGCCGCGGTAGCTGCGGCTCGGATTCGGCCAGATCCGCCACAGCCCCATAGAAAAAGGCAGCGTTGGCCAGCACGTCCTCCGGCGTCGGCCCCGCGGACATGACCCGGTGCTCCAGGCGCAGCTGGCAGCGCCCATCGACCACCTCCACCAGCGGACGGTTCCAACGCCAGATCGTCCCGTTGTGGAGTCGCAGGTGCGCCAGCTCTTCCGGCGCGGTGTCGAGCAGCTCGGGAAGAAGCACCGGGTGGTGCTGACGGTTCTCGACAAAGAACCCGTACAAACCATCCCGGGCGTAACCGCTTCCGAAGCCGACGCGGGCCAGCGCACCAGCCCCCTGGGACTCCACATGCGTGCACGCCACCGCTTGCTCAAAGAGCGGAATGCGGCTCTCCGCCCACAGACGCCGCCCGAAAAGATACGGCGCATTCGCCGCCACGGCGACAGAAGGGGCCGAGAGTGCCACGGCCGCATTGAAATAGGCCGCAATCCGATCCGGCGGGACCTGAAGGTGAAGCTGCAGGGAGGTCGTCGCCGCCTCGAGCATGACGTCGGAACGTTGCGTGGTATAACGCTCCGAACCCGCAATATCCAGGACTAAGGGCTCGCGGTTACGCAGCGCAAGAACCTGTTCATTCAGCGCTGCGTAACGAGGCGAAGGGGTCATGTGCGCCAGGCACAGATCGTCTTCTACCAACGAGGGCAGGATGCCGATCAGCAGGGGCGCGCACCCCAGCCCGCCGGCCACTACCTGAGCGTGCGACCAGCGCGCGCTCAGCTCCTGGTGCAAGGCCCTGAATGGCGCGCCGGCCAGGGCGTGGGTCTCGGTATTCACCTCGATGTTGAACAGGGCAAGCTCATTCTCGACACGCGGCTGGCGGATCCGCTCCAAAAAACGATCACTGCAAGGGGCCGGTCGCCCGCATCCATCCACGAGCCAGGCCTCGAGCTCCAGCCCAATCGTCGTTCCGGCGCCCCCAACACGACCTTCGCGGAGCCAGCGCCCGAGCAGCGCCGTCTCCTCCTTCAAACGCGCGCGAAACGCCCGGAAATCCACTTCGGTAAAGCGTGAGCGACCGATCTCCTGCCCCACAACCGCCTCCCCCAAACCGGAACGCACGCGGAATCAGCCGCGGCTGGCAAGGTGCTCGCGCAGCGCCGCCAATCGGGCGGGAGTGCCCACATCGTGCCAGGCTCCCGGCCAGCGTTCACCGGTTACCCGGCCCTGCGCAGCGGCCCTGCGGATCAGTGGAGCCAGGGCGAAACGCCCGGGCCGGCACCCGCGCCAAAGCCCCGGATGAAAGAGCCCAACCCCGCTGAATGTCAGCCGCACCCCATCCTCGCCGACTCGTCCCTGCCCATCCAAGGGAAAATCCCCCTCCGGATTGTGGACGGGGTTTTCCACCAAAACCAGATGGGCAAGCCCTCCCAACTCCCGGGGAAACGCCTGCATGGGGTAGTCGATCCAGACGTCGCCATTGATCACCCAGAACGGATCGCTCCCCAGCAGCGGCAGGGCCTTTAGAATTCCGCCGCCGGTCTCCAGCGCCCCCGGAGGCTCCCGGCTATAGACCACCTGGACCCCCCAGCGGGCGCCGTCACCGACCCACTCCTCAATCCGGTCCGCAAGCCACGCCGTATTGATCACCACGATCTCCACGCCCGCCCCGGCAAGCGCCTCAAGATGCCAGGCTATAAGTGGCTGTCCGCCAACTTCCAGCAGCGGCTTCGGCGTGTGATCGGTCAACGGTCGCATGCGCTCGCCGCGGCCGGCTGCAAGGATCATTGCGCGCACGATCCATCCACCTCCATCAAGCCACGACCCAGGCCTCGCCGGCCCGTTCGGCAATAACCCCGATGATGCCGCTCAATGCCGGCTCCTCGGCAGCCGCACAACGCAAATACCTCCAGAACCGGGGCGCATCCTTCAGGTATTCGGCTTTTCCATCGCGGTAGCTCAGACGAGCGAAGATGCCAAGCACCTTCAAGTGGCGTTGAACACCGGCCCAGCTGCAGGCAGAGCGGAACGACTGATAATCGTCATGGACCGGGACGCCCGCGGCCCGGGCGCGGGACCAGTAGTGCGCGAACACGCGCTCTTCCACCTCCGGGGGCCAACTGATGAAGGCATCGCGCAACAGGCATACCGGATCGTAAGCGACCGGTCCCCACACGGCATCCTGGAAATCGAGCACACCGGGCAACGGATCGCTGACCATCAGGTTCCGTCCCATGAAGTCCCGGTGGACGAAGACCCGGGGCTGATTGCCGACCCCTTCGGCAAGCCGCTCGAGGGCACTCTCAAGCTCCGGGTCGGCCACGCCCGGCTGCAGGCCACGGTGGGCGGTCAGATACCACTCCGTAAAAAGGCTCAACTCCTCCCGCAAGGCCGCCGCTCCGAACTCCGGGAGCACACCAGGCCGGCTGGCCGACTGCCAGCGAACCAGCGCCTCCACCGCGGATTCGAGCAGCGGCTCCGGCGGAGAGCCGGCAAGCCAGGCGTCAAGAAAGGTCTGCTGGCCAAGATCGGTCAGCAGCACCAACCCGGCTTCTTCATCCACCGCCTGCGGTTGAGGGACATGCACACCGGCGCTCTCCAGCCAACGACCCACCCGCAGGAACGCTTCCACGGTTTGCCGCTGTGCCGGGGCATCCATCAGGATCCATGTGCGGCCCGCGCCATCGCGCACCCGGAAATACCTGCGGTTACTGGCGTCCGCGGCAGCCGGCTCCAGGCAGACCTCGGCGCCAAGCTGCGCCGCCGCCCAGTTCCGGCCTTGATCGCGTCGGCCATCATTCGCTTGCTCTGCCACCATGCCCATCATTCGGCGCCAAGGCGCCACGGAATGCAAGCACCCCCGCGTTGCCACCGCCCCCCCCTTATGCCAAGGTAGCGACGCTCGCCGCCGGAGCGCATCGAACCGTGAACCGCCCACTGCGCCGCATCGCCGCCATTGCCACCGTGCTGGCCGTCGCTCCTGCCGTGGCCGACGAGGCCCCGCTGCCGCCGGGCAGCGTACCGCCCCAGGACCTCGAGCAGCTGCGCCAGCAACAGCTCTGCGGCCCACCGCTGGCATCGGACCCGGCGACGATCGACACCACACGCCGTGACCACCCGGACACGCCGGTCGTGCTGGAGGCGGAGACGATCCACGCCGACACCCCGCTCGCGCTCTACCGGCTCCGCGGTCAGGCGGAACTGCTTCGGCTGGACCAGCACCTGCGCTCCGAAGCCCTCGATTACGATGAAGGGGCCGGGCTTGCCGAGGTACCTGGCGGCTTCGCCTACTCCGAGGCGGGCCTCCACTTATGGGGCGGCGCCGGCCGATTCGACCTGGAAACCGACCGGCTCAGCGTGGAAGGGGCACAATACCGGCTCTTCCCGCACATGCACGGTGCGGCCCGGCACTTGAGCAGCGGCGCCGAGGAGCCCACGCGGCTGACGGACCTGCGCTACTCCACGTGTCCGCCGGGCGATGAGCTTTGGTGGCTGCACGCCGGCAAGCTGGAACTCGATCACGAGACCGGACTCGGCGTCGCTCGCCACGCCCGCCTGGAACTCGGCGGAGTACCCTGGTTCTATACGCCCTATCTGCAGTTCCCGATCGATGACCGGCCCCGCAGCGGCGTTCTCCCGCCGAGTTTCGGGCAATCCGAAACGGACGGCGCCCACTTTACCCTCCCGGTCTACTGGCGGATTGCGCCCAACTACGACCTGACGCTCTACCCGACCTATTACTCGCGCCGCGGCGTCCAGCTTGGGACCGGTTTCCGCTATCTCCGGCCCGATTTCGAGGGTGAAGTGGCCTTCGAGCACTTCCGCGACGACGAAGTCTATCGCGAGCGCGAGGACACCGACGACGACGGCGAGCGTTGGGCGCTGGAGGCGCAGCACACCGGGGATCTGCCCTTTGGCATAGGCTACGAGGTCGACGTGGAGCGGGTGAGCGACCCGGATTACCTGCGCGACTTCTCGTCCGACCTCGTCGGTGGCAGCGCCTCGGAGCTGGAAAGCCGCGCCCTCGCCGACCAGTCACGCGGCGCCCATGAATGGGAGGCCGAGCTGCAGCACTGGCAGAATCTGCGTCCCGAGGAGGACGATCCGTACCGGCGCTGGCCGGCTGTTCGCTACGACCACAGTCCAGGGCGGCTTCCCGGCGGCATCGAGTATCGCCTTGAGAGCGAGGCAGTGCAATTCGAACTACCGGAAGGGGCAGCATTCAGTAACGACGAGCAGCGCCCCACGGGATCGCGCTATCACCTCAACCCACGGCTGTCCTGGCCGATCTACCGCCAGGCTTTTTTCATCGAGCCGGCCATCAGCCTCCATCACACCCGCTACAACCTAAGCCGGCCGGAAGGCGCACAGGGCGACGAGGATCTCAGCCGTACCGTTCCGATCACCTCCATCGACGCCGGAATCTTTCTGGAGCGGCCGTTCAGCGTCGGGAACCGGCCGTTCCTGCAGACCCTGGAGCCGCGGCTCTTCTACGTCTATGCCCCGCAAAGGGATCAGACCCAGTACCCGAACTTCGACACCGATGAACGCGGCAACACCGTCGCACAGCTTTTCCAGGAGAACCGCTTCGCCGGCTACGACCGCATCGGCGACGCCGATCAGGTCACAGCCGCGGTCACCACCCGGTTCCTGGACATTGTCGAAGGCGCGGAACCCCTTCGGGCGAGCGTGGGACAGGTCTTCTACCGCCGGGACCGCACAGTGGCGCTGGATGACGACCCCGATGACGAGCGTGAGCTCACGCGTAACCGCTCAGATATCTTCGCCGACGCCGAGGCCCGACTCCCGGGCAATCTCGACCTGCGGGCCGAGTACCGCTACGACCCGGATCGGGACATCGCCACTGCCGCAACCTACTCCGCGGACTGGCAACATCGTCCGGCGGCAGGCGCACTGATCAACCTCGGCTACCGGGTCCGCCAAGAGGCCAAGGAGGGCGAAGAGGATGATGAGCCACCAACACTGGAGACCACGCAGGACTACATTGAAGCGTCGGCAGTGGTGCCCATTGGGCCGCACTGGCGGGCCGTCGGCGGCTGGCAGTACTCCCGCCTGGAACGGACCAATCTGGAAGTGGTCGGAGGTGTGGAGTATCGGGAGTGCTGCTGGGCGCTCCGGGGCGTTGCCCGCCGCTATAGGCGCGGCGCCGACCAGGAGCCAGAGAGCACATTCATGCTGGAGTTCGAGCTGACCGGGCTGGGGCGCCTCGGTCAGGACACAGCCTCCTTCCTGGAAGACGTAGTCCGCGACTACGACGAAACGGTATTCTAGATCCTATGAAAACCCGTCTTATCTTTGCTTTAGCCGTTTTGTTCGCCGGTCTCCCGACCTGGGTCGCTGGGGAGACACTGGACCGTATCGTCGCCGTCGCCGAGCAGGAGGTCATCCTGGCCTCAGAGCTTGAGCAGGAGATCCAATCGATCCGCGCCCAGTTCTTCCAGCGCGGCCAACAACCACCGCCAGACGATCAGCTCCGGGAACAGGTGCTCGAGCGGCTGGTCATGCAACGGCTGCAGGTCGGGCACGCCCAGCGGGCCGGCGTCCAGATCGATGACGCCACCCTCGATGCGGCCGTGCAGCGGATCGCCGCTCAGAACAACCTGACCCTGGCCCAGCTGCGCGATGCCCTGGCGCAGGAGGGGATGGACATGGCGGAGTTCCGGGAGGATCTTCGCGAGCAGATCACCATCGACCAGCTTCATCAGGCACTGGTCCAGCAGGAAGTCGATGTCAGCCCCCGGGAGATCGACGAAGCGGCCGAGGCGGCCGCCGCCCAGGAGAACGTCGAGTACCGGGTGGCACACATCCGCATCGGCACTCCGGAAGGCGCCTCGTCCGACGATCTTGCCGCGGCCGAGGCACGAGCCGAGCAGGTTCTTGAGCAGGCCCGCGCCGACGACAGCGACTTCGGGACGCTGGCGGAAACCTTCTCGGACGCGGCTACGGCCAGCGAGGGCGGTGTCATCGGCTGGCGCCTGCCGGGGCAGCTCCCGTCCGCACTGGCCGGCACTGTGGAAGAGATGGAACCGGGGGAAATCAGTCCGGTGATCCAGGCCTCGGACGGATTTCACATCGTCAAACTCCTGGACAAGCGGCGCGAGGATGCCCAGATCATCGAGGAGACGCGCGCTCGCCACATCCTCCTGCGCACCGAAAACGGGGTCGACGACGCGGACGCTGAGCAACGGTTGCAAAGCTTCCTGGAACGCATCGATGCTGGCGAGAGCTTCGAGTTCCTTGCACGTACGTACTCGGACGATCCCGGATCCGCTGCGGACGGTGGCGACCTGGGCTGGACCGCGCCCGGCCAGCTTGTCCCGGCCTTCCAGGCACAGCTCAACCGACTGCAACCGGGAGAAACCAGCGAGCCGTTCCGGACCCAGTACGGCTGGCATATCGTTCGCGTTGAGGACCGGCGTGAGCGGGACATCACCGATGAGATGCGACGCGAGCGCATTGCGCAGCAGATCTTCGAGCGCAAGAGCCAGGAGGCGCTCGAGCAGTGGCTGCGCGAACTGCGCGAGGAGGCCTACGTGGATTATCGACTGGAGGCGCGTTGAGCGCGGTACCCCGCATTGCCGTCACCTGCGGGGAGCCAGCGGGGATCGGCTACGACCTCGTTGCCGCGGCGGCCTACCGGGAGTGGGACGCGGAACTGATCGCCATCGGCGACCCTGACCTGCTTCGCACCCGCTCGGACCGGGTCACCCCGTGCGTAGCGCCGCTTGTCACCCACCACTGGGAGGCGGAATGTGCCCCCCGTGCCCCCAGCCGCCCCGGCGAAATCCTTGTCGATCCGATACCCCTGGCACGGAACGCCGAGGCCGGCCGGCTGGACGCCGCCAATGCGCGCGCCGTCGTCGACAGCCTGGAGCGAGCCGTCCGGCTCGCCGTCTCCGGGAGCGTGGATGCCATTGTCACAGCCCCGGTCCACAAAGGGATCATCAATGAGGCCGGCATCCCCTTCTCCGGCCACACCGAGCTGCTCGCCGAACTTACGGCCACGGCAACACCGGTCATGATGCTGGTAGCCGGTGATCTCCGTGTCGCGCTGGCCACGACCCACCTGCCACTGCGTGATGTACCCGCCGCTATCACTCCCGAACGGCTGGAGGCGGTCATTACCGCGCTGCACCACGACCTGGTGGACAAGTTCGCGATCGCCGCGCCCCACATCCAGATTACCGGTTTAAACCCCCACGCCGGCGAAGGCGGGCATCTCGGTGACGAAGAGCAGACCATCGTGGAACCGGTGGTGCAGCGGCTGCGGGATTCGGGCCTCCATTTGACCGGCCCCGTGCCGGCGGATACGGCCTTCACTCCGCGCTCGCTGCAGGGAATCGACGCGACCCTGGCGATGTATCACGACCAGGGATTGCCGGTTCTCAAGCACGCCGGATTCGGGCGGGCGGTCAACGTCACACTGGGTCTACCGATCATCCGCACCTCGGTCGATCACGGCACGGCACTGGATCTGGCGGGCACCGGCGAAGCAGACGGGGGTAGTCTCCAGGCAGCGATCGAACTCGCCGCGGACCTGGCCCGCAGGCGTCAGCACGCGGGCAACTAGTTCGCGACGAACTCGCCGGCAGCCACGTTGGCAAGCTGGACGAACTCCGCCACCTCGAGGGTCTCGGCGCGACGACCGGGATCGACGCCGGCTGACTCGATGGCCGTACCGGTCAACCAGCGACGCAGACTGTTGCGCAATGTCTTCCGCCGCCCACCGAATGCCGCGGTTACGATCTCCTGCAGGATCCGCTCATTGGCCGCTGGGTGGGGCAACGCTCGGTACGGGGTCAGGCGCACGAAGGAGGACATTACCTTCGGCACCGGGTGGAAAGCCCCCGCCGGTACGTTGAAACAGCGCTCAACGCGGCAGCGATACTGCACCATCACCGAGAGTCGCCCACGAATCCTGCTCCCTGGCCCGGCGACCATGCGGTCCACCACTTCGCGCTGGAGCAGCAGGTGTAAGTCTTCAATGTGCTCAGCGGCCCCCAACAGATGAAAGAGGATCGGGGTGGATACGTTGTACGGCAGGTTCCCGACCACACGCAGCCTTCCCCCATCGGCCGGCGAAGCCAAAGCGGCGATATCCTGATCCAGGGCATCACCCTCGATCACCGTCAGCGCCGGCCCCAGCCGCTCCCGCAACCGCGGCGCCAGGTCGCGGTCCAGCTCGATGGCAGTGAGCTCACCGAGCCGCTCAAGCAGCGGCTCGGTGAGCGCCCCGTGGCCAGGGCCGATCTCGAGCACGGAATCCCCCGGCCGCGGCGCTATCGCCTGCACCATCCGACCGATTACGGCGGGATCGTGCAGGAAGTTCTGGCCAAAGCGCTTTCGGGGGTGGTGGCTCAAGCCAAACGCTCCCGGGCGGCCTGCGCCTGGCAGCGAACCTGCGCGGGCGCGGTGCCGCCGATATGACTACGGGCAGCAACCGAACCCTCAAGGGTCAATACGGCGTAGACATCCTCGCCGATCGCCGACGAAAACTGCTGCAGCTCCTCCACGGTCAGCTCAGGCAGGTCGCGCTCGGCCTCTTGGGCGTAGCGCACCGCCCGCCCGACCACCTCGTGGGCATCGCGGAAGGCCACCCCCTGGCGCACAAGGTAATCCGCCAGGTCGGTAGCCGTTGCAAAACCGGCGCGCGCCGCCGCACGACAATGCTCACGGTTCACGGCCATGGCGGGGACCATGTCGGCGAACGCGGTAAGCGCGTCACGGGCGGTGTCGACGGCGTCGAACAGCGGCTCTTTGTCCTCCTGATTATCGCGATTGTAGGCCAGGGGCTGGCCCTTCATCAGAGTCAGTAACTGCACCAGGTCGCCCTGTGCCCGGGCCGCCTTGCCGCGCACCAGCTCCGCCACGTCGGGGTTTTTCTTCTGCGGCATGATCGATGAGCCGGTACAAAAACGATCCGGCAACTCGACGAAGCCGAAGTGCGGCGACGTCCACAGCACGAGTTCCTCGGCCATTCGGGACAGATGAACCAATAGCAGGCTCGCCGAGGCACAGAACTCGATGGCGAAATCCCGGTCACTGACCGAGTCCAATGAATTCCGGGTGGGGCCATCGAACCCCAGCTCACGCGCCGTCGCTTCACGGTCGATGGGGAACGACGTCCCGGCGAGCGCGGCCGCTCCGAGCGGGCACTGGTTCAGCCGGCGTCGGCAGTCCGCTAGGCGGTCACGATCACGCTCGAGCATCTCGTACCAAGCCAGCATGTGGTGCCCGAACGTCACCGGCTGGGCCACCTGTAAGTGCGTAAAGCCGGGCATAATGGTGTCCGCCTCGCGCTCGGCGAGCTCCACCAGCCCACACTGGAAGCGGACCAGTTCCTCGCTGATCCCGTCGATGGCCTCGCGCAGGAAAAGACGGACGTCCGTGGCGATCTGGTCGTTCCGCGAGCGCCCGGTATGCAGTTTCTTCCCCGCCTCGCCGATGCGCTCGGTCAGTCGGGCCTCGATATTCATGTGCACGTCTTCGAGCTGCGGCGACCACGGGAAACGCCCCTCGATCACTTCCTGACGGATCCCGGCGAGCCCGGCCAGGATGGCGTCTCGCTCATCAGTCGTCAGAACCTCCTGGGCGGCAAGCATCCGCGCGTGGGCTTCCGACCCCTGGATATCTTGCAGGGCCAGCCGCGCGTCGAAGTGCACAGACGCCGAAAACCGCTCCACAAAGGCGTCCGTCGCTTCGGTGAAACGGCCGGTCCACAGCTGCTGCCCGGAATGGGAATCTCTCTTGGTCATAGGTCGCTCGTCATCGGTCTGGCTATCATCGTGAGGCGGAGAGTCTCGGAGCACCCCCTCTCGCTTGCAAGGGGCGACCGCATGCCCGCCATTCTAGGTTGAAAAGGGCGGGGGTTTGCGACGACACTCTCTCGAGTTTGCACACGCCCAAACGCATTCAGGCTGGATAATCCCTAATGGCCACAGAAATCCTGCGTATCGCCACCCGTAAGTCTCAGCTCGCCATGTGGCAGGCTGAGCACATCTCCGCCGAGCTTCAGCGTCTCCATCCCGATCTCCACGTGGAGCTCGTCCCCATGTCCACACGCGGCGACGAGATTCTCGATCAGCCGCTGGCGCGCATCGGGGGCAAGGGCCTCTTCATGAAGGAGCTGGAAGACGGAATGCTGCGCGGCGATGCCGACCTGGCTGTCCACTCCATGAAGGATATCCCATGGCGCCTGCCGGATGGGTTCGATCTGGCGGCCGTCTCGGACCGCGCCGACCCGCGCGACGCCTTCGTCTCCAACCACTATACCGATCTCGACGAACTGCCCCACGGCGCGCGCGTCGGCACTGCGAGCCTGCGCCGCCAGTGCCAGATCAAGGACCGCCGCCCGGATCTGGAGATTGAAGTCCTGCGCGGCAACGTCCAGACGCGACTGCGCAAGCTCGATGATGGCCTTTACGACGCCATCATCCTGGCCGCCTCCGGCCTCGACCGCCTGGAGCTCACAGACCGCATCGCCGGCCGACTCACGCCGGAGCAAAGCCTGCCGGCCGTTGGTCAGGGCGCCCTGGGCATCGAGTGCCGCGCCGGTGATGAGCGGGTCATGGGCCTCGTCGCCAGCCTCAACCACGAGCCGACGCGGATCCGGATCACCGCCGAGCGCGCCATGAACGCGCGCCTGGAAGGCAGTTGCCAGGTGCCCATCGGTGGCTACGCTGAGTTGGACGGCGACGAGGTCCACCTTCGTGGCTTGGTGGGCGCCCCGGATGGAAGCCGCGTCATTCGCGGTGAGACCCGCGGCCCGGCGGTCGAGGCCGAGGATTTGGGCACCCGGCTAGGTGACGATCTCCTCAACCGCGGTGCCGGCGAAATCCTGCAAGCGGTCACGGACAACGAATGAGCACCTCACTCCAGGGCATCGGCGTTGTAGTCACCCGCCCCCGGCACCAGGCCGAGCCGCTTGTTCAGGCGCTCAGCCAGGCCGGGGCCGAGGTACTGCGCTTCCCCGCCCTGGAGATCGTCCCGGAACCGGATGACACCCCGCGCCAAGCGGTAGCAGCGCGGGCCGCTACCGCCGACTGGCTGGTTTTTGTCAGCAGCAATGCCGTCGAGCACGGGCTACCCCGCATTCGCGCTCACGGTGGTCCGGCTGACGGGACCCGCTGCGCAACGGTGGGCGCCGGCTCCGCCGAGACACTTCGTCGCGCCGGAATCCCGGAGGTGGCGTACCCGCGCCATGGCGCCACCAGCGAGGACCTGCTCGCGGAGACTCCGCTTGGCAGAATCACGACGGGGCGTGTCATGATAGTCCGCGGTGTCGGCGGGCGCCCCTACCTCGCCGAGGCTCTTCAAGAGCGTGGCGCGGAGGTGGATTTTCTGGAAGTCTATCGACGGGTCCGACCCGAAACCGACCCCGGCCCGATCCTCGAGGCTGCAGCGGCCGACCGAATCCAGGTCGCCATCGCCACCAGCGGCGAGGTCCTGCACAATTTCCTGGAGATGCTCGGGGAAGCCGGACGGGCTTGGTTGGCGTGCGCCGCCCTGGTGGTGATCGGGGAACGGGTTGGTCAACTGGCGCAACCCCACGCGGGTCACGTCGAAGTCGCAGCGACCGCTTCGGAAGAAGAGCTGACGGCGGCTACCGCGCGAGCCGCCGAGGCCGTGGCAGAGATCAGGAGTAGGCGAAGATGAGCAATCCGAATCGCCCGGAGGACCGTAACCGACCCGACAGCAGCACGCGCGGCTCGGCCGGCCCCTCCGATTCAGACAGCAGTCAATCCGCCGGCGGGGCCCCCAACGCCGCCACGAACACCGACACCCGGCAAACGTCGGGGTCGACCTCACCCCAATCCCCCTCATCCTCCGATGAAAAGAGCCCGTCGCCCGCAGGTGGCCAGTCCGGCCGGCCGGAAGGGACCACCAGCGCCACAGGCAGCTCCGGGGGAGGCGACAGCAAATCCGGCGGCGACGACAAGACCAAAAGCAGCGACAAGGACGCGAAGAAGGGGGGGGACGACAAAGGCGGATCCGGAGGCAGCGGCGGCAGCGGCAGCTCCACGCCAGAGCCACGGAGCCGGTTCACCCTCTGGTTTGTCATTCTGATTCTCGCTGGCGGCACCGCCGTCCTGGGGGTGTTCGGCTATCAGATGCAGGAAGAGCTGCGCGAGGCGCAGCGCAAGGTCGATGAGCTGAGCACCGAGCAAGCCGACCGCGAAGCCCGGGTGGAGGAGACGCTGGCAGAGGTGGAAGAACAGGCCGCTATCGCTGCGGATCTCGAAGCCCACGTGGATGACTTTGAAGATTTCTCGGCAACCCTGGCTGATCTCGAGGCGCTGGGCGACGATACGGCGACGGACCTTGAGGAACTCCGCGGCCGGGTCGAGGACTGGGAAGGGCAACTCGACGACCTGCGCCAGGATTTCGCGGCACGCAGTGCGCTGGAAGACCTGCAGGAAGACCTGGAAGGGCGGCTCGCGGACCTCGAGGCTCGCCTCGACGACCGGGTGGAGGAGCTGACTGCCGCGCAGGACTCTTTCGATGAGCGCCTCGACGGTCTCGGTGCGCGGAGCGCCGAGGAAGAGGAAGGGTGGCTCAAGGCGGAGGCCGGCTACCTGTCACAGATTGCGATCCACCGGGTACGCCACCACCGCGACGTGGACTCCGCGCTTGCGGCGCTGCGAGGTGCCGACAGCCTGCTCGCGGAACTCGGTGGCGAGGGCATCCCCCAGCGTCAGGCGGTCCGGGAAGCGATCGACGCGCTGCTCGACTACTCCGGGCCAGACATCCGCGGTATCCGGGAGCGCATCAGTAGCCAGCTTGCCGGGATCGGCAACCTGCCCATCCGCGGTGAGCTTGCCGAGGGGGACGCCCCGGATCTGCCCGAGATCGATGAAGCCGATGAGGGCTGGCAGCAAGCCTTCACCCGGGCCTGGAGCCGGCTCCGGGAAGGCCTCGGCGAACTGGTCCGCGTCCAGCGCGAGGACGAGTTCGAGGAACTCCTGCCTCCGGAGCAGCAATACTTCATCCGTGAGAGCCTCCGGCTTCAGCTGGAGACCGCGCTCATGGCTCTGTCGAGCGGCGACCAGGATGGCTACCGCAGCAGCCTGGAGCGCGCGATCGACTGGCTGGAGCGCCGCTTTGATACGGACAGCGCCGAGGTTGAAGACGCGCTGCAGGAGCTGAAGGATCTGGCAGACGAGCCTATCGAGCACGACCTGCCGGATATTGAACCACTCCTTGAACCAGTGAAGCCGTTCTGATCATGCGCCGCCTGTTCATTTACTTACTGATTCTGGCCGGTGCCGTAGTCACGGCGCTGTACTTCAACCAACAGGAGGGGTACCTGCTCCTCTCCGTCGGGCCCTGGCGAATCGAGATGAGCCTGCTCTTCTCCGCCGTGGTCCTCGGTTTGGTGGTCCTGGTCCTCTACCTACTGCTCATGGCCTTCGGCCGCCTGTGGTCGATGCCCCGCCGTCTGCGCAGCTGGCAGGGGCAACGCCGCCAGGATGCGGCACGGACGGAGCTCACCGCGGGTCTCCTGCGTTTTGCGGAGGGCGACTACGACGGGGCTGAGCAACAGCTCGTGCGCAGCGCCCGACGCAGCGAGGCGCCGCTCGTGAACTACCTCACGGCGGCCATCGCTGCGCAGCGTCGGGGTGCCCGAGAGGTTCGTGACGGGTATCTGACCACCGCGGAGAAAAGTGGCGCCGACGCCCACCTCGCCGTCCGGCTCCTGCAAGCGCAGCTGCAGGCTGAAGCAGGGCAGTGGGAAGAGGCCCAGGCTTCTGTTGCCGGCGTGCTGGAGCGCGATCCCAAACACCGCCGCGGCCTGGAACTCATGGTGAACTGCTGCCGGGCGCTAGGGGACTGGGAACGCCTGGAGCCGCTTCTGCCCCGCATCGAGCGCCAGGGCCTTCTGCCCAAGGCGGAACTTACCGAGTTGCATCGGTGGGTAGCTCGGGAGCGGCTGACTCGGGCGGCCGGCGAGGGCGCGGACGCCCTGCAGGAAGCCTGGCAGGGTCTGAGTCGTGCGCTGCGGAAGGATTCGGAAATCGTGGCAGCCTACGCGGACGGCCTGATCTACCAGGGCCAGCACGGGGCGGCAGAGGAGTTGATCCACAAACAGCTCCAGAAGGAGTGGAACCCCAATCTTCTCCAGCGCTACGCGCGGCTGCCCGCCGACTCCGAGTCCGGCTACGAGCAGCGGCTCAGCCGGGTACAGGAGTGGCTGAAGAACCACGAGGACGACCCAAAGGCTCTCTACGTCGCCGGGATCCTCGCCCTTCAGGCGGGACACTGGGATCAGGCCCGTGACTATCTGCAAGGTGCCGTGGATCAGGCCGCGCGGCCCGAGTATCTGCGCGCCCTGGCGGCGATTCAGGAGCATCAGGGCGACTTCGACGCCGCCCGGGCCACCTATCGGCTGGCGATGGATCTGGCCTCCTCCGAGGATGGGGAGGAGCTACCCCGGATCGCCGGCATCCCAGAGCCGGTGGCCGACAGCAGCCACCCCGATCGTTCAGAGCCACAACAGGGACTGCCGACGGAGGACGACCGCCCCCGCGAGGGGTAGGCTTCAAGACTCATACCGGTGGCCCGGCGAAAGCGACGACTAGGGGCCGGCACCGGCCAGGTGCCGGCCCCTTTCTTTTCTCGGTCCTAACGCCCCTCCACGGCGCTTGCAGGCTCCGCCATTTGCGCCTCCACCACCGACAGGGCAGAGATATTGACGATGGCCCGCACCGTGGCGGACGGGGTGAGGATGTGCGCAGGCTTGGACGTCCCGAGCAGGATCGGCCCCACCGAGACGCTGTCCGTCGTTGCCTTGAGTAGGTTGAAAGCGATGTTTGCAGCGTCAAGGCCAGGCATGATCAGTAGATTGGCTTGTCCCTCCAGCTGTGCATCGGGGAAGATCCGACGGCGCACCTCCTCCGAGATCGCCGCATCACCGTGCATTTCACCCTCGACCTCGAGGCTCGGATCCCGGTCCTGAATCAGCTGCAGGGCCTGGCGCATCTTCTCCGCAGAGGCATCCCCGGAGGTGCCGAAGTTGGAGTGGGAGAGCAGGGCCACCTTCGGCGTGATCCCGAAACGGCGCACACCATCCGCCGCGAGCAGGGTCATCTCGGCGATTTCATGGGGATTCGGATCGTGATTGACGTAGGTATCACAGAGGAAGAAGGTGCCCTTCGGCATGATCAGGACGTTCATGGCCGCCAGGTTGCGGACCCCGCGGCGCCGGCCGATCACGTCCTGTACATGGGCCATTTGCCGATGGTAGCGACCCTCGATCCCCCCGACCACGGCATCGGCATCGCCGCGCCGGACCATCAGGGCCCCGATCACGGTGGTGCGGGTCCGCACCATGGTTCGCGCCCCGGCGGGCGAGACACCGCGTCGGGCCATGATCGAATGGTACTCCTGCCAATATTCCCGGTAGCGCGGATCGCCCTCCGGATCCACCAGTTCGAAGTCCTCATCGATCTGCACCCGCAACCCCAGGCGGCGTAGCCGCGTCTCCACTACGCGCCGCCGGCCGACAACAATGGGCTGAGCCAGATTCTCGTCCACAACAAGTTGCACGGCACGGAGGATGCGTTCTTCTTCGCCGTCGGTATAGACGACACGCTTCGGGTTGCCCCGGGCCCGCTCGAAGATCGGCTTCATCACCAGGCCCGACTGGAAGACGTGCTGCTGGAGGTGCAGCCGGTAGGCGTCCATGTCCTCGATCGGGCGGCAGGCGACCCCCGACTCCATGGCAGCCTCAGCCACCGCAGGGGCTACGCGCGTGATCAGCCGCGGATCGAACGGTTTGGGAATCAGGTAATCCGGTCCGAAGCTCCACGGTTTACCCCCGTAGGCCGCCACCACCACTTCCGAGGACTCTTCCGTCGCCAGATCCGCGATCGCCTTGACCGCGGCGATCTTCATCTCTTCGTTGATCGCACTGGCACCGACGTCCAGTGCACCACGGAAGATGAAAGGAAAGCAGAGCACATTATTGACCTGATTCGGATAATCCGAACGGCCAGTGGCGAGCACCGCATCCGGGCGCACCTCCCGGGCATCCTCCGGAGAGATCTCCGGTACCGGGTTCGCAAGAGCCATGATGATTGGCTGATCGGCCATCATGCCGACCATCTCCTGCGTGAGGACACCGGGCGCGGAGAGCCCGAGGAAGATGTCGGCGTCTTCGATGACTTCCCGCAGCGTCCGTGAGGCAGTCTCGCGGGCGTAGACCTCCTTGCGGTCGTCCATGTATTCCTTGCGCCCCTTGTAAATCACGCCCTTGGAGTCACACACCGTAATGTGCTCCTTGGGAAGGCCCATGGCCACAAGGAGGTCGAGGCAGGCGATTGCCGCAGCCCCGGCGCCTGAGCAGACCAGAGTGACATCCTGCAGGCGCTTGCCGACCACACGCAGGCCGTTACGGATTGCCGCCGCGGTCACGATGGCCGTCCCGTGCTGGTCGTCATGGAAGACCGGGATGCTCAACCGGCGCCGCAGTGCATCTTCGATCTGGAAACACTCAGGCGCCTTGATGTCTTCCAGATTGATACCGCCGAAGGTGGGCTCCAGTGCAGCAACGATCTCCACAAACCGCTCGGCATCCGGCTCGTTGACCTCGATATCGAAGACATCAATCCCGGCGAACTTCTTGAAGAGAACCCCCTTCCCTTCCATGACAGGTTTCGAGGCCAGCGGCCCGATGTTGCCAAGGCCCAGCACTGCGGAGCCATTGGTGATGACCGCCACGAGATTACCGCGCGCGGTGACTCGCGCTGCCTCGCGGGGATCCTCAACGATGGCCTCGCACGCCGAAGCAACTCCCGGAGAGTAGGCCAGAGCCAAGTCTCGCTGGTTGGCCAGCGGCTTGCTCGGTACGACCTCGATCTTTCCAGGGGTGGGGTGACGGTGGTAGTCGAGGGCTGCTTCCTTGAAGTCGTCGGACATAAGGTCTCTCTTCGAGATACAAAACGGGGATTATAGAGGCGGGTTCGCACCCCCTTCCAGACCGGCTACTAGGAGCCGGGCGGATAGTTGCGGTCAAGGAATCGCTCCACGGCCGCGCCAAATGCCTCCGGTTGCTCCGCGTGCAGCCAGTGGCCTGCTCCTTGAAGCGCCTCCAGCTCCGCGTCCGGAAAGAGTCGCCGCGCGGCTTCCGCATGCCGCTCCGGGACAAAATACTCGCTCTGGTCGCCGTAGAGAAAAAGGGTCGGCCCTGTATAGCGCCCATCGGAATCCGGGAACCCCTCGATGGCGGGCACGGCCTCGGCCAGTATCTGCAGCGGGATGCGCCACCCGTAGCCGTCGCGCTGCGGGACCAGGTTGGTCAACAGGAACTGTCGCACTCCCGGACTGTGGATGTACGCGGAAAGGGCCCGGTCCACGTCACGGCGCGACCCGGCTTCCCGAATATCCACCGCCTGCAGAGCGGCTATCACGGTGTCGTGGCCGTGCTGGTAGGAGACCGGTGCAATATCAGCCGCTATCAGGGCAGCCACACGTTCGGGTTGTTCCAGCGCCAGCATCATGGCCACCTTGCCGCCCATGGAGTGTCCCAGGACGGCTGCCTCGCCAATACCGTGACGCTCCAGAAGCGCCCCCACGTCCGCTGCCATCGCCTCGTAGTCCATGCGCGCGTGATGCGGTGAGCGACCGTGATTGCGCAGATCCGGTGCCAAGACCTGGTAGCGGTCGGCCAACAGGCGCACGAACCGATTCAGGTTGCCGCCGCTCCCGTACAGCCCGTGAAGAAGAACCACAGGCCGCCCCTCACCGCGAACCGTGCAAGCAAGCTCCACCCGATCACCCGTCATCGGCGTCTCCACCTTTTGCCCGCTCCGCCGGCGCCGCCAGTCCCGCATCCCCGACCTGAACCACGGCCTTCAACTCCTGCAGGGCAACGGCCACAATCGCTGTACCGGGATTCTGAGTAACCTCGAGCTCCCCGAGCACTGCGCCGAGGCGCTGCAGAGCGCCGCCTCGGTCCGCGAGGAACTTCTCCAGCGCGGCGTCATCCGTCCCGTAGCGGGTAACCAATTGGGCCACAAGGGCGCGAACCTGCAGGTCGTAATCAATCAGCAGGCCGTCGCGGAAACGCTCCTGCCACAAATCCTGCGACTCCAGACCATAGAGGGCGCGACGCAAGCAGCCGAGATCCAGAGTATCCACCAAGCGGTAGTAGTTCGCGGCGATCGCCAGCAGATCGACCCGGGTCGATTCGCTCACCCGCACCCAGTCCAGCGCTGGACGCAATGCGAAGAGATGAACCAGTCGCGCAGCCTCCGCTGCCGGCAGCCCGGCAGCCTCAAGCCGATCGCACTCGCCAGCGATCGCCTCCGACTCCCGTGCCGGTAGCAGCCCTGGAAGGGCTTGCGCGAGGCGCTGCACCAGCGGCCGGATGCGCTGGACAGCGTCCTCAATCCCGCCGCAGTCGGCAGGACTTCGCAGGGATGCCATGTTGCGCAGCAGCCAGACGCTCGCCTCCTCATGCATGCGCCGAAGGCGCACGAGGAGCGCGGCCTTTTGCGCGTGCGCAACGCCTTCGCCTCGATGCTCAACGGCCGACCAGCGCTCTTCAAAGCCGAAAATACCGTCTGCCACGAACCAGCTTCTTGCGATATCCGGCACCTCGGCACCGCTCTTCTCCGCCACCCGCGCAAAGAACGTCTCGCCCATCCGGTCAACGACGCGGTTGGCAACCTGCGTGGCGATCAACTCCCGCCGCAGCCGGTGGCCAGTCACCCGCTGCGGGTAGCCCTCTCCCAGCTCAGCTGGGAAGTAATCGAAGAGGAGTCGCTCCATCGAGCCCTCATCGGAGAGATCGCTCCTGAGCAACTGCTGTTTTGCATGAATCTTCGTGTGCGCCAGAAGGACCGCCAATTCCGGCCGGACGAGCCCCTGGCCCCTGCCAGCACGCTCAGCCAGCGAAGCTTCGTCGGGCAATGCCTCCAGCGCCCGATCCAGGGAGCCTTCCCGCTCCAGCCAGCGGATCAGCTCCCCATGCTTGCTCAGCTGTTGCGCGGCCTCGTACTCAGCCAGCGATAGTGCGCCGCTTTGGGCCCGACACGTCGCCAGCACCCGGTCGGCAACGGCTTCCGTCATGCGGGCGAGCAATTCATCACGATGTTTCTGTGTAAGGTCGCCCTCTTCAACGACCTGATTCAGCAGGATCTTGATGTTGACTTCCTGATCGGAGCAGGCCACACCCCCGACGTTATCGATCGCATCGGTATTGATCCGCCCACCGCCAAGAGCGTACTCCACCCGTGCCTGCTGGGTGAAACCGAGGTTGCCGCCTTCGCCGACGACCCGACAGCGCAGCTGCGAAGCATCAATCCGCACGGCTTCGGTCATCTTGTCACCGACCGCTGCGTGCGCCTCTGTGCTTGCCTTCACGTAGGTCCCGATCCCGCCGTTCCAGAGCAGATCCACGGGTGCAGAGAGAACGGCACGAATCACCTCGTTGGGAGTCAGCCGCGACCGGCTGACGCCGAGAACCGCGCGCGCCGGTGCGCTGAGCTCGATCGATTTGGCCGTGCGCGGGAAAATGCCGCCGCCAGCGGAGAGGCAGGAGCGATCGTAATCGTTCCAACAAGAGCCCTCCAACTGGAAGAGCCGCCGACGTTCCTCGTAGCTAGTGGCCGGGTCTGGATCGGGATCGATGAAGACATGCCGGTGGTCAAAAGCCGCCACCAGCCGGATCTGGCGGGAAAGGAGCATCCCGTTCCCGAAGACATCGCCGGACATGTCCCCGATCCCGACCGCCGTGAACGGGTCGCGGTGGATGTCCCAGCCCATCTCGTGGAAGTGGCGGCGCACCGACTCCCAGGCGCCCCGGGCGGTAATTCCCATACGCTTGTGGTCGTAACCCGCTGAACCGCCGGAGGCGAAGGCATCACGGAGCCAGAACCCCTGCTCCCTAGAGACCGAGTTGGCAAGGTCCGAGAACGTCGCCGTTCCCTTGTCCGCCGCGACCACCAGGTAGGGGTCGTCGTCATCCCGTCTATGCACCCCGGGGGGCGGCTTCAGCTGATCGTCCGCCAGGTTGTCCGTCACCTGCAGCAAAGCGGACACGTAGGCGCGGTATGCACCGCGCACCGCCGCGCGCTGGGCGTCGCGCTCCGCCGGTAACGATTTGATGACAAAACCGCCCTTGGCACCGACCGGAACAATGGCGGCGTTCTTGACCATCTGAGCCTTCATCAGGCCGAGAACCTCGCCGCGGAAGTCCTCCCGCCGATCCGACCAGCGGATCCCCCCACGGGAGACTTCGCCACCGCGCAGATGCACTCCTTCCATCCGCGGGCTGTAGACGAAGACCTCAGCCCAGGGGGCGGGACGGGGCAACTCCGGGATGGATCCCGGATGGAGCTTCAGCGCGACAGGCTCCCCAGGGGCCACGGCATAAACGTTGGTCCGGACCGTCGCCAGTACGGCCGCCAGAAACCAGCGCAGGATCCGATCTTCATCAAGGCTTCCCACCTCCCCCAGCGCCTGCTCGATGGCCGCGCGGTGCGTCTCCGCCTCGGCGTCATCGATCTGTTGCGGATCGAAGCGGCGATGGAAGAGCTGGATCAGCTCCTGCGCGATCGCGGCATGGGCGACCAGCGTCTCCTCCATATACGCCTGCGAGAAAGGAACAGCGATCTGGCGCAGATAGCGCGCCAGCGAACGCAGCACAGCGATTTCCGACCACGCGACATCGGCGGCAAGGACCAGCCGATTGAGGCCGTCACTCTCGGATCGACCCTGCCAGACTGCAGCAAACGCCTCCTCAAAGCGCGTGGCGACCACGCTGCTGTCGAGGATGCCCCCCCCTTCCCAGAGCAGCCCGAAGTCGTGAATCCAGCACGGCTCGCCACCGGCCGGTACCACCTCGAAAGGCTGCTCATCCACCACACGCACGCCGAGGTTCTCAAGTACCGGCAAGGCGTCAGAGAGGGTGGCCGGACGCGCCCCATGCAGCAGCTTGAAGCGCAACTCCCCCACCTGCCCCTCGCTGGTGTGGTAAAGGACCATCTGCGCGCCGCCCCCCTGGCGCAGCTGCTCGATACGCCGGATATCCTGCGCCGCCACCCGTGGCGCCACCGTTTCCCGATAAGCAGCCGGAAACGCCTCCGCGTAGCGAGCAGCCAGATCGCTCCCCTGCTCCTCGCCGCAGGCTTCGGTCAGGGCTTCCCGCACGGCATCGGACCAGGAGCGCAGCGCTTCCACCAGACGCCGTTCCAGGGCGCGGGTATCGAGTTCAGGCAGATGGGGCCCTGTCAGGCGCAGAATAAAACGGATTCGCGCCAGTGGCGACTCCCCCAGCTGGACGCTGAAGTCGCTTTGCTCAGCGCCGGCTGCGCGCTCAAGAAGGCGCTGAATGATTCTTCGGGTGTGGGTGTCATAGCGCTCGCGCGGCACATAGACCAGAGAGGAGATAAAACGCTGCCATGGGTCGTAGCGTACCAGAAGCCGGATCCGCCGCCGCTCCTGAAGGTGCAGGATGGCGATACTGAGCCGTTCCAGCTCCTCGGGGTCGATCTGAAACAACTCGTCGCGCGGATAGGTCTCCAGAATGTTGAGCAGCGCCTTGCCAGCATGGCTATCCGGCGGGTAGCCGGCCCGGGTCAGTACCTGGGCCACCTTGCTCCGCAGCAGGGGAATTTCCTGCGCGCTGCGATAATACGCGGCAGACGTATAGAGGCCGAGAAACCGGTGCTCCCCGATTACTTCTCCCTCGGTATTGAAGCGCTTGACACCGATATAGTCCATGTACCCCGGACGATGGACCGGAGAGCGGGAATTGGACTGAGTAAGGATCAGCGGGTCGGGCTCCAGCGCCCTCTGCTGCACCTTCGACGGCAGAGCAGCAAAGCGTACGGACGGCCCCGCGGGCGCCGTGCGCATCAAGCCAAGCGCGGAATTCTGAAGCGGCTCCAGGCGAAACCGGGACGCGTCATCCGGCTCCAATGCGTAAGCGCGATAACCGAGAAACGTGAAGTGGTCCCGCGCAATCCAGTCGAGAAACGCGCGGACCTCCCGTAGGTGCTCGGGATCGACCGCCGGCGGCGGCTGATCAGCAAGCTCGCCGGCGGCCTCTTTCAGGGCATCCCGCATCGCCCCCCAGTCGTCAACGACCTGGACGACCTGTGCGAGAACGCTGAGCAGCGTATCGCGAAGGTGTTCAAGATGCTGCGGATCGGAGCGCCGATCCACCTCAAAGTGCATGTAGGCTTCACGCACCCCGTCGGCATCGTCGGCAAGGTCCTGCCAGTGGCCATCAGCATCACGCGCGACGCGGAGGACGGGGTGGACGACACGGTGAATGGTCAGGCCCTCATCCTGCAGGGCCATGGAAAGTGAGTCGATCAGAAAGGGACGGTCATCGACAACCAGATCGATCACCGTATGGCGGCTTTCCCAGCCGTGCTGTTCAGGATCCGGGTTGTAAACCGCCAGCCGGGGCTGCTGGGGACGTCGCTGGTAGCCCAGGCGCCAGTGCTCGATCGCCTGGCCGTAAAGGCTTGCAACCGGGCGATCCTCGACATCTTCCGCCTCGACCCCCGCGTAGTAGGCGGTCGCGAATCGGGCCAGCGGGGCCGCCCGCTCAGCGGGCCAGCGACGATGCACCATCCCTTCCAGGCCCGCCCGGGGATCCGCACCCCCGGCCTGCCAATCCGACCAAGCGGTCATCTCTATCCCTTATGTGGTCGCTACCGCGCAGGTAGTGACCACTGTAGCGCGGGGATGCCGGCCGCTAAACCTTGACCTGCGCGGCGGCGGCCTCCAGCGCGCGGCACAGCGGCCTTGGAAGACGGTGGCGTGGCTCGTAGCTCTCCAGAAGGTTCTTGATGGACAGCCCCAGGGCGACATCCCCTTCCACACTCAGACGACGACGGAAGAAGAGCATGTCCGGATCCGCCGCGCCCCCGGCCAGAGCCAAGAAGGCTCCGGAGTCGCCGCGGATGGAAACGTCTGCTCCTTTCGGGTCTGCAATGGCCAGTCGCCCGTTCTCCAGGGTGAACCCGTAGTGCAGACGTGCATCGGTGACTTCCAGGGCGAGGACCTTGTCCACGAGGATGTCCAGCTCCCCGTCAGCCAGTGCCTCGGCAAGGACCTGCTGCAGGATCACGGGCACGATCGCTGCGTTGACAGGCCCCGGAACCCAGCGTAGGGGCGTCAGAAAGAGTGGAAGCGCATACTCGATCTGCGGTGCTTTCATTGTGATCACTCTGCCATGCCCATTGCCGGGGCCCGCTGGCTGTGGCCGGCATCACCCCACCAGTAACCGTCGCACTGTTGCTCGGCGTCCGGCTCACAAAGCGAAATACGCTCGCCAGCGATCCCCCGCCGGAAGGCGTCGATCACCTCGCTCATGGCCCCGGGCCGCGGGGAGAGCCGCACGGCGTCCACACCCATGGACTGCATCTGCGGAACGGCGGGTAGAAGGTTGGCACACCCCCAGGATTGGGTCTGGATTCCATTGATGGTCAGGAACGGCTCCCCCGCCCGGGTCGTTACCGGCAGGCCCTCCGGGTGGTTGGCGCAGACGAACCCACAATCGTCTTTGGGGCGATCGTAGTGGCGTGCCGTAAAGCACCGGGCCGAAAACGCCAGTGGCATGCGTCCGTAGGCAAAGACTTCCGTCTCCGGCGGGTCACCGCCAAGTTCGACGCATTCCTCGAGCACCCCGCGCAGCGAGGACCCCGGGAGTTCCACCGGCGGCACCCAGCGAACGGCACCCGCCTTCTGCATCGCACGCAGCGCCCGCCCGCTGTAGATATTCAGCGTCGGCCCCGCGACAAAGGGCAGACCCCGTGCTTCTAGCTCGTTGACCGCGGTGAAGTCGTTGGCTTCAACCCGCATCTCGCCATTCTCACAGAGCCGCCGCACGATCCCGGCTTCGGAGCGAGCTTCCACCAGACTCAGCGTCGACAGGACAACCTCGTGCCCCTCCTGAGCCAGCTCTTGACCGAGCCCGATCCAGTCCTGAGCTCGCAGCTCCCGGCGGCGCCCGCAGACCGTCTCGCCAAGGTAAAGGGTATCGACCTGACCCCGCACCCCGTCGTAGAAGCGGCGCACCTCATCCGCGCTCCAGTAGTAGAGGATGGGCCCGATTGCGATCTTCATGCTCTGCTCCCGCCGATCACTGCCATTTACGCTCGTACGGTCCCAGCGTGGTTGTCGCCCCCTCCGAGAATTCGCGCAGGGCGGCCACTTGCGCCGGGTCGGGTGTATAGTCGCCCTCCGCTTCCGGGATCCGGTCGATCAGCGAGCGCCAAATGCTTGTCACCTTGCCCACGTAGGCCGGGCTGCGCTGTCGGCCCTCAATCTTCACCGCGTGGATACCGGCACGCTTGAGGCGCGGCAACAACTCCGCTGTCTCAAGACTCGTGGGCGTTTCGAAGGCGTGCTCGATCTCGCCCTCGACTTCATACCGCCCCTTGCAGATCGTCGGGTAGCCGGCGGGCTCCTCCGGGGCGAAACGGTCGATGAGCAGTCCCCCGAGGCGCGCCTCCCGCCCCTGGGAGGTTTCCTGCCACTGCACCGCCCAGGCCGGCGAGCACGCCCCGACTGTATTCGGGGATTCTCCGGTGGCGTAAGAGGAGAGAAGGCACCGCCCCTCGGCCATGACGCACAGGGAGCCGAAACCAAAGACCTCGAGTTCCACGTCGGTATCCGCGGCGAGCGCCTCAACCTGAGCCATGGAAAGCACCCGCGGAAGCACGGCGCGGCTCACCCCGTACCGGCGCTGGTAGAAGGCCAGTGCCTCGGGCGTGGTGGCCGAGGCCTGGACCGACAGGTGTCGCGCCAGGCTGGGCCAACGCTCGGCAGCGTACTCCAGCAGGCCCAGGTCGGCGACAATGACCGCATCGGCACCGATCCGGGCCGCCTCGTCCACGGCCTGCTGCCACTGCGCCCAACCGCCAGCCTGTACATAGGAGTTGATGGCCACCAGCACGCGCACACCGCGCTGATGGGCGTACTCCACTCCGCGCGCCGCCTGCTGAGGCGTAAAGTTCAGCCCCGGGAAGTGTCGCGCATTGGTCGAATCCCGAAAGCCGATATAAACCGTGTCCGCCCCATTGTCCACAGCGGCGCGCAGGGCGGTCAGATTACCGGCCGGGCACAGCAGCTCCATGGCTCCTCCATCGCACACCGATTACCCGAGGCATTCTAACCCAACGCCCGGCGCTGATGCTTGCCGCTGCTCCGCGCGCAGGGGCTATTTCCTCTTTCGCGGTGGCATCAGGTCAGTGATCGTACCCGTCGCCATCTCGGCGGCCATAGCCACGGTTTCGGCCAGGGTCGGGTGGGGATGTACCGTCAACCCGATATCGTGGGCATCAGCCCCCATCTCCAGCGCGAGGCCAACCTCGCCAAGAAGGTCGCCGGCATTGGGGCCGACAATCCCGCCACCGAGCAGGCGTCCACTCTCCGGATCGAAGAGCAGCTTGGTAACGCCATCGCTGGCATCCAGCGAAATCGCACGTCCGTTTGCCGCCCACGGAAAGAGCCCCTTCTCGTACGCCCGGCCTTCGGCCTTCGCCTGTTCCTCGGTGAGTCCGACCCAGGCGACCTCCGGGTCCGTATACGCCACCGACGGTACCGCTCGTGCGTCCCAGGCGCTGCGCTCTCCGGCGATTACCTCAGCAGCGATCTTGCCCTCGTGCACGGCCTTGTGAGCCAGCATCGGCTGCCCGGCGACGTCACCGATCGCATGGACATGGGGCAGGCGGGTCCGAAGGCGCTCGTCCACCGGCACGCACCCGTGCGCATCCGCCTCCAGACCGAGGGCTTCGAGCCCAATCCGATCGGCGTTCGGCTTACGCCCGACGGCGACCAGGACGCGATCGTAGCGCTCCGACTCCGGAGCCCCGTCGCCGGACATGGAAACGGTCAGGGATTTCTTGTTCGGCTTAACCCCGGTGACCTCGGTATTGAGGTGGATCGCCTCATAGCGCTTGGCGATCCGCTTGCGCAGCACCTTGACTAGATCGGGGTCCGCGCCCGGCATCAGGCGATCTGCAAGCTCTACGACGGTGACCTTGCTACCGAGCCCCCGATAAACAGACGCCATCTCCAAGCCGATGATCCCGCCGCCGACCACCAGAAGCCGCTCCGGAATTTCCTCGAGTCGCAGGGCGCCCGTGGAGTCCATGACCCGGGGATCGTCCACGTCCAGCGACGGCGGAACGAACGGCCGCGACCCGGTCGCGATGATGCAGTGACGGAACTGGACCGTACGCCGCTGCTCCGGGCCTTCGACCTCAAGCTCATGCTCGCCGGTAAAGCGGCCGACCCCGGTAACCACCTCGACCTTGCGCTGCTTGGCCATGCCGGCCAGGCCGCTTGTGAGCTGCCGGACCACCCCGTCCTTCCAGGCGTTCAGCTTGCCCAAATCGACGCTCGGCTTGCCGAAAGAGATGCCGTGGCTGGCGAAGGCCTCCGCGTCATCGACCACTTTCGCGGCATGGAGCAGAGCCTTGGAGGGTATGCAGCCGACATTCAGACAGACGCCGCCAAGAACCGGATACTGCTCCACAAGGATCACCCTCAGCCCGAGGTCGGCGGCACGGAACGCCGCCGAGTACCCGCCCGGTCCCGCACCAAGGACGAGTACATCGCAATCCGCGTCGCTCGGCGCGTCGCCCGGACGGCCTGCTGCCTGCGACGACGCACTGTCGGCAGGAGCCGCCGGCTCATCACCGCCCCTTGGCTCGGCGGCCTTGCCCGCACCGCGCTGCTCGGCCTGCTCGGCCTGCTCGAGAGTCAGGATCACAGAGCCTTCGGAGACACGATCACCGACCGCCACCCTGAGCTCCTGAACCACTCCACCCGCCTCGGCAGGCACCTCCATGCTCGCCTTGTCGGACTCGAGGGTGATCAGTGACTGCTCCGGTTCCACCGTGTCGCCGGGCGAGACCAGGACCTCAATCACCTCCACGGCATCGAAACCACCGATGTCCGGTACTTTTACTTCGCGCTGTGCCATTGCCTGCTCCTGCCCCATTCCGGGCCGCCGACCCAACCGGCAGCCTGTCCCGTACTCGCCGGGGACCGGCCCCGGCGATCCATGTCAGCAACGAGCGGATACCGCCGCGTCACAGGACCAACCTCCGCAGGTCGCCGAGAACCTGGCTCAGGTAGGCCGTGAACCGAGCGGCCATGGCACCGTCGATCACGCGATGGTCATAAGAGAGCGAAAGCGGCAGCATCAACCGCGGCTGGAAGCTCTCGCCATCCCAGACAGGACGGGTCTGCGACTTGGACACCCCGAGAATGGCCACCTCCGGTGCGTTGACGATGGGAGTAAAAGCGGTACCACCGATCCCACCCAGGCTGGAAATCGAGAAACACCCGCCCTGCATATCCGCGGGGGCCAGCTTACCCTCCCGCGCCTTGGCAGAGAGCGTTCCGAGCGCCTCGGCGATCTCCATCACGCCCTTGCGGTCCGCATCGCGCAGAACCGGTACCACCAGCCCCTCCGGCGTATCCACCGCAACGCCAATATGGCAGTAGTGCTTGATGATCAGCTCCTGCCCGTCCGCGGAGAGACTCGCATTGAAGCGGGGGAAGGTGGCGAGCGCGGAGGCCGCCGCGCGAACGAGGAAGGCGAGGGGGGTGACCTTCACGCCCCTCGCCTCCGCCTCCTTCTTCAGGGACTGGCGGAACGCTTCCAGCTCGGTGATGTCCGCCTCGTCGAACTGGGTCACATGCGGTACATTCAGCCAGCTGCGATGCAGGTGTGGACCGGAAAGCCGCTGGATCCGGGTCAGCGGAACCCGCTCCACCTCACCGAAGCGGGAGAAATCCTGCTCCGGGATCGGCGGGATCCCGGCCCCGCTCTCGGCCACCGCCGGGCCTGCGCCGGCGGCCGCCTGGCCCTGCATTGCCTGTTTGACGTGCGCTTCGACATCCTCGCTGCGGATTCGGCCCTTGCGGCCACTGCCCTGCACACGCGAGAGATCGACACCGAGGCTACGAGCGTAGCGGCGGACCGAGGGGCTGGCGTGTGCAGCCCGATGGCCGTCCCGGTCGATCGCCCCGTCTGCCGCGGACGCCGCCGGGGGAGCCGCCGAAACGGCAGCGGCATCATCCACGGCATCCCGGGCCATCCCCTGCTCGGGAGGTTCGGACGCAGAACTCGGCAACGGCGGTTCGCTCTCCTCCGCGCGGGGCTCCGCATCCGCCTTCTCCGGCTGTGGCTGCCCATTGCCCTCCGTGACGAGGGTGACCGTGGCGATGGGCGCCCCCTCCGAGACGGTATCGCCGACGCTCACATGGACTTGCTGAACCTCACCGGCAACTTCGGAGGGGACCTCCATGCTGGCCTTATCGGACTCGAGGGTGATCAGCGACTGCTCGGGCTCGATCCGATCGCCCGGGCTTATGAGCACCTCGATGACTTCCACCGCATCGAAGCCACCGATATCCGGCACTTTGATCTGCTGCTCCGCCACGGTCATACCTCCCAGGGGTTGGGCGCATCGGTTGCCAGGCCGTACTTCGTAATCGCCTCGGTGGCTCGTTCCACGGCGATCTCCCCGTCGTCGGCGAGGGCGCGCACAGCCGTTGCCGCGATGTGGTAGCGATCCACCTCAAAGAAACGGCGCAACTTCTCCCGCGTGTCCGAGCGACCGTAGCCGTCGGTCCCCAGGGCCCAGAACGTACGCTCGAGATAGGGGCGAATCTGGTTCGGATAGGCACGCATGAAGTCCGTCGCCGCGACAATGGGCCCCGGATGCCCCTCGAGACACTGCGCCACGTAAGGCTGCTGGGGGTCTGCCTCGGGTTTGAGCCGGTTGTGGCGACTGCAGGCCATGCCGTCGCGGGCCAGCTCGGTAAAGGAAGGACAGCTCCAGAGATCCGCCTCGACGCCGAAGTCATCGCGCAGGAGTTCCGCCGCGGCCCGAACCTCCCGGAAGATCGACCCGGACCCCATGAGCTGGACGCGCGGAGCGCTCCCCTCGGGGGCCGGCGCGAAGAGGTACATCCCGCGCTGGATGCCCTCTTCGACGCCCTCCGGCATGGCGGGCTGATGGTAGTTCTCGTTGTAGACGGTGACGTAGTAGAAAACGTTCTCCTGCTCGGCGAACATGCGCTGCATTCCGGCACGCAGGATCACCGCGAGCTCGTAGGCAAACGCTGGATCGTAGGAGATGCAGTTGGGAACGGTCGAGGCGAGGATGTGGCTGTGGCCATCCTGGTGCTGCAACCCCTCGCCATTGAGCGTGGTCCGCCCGGCTGTCCCGCCGATCAGGAACCCGCGGGCCTGAATATCCCCGGCCGCCCAAACGAGATCGCCGACGCGCTGGAAGCCGAACATGGAGTAGTAAATGTAGAAGGGAATCATATTCACGCCGTGATTGGCGTAGGCGCTCGCCGCCGCGATCCAGGTGGACATGGCGCCTGCCTCGTCGATCCCCTCCTCCAGAATCTGGCCCTTCTGATCCTCCTTGTAAAACATCAACTGATCGGCATCTTCCGGCTCGTAGAGCTGGCCCACGGAGGAGTAGATGCCCAACTGCCTGAAGAGCCCCTCCATGCCGAAGGTACGGGCCTCGTCAGGGACAATCGGAACCACACGCTGACCGACGGTCTTGTCTCGGGTGAGGATGGTGAGCGCCCGGATACACGCCATCGTGGTGGATAGGGTCCGCTCGCCGCTGTCCTGGAGCAGAGGATCGAAAGCGGAGAGCGCCGGCACTTCAAGGGCCGGCGCCCGCTGCAGCCGTGCCGGCAGGTAACCGCCGAGAGCCTCCCGGCGCTCCTGCAGATAGCGCATTTCCGGGGCATCGTCCTCGGGCTTGTAGAAAGGCGTCTCCTCCAGCTGCTCGTCCGGAATCGGAATCTCGTAGTGATCCCGGAACTTGCGCAGCGCACTCTCCCCCATCTTCTTTTGCTGGTGGGTGATGTTCTGGCCCTCACCGGCCTCGCCCATCCCATATCCCTTGACCGTCTTGGCCAAGATAACCGTCGGCTGCCCGGTATGGTTCACCGCCGCGTGGTAGGCGGCGTAGACCTTGTGCGGGTCGTGGCCGCCACGGTTGAGCCGGTAGATGTCGTAGTCCGACATCCCCGCCACCATTTGCTCGAGTTCCGGGTACTTGCCGAAGAAGTGCTTGCGTGTGTAATCCCCGCCCTTCGCTTTGAACGCCTGGTATTCGCCGTCCACCGCCTCCTCCATTCGCTGCTGGAGCAGGCCGGTGTGGTCGAGTTCAATGAGCGGATCCCAGCGGGATCCCCAGATCACCTTAAGGACGTTCCAGCCGGCACCCCGGAAATCTCCCTCAAGCTCCTGAATGATCTTGCTATTACCTCGCACGGGCCCATCCAGGCGCTGCAGGTTGCAGTTGACCACGAAGATCAGGTTATCGAGGCCTTCCCGGGCAGCAGTATCGATGGAGCCGAGGGACTCCGGCTCGTCCATCTCACCGTCGCCCATGAACACCCAGACCTTGCGATCGGAAGTGTCCTTGATACCCCGGTGGTGGAGGTACTTCATGAACCGCGCCTGCTGGATGCCCTGGATCGGTCCGAGCCCCATGGAAACGGTCGGAAACTGCCAGAAGTCGGGCATCAGCCAGGGGTGAGGATAGGAGCTGATGCCGTCCCCATCCACGTCGCAGCGAAACTTGCCCAGCTGATCGGCCGTTAGCCGCCCTTCCAGGAAGGCGCGGGCGTAGATCCCCGGAGCGGAGTGGCCCTGGAAGAAGACCAGGTCGCCGTCCTGCTCGTCGTTTGGCGCCCGCCAGAAGTGGTTGAAACCGATCTCGTACAACGTGCAGGCCGAAGCGTAGCTGGCAATGTGGCCGCCGATGCCGTCGTGCTGGCGGTTGGCATTCACCACCATGGCCATGGCGTTCCAGCGCACCAGCGCCCGGATTCGCCACTCCAGGTGGTGATCCACGTACTCCGGTGGACGGGCCTCCAGATGCCGCGGGATCGTATTGACGTAGCCAGTGGTGGCCTTAAAGGGCAGATGGCCCAGACGCCGCCGCCCCTTGGTAACCAGATGCTCCAGAATCTGCTGGGCGCGCTCCGCCCCCTCGTGCTCAATCACGGCATCGAGCGCATCCAGCCACTCACGGATCTCCTCCGGATCGGGATCGTCGCGCAACTCGGGTATCGATCGCATGGTTCACCTCTCTTGGCTAAGAGACGCCCGTGCTGTCGGGGCGACGGAGTCGCGGATAGCCACTCCGCTCCGGCGCGAGCCTTGTGGGCCCCCCGGTTCCCCCGCGCAGCGGTGAGCGGATTGTTGTTATTCATCGACCACCAAGGGTGGTCTCAGTACTCCTCCGTTGGCGGTTCGGTGCGTTCCCTCTGGGTCGACATCCCCGCGGTCACCGCAAACCGCATTGCGTCCTCAACACTCATGTCGACTGGCTCGACCACGGAGGCCGGCACCAGGAGTGTATAGCCACCAACCTGGTAGCTCATCGGGGTATAGACGGCGATCGTGTCGTCTCCGCCCAGGCCGCGGGCGACCCCTTCCCAGTCGCGGCGGGTCACCACGCCAAGCACCCGGTACTCGGAGCCCGGCAGCGGCACTTTGACCACCTGATCGCCGAACTCCTCGGCGCGCGAGACAAACCCGGTCAGGTCCTGCACGGCCCCGTAGATGGTACGAATCACCGGCAGCCGGAGCAGAACACGCTCCCCCCAGTCCCAGAGGCGGCGCAGAAGGTAGACGTTGAGCAGGACACCGATCGCGAAGATGCCGGCGACAGCCAGCACGACGCCCATACCGGGCAGATACCAGGCATCCGGGATAAAGACGCGGACAATGGCACCGAGTGCACGCTCGGCGGTCACGATCAGCCAGTAGATCAGGTAGAGGGTGACGACGGCCGGCAGAACGGCCAGAAGCCCTTTGAGGAAGATGCTTCCGAAGTGACGCATGACAGGCAGGGCACTCCCGCGAACGCTGGACTGCTGGCAGTTTCACAGCCCAGCGCAGCGGGAGCAATCCCGCAAAGGGATTAGCCGACTTTCGGGTCCAGTTCGCCGGATTCGTAGCGCTCGAACATCTTCTCGAGCGGAATCGGCTTGATCTTGGACGCCATGCCCGCCGAGCCGAAGGCCTCGTAGCGGGCCTTGCAGATCTCCTTCATGGCCTCGGTGGAAGCCTTGAGGAACTTCCGCGGGTCGAAGTTCGACGGGTTCTCCGCCAGATGCTTGCGCACCGCACCGGTAGAGGCCAGACGCAGGTCCGTGTCGATGTTGACCTTGCGCACGCCGTTGCGGATGCCCTCCTGGACCTCCTCGACCGGCACGCCATAGGTCTCGGGGATCTCACCGCCGAACTGGTTGATCAGCTCCAGCCACTCCTGCGGCACCTGGGAACTGCCGTGCATGACCAGGTGGGTGTCCGGCAGGCGCTGGTGGATCTCCTTGATCCGGCTGATCGCCAGGATATCGCCCGTCGGCGGACGGGTGAACTTGTAGGCACCGTGGCTCGTACCGCAGGCGATAGCCAGGGCATCCACATGGGTATCGCGGACGAACTGCGCCGCTTCCTCCGGGTCGGTAAGGAGCTTGTCCTTGTCCATCTTACCTTCGGCACCGACGCCGTCCTCCTTGCCGGCCTCGCCCGTTTCCAGCGAGCCCAGGACACCGATCTCGCCCTCGACCGAAACACCGCCGGCGTGGGCCATCTCCACCGTGCGGCGGGTGACGCTGGCGTTGTAATCGTAGTCCGCCGGGGTCTTGCCGTCCTCGTGGAGGGATCCATCCATCATCACCGAGGTAAAGCCGGACTGGATCGCCCGCATGCAGGCGCCCGGGTTGGCCCCGTGGTCCAGGTGAACCACAAGCGGCACGTCGGGGTAAGTCTCCACCGCGGCCTCGAGCAGGTGCCGATAGAACGGCACGCCAGCGTACTTGCGCGCACCGGCAGAGGCCTGGACGATCGCCGGGCTGTCGCACTCGCTGGCCGCCTCCATGATAGCGTGGAGCTGCTCCATGTTGTTGGCGTTGAACGCCGGCATCCCGTAGCCGTGCTCCGCTGCATGATCGAGCAGCTGCCGCAGGGTTATCATCGCCATAGTCTCGACTCCTCCGCTACTTGTTGTCTCTACTGATCCAGATAATCGTCTACGCAGACGATGCGTAAGGTGTTCGTCCCCCCGGCTGCCCCAAGCTCTTCACCGTGGGTGACGACGACATGATCGCCCCGGCAGACCAGGCCTTGAGCCGAGAGCCGGCTTAGCAAGCGGCCCTTGAGGGCGGTCAGGTCCTCTTGCTCCGGGTCGAACTCGAGCGGATAGACCCCACGATAAAGGGTCACGCGCCCCCGCGTCTCCGAGTGACGTGTGAGGACGTAGATGGGCAGTCCCGAGCTGATCCGCGACATCCACGATGCAGTGCCGCCGGACTCGGTAATGGCGATCAACGCCTTGATGTGAAAGTGGTTGGCGGCATACATCGCGGCCATGGCGATCGTTTCATCGACACGACGGAATTGCTCGTCGAGGCGATGATGGGAGACGGTGACAGTGCGACTGCGCTCCGCAGCACGGCAGACGCGGTCCATGGCGCCGACCACTTCAGCGGGATAGGCGCCGGTCGCAGTCTCGGCGGAGAGCATCACCGCGTCCGTGCCGTCGCGCACGGCGTTGGCGACGTCGAAGACCTCGGCCCGGGTCGGGATCGGGTTTTCGATCATCGACTCCATCATCTGTGTCGCCGTGATCACCACCCGATTCCGTGCGCGGGCGGTCTGAATCAGCTGCTTCTGGACCTCCGGCAGAGCGGCATCACCGATCTCCACCCCCAGATCGCCGCGGGCGACCATTATCGCCTCCGCGGCATCGATGATCCCCTCCGCCGCTTCCAGGGCCTCGGCCCGCTCAATCTTGGCGACGATCCCGGCATGACCTCCCGCGTCCGCGAGCAATCGCCGCGCCTCGTGGATATCGTCGGCGCAGCGCGGGAAGGAGACCGCCACGTAGTCGGCACAGAGCTCCGCGGCAGTGACGATATCTGCACGGTCCTTATCGGTGAGTGCCGGAGCCGAAAGGCCGCCCCCCCGGCGATTGATCCCCTTGCGGTCGCTCAGACCGCCGCCGACTTGCACCTCGGTATGCACCGCGGTGCCTTCGATCTGCACGACGCGCACCACCAGCCGTCCGTCGTCCAGAAGGAGTTCATCCCCAGGGGCGAGATCACGCGGCAGGTCCTTGTAGGCGACACCGACACGCGAGCGGTCGCCACCGTCGGGATCCACCTCCGGATCCAGGGTGAAGCGGTCTCCCGGGGCCAGGTAGACAGGGCCCTCACGAAAGCGCTCGATGCGGATCTTCGGCCCCTGCAAGTCCACCAGAACACCGATCCGCCGGCCCTGCCGCTCTGCCCACGACCGAACCGCCTCGACCCGCCGGCGATGGTCCTCAAGGTCACCATGGGAAAGGTTAATGCGTACGACATCCACCCCGGCGGCCAGGACCGCATCGAGCGCTTCCGGGCGGTCCGTGGCCGGTCCGAGCGTTGCCAGGATCTTGGTCCGGCGGGGCATCCGCACGCCGTTCCCTCCGTTGCCACCCGGGTCAATCACGATTCAGCCGCTTTGTGGCGCTCCAGGGCAGCGACCCCCGGGAGCTCGCGCCCCTCCAGGAACTCCAGGAACGCGCCGCCGCCGGTGGAGATGTAGGAAATCCGGTCGGTAACGCCGAACTGCTCGACAGCGGCAAGCGTGTCCCCGCCGCCGGCTATGGAGAAGCCGGCACTCGCACCGATCGCATCCGCCAGCGCCCGCGTGCCTTCGGCGAAGGGCGCCATTTCGAAGACACCGACCGGACCGTTCCAGACCACGGTACCCGCGTTACGCAGCATGCCGTCGTACCGCGCCCGTGTCTGCGGACCCACATCGAGGATCATTTCATCCTCCGGCACTGCATTCACCGGGTGGACCCGGGCCTCGGCATCCGCCGCCAGCTCGCGCGCCGTAACAACATCCTCCGGGATCGGAATCTCCCCGCCCTTGGCCCGCGCCTCGTCCATCAGCCGCCGCGCTGTCTCGACGAAGTCGGCTTCATAAAGGGACTTGCCCACCGAATAACCGGCCGCGGCGATAAAGGTGTTGGCAATACCGCCGCCGACAATGAGCTGATCCACCTTGTGCGTCAGCGCCTCAAGGACCTGCACCTTGCCCGACACCTTGGAACCGCCGACGATGGCGATCATCGGGCGACTCGGTTCGTCGAGCGCCTTGCTCAGAGCCTCCAGCTCCGCCGTCAGCAGCGGCCCGGCGCAGGCTTCCGGAGCGAAGCGGGCAACCCCGTGGGTCGAAGCCTGGGCACGGTGCGCAGTGCCGAAGGCGTCCATCACGAAGACATCACAGATCGCGGCCATGCGACGGGAGAGATCCTCATCGTCCCGGGTCTCCCCGGGCTGGAAGCGGACATTCTCACAGAGGACCACCCCCCCCTCGGGGACATCGACGCCGTCGATCCAGTCGCGGGCCACCGGAACCTCGCAACCCAGGATCTCGCCGAGCCGCCGGGCGACGGGTGCCATCGAGGCATCCGGATCGTACTCGCCCTCCTTCGGCCGTCCCAGATGGGACATCACCAGGACCCGCGCACCGGCATCCATCGCCTGACGAATACTCGCTGCTGCGGCACGAACGCGGGTGTCGTCGGTCACCTGGCCGTCGCGGATCGGTACGTTCAAGTCCTCCCGGATCAGGACCCGCTTGCCGGCCAGTTGCAGATCACTCATGCGCTTCGCTTTCACGGCGCGTCTCCTCTCCTGATGATGATCGTACCCTGCGGCTCGCCCCGGTTAGCCGAGGAGCCCCTCTGCGGCCTGGACCACCCGCTCGGCGGTCATGCCGAAGTGCTCGTAGAGTTCCGGCCCGGGCGCCGACTCGCCGAAGGTATCGATACCGACCACGGCGCCACGATCACCTACCCAGGCCTGCCAGAGGCCCGTCGCACCGGCTTCCACAGCGACACGGGGCACCCCGCCAGGAAGCACTTGCTCCCGATAGGCTGCATCCTGCGCCGAGAAGGCCTCCAGACAGGGCAGGGAGACCACCCGCGGCCGCCGCCCCTTGGCAACGAGCTGCTCCCGCGCCGCCAGGGCCAGATCCACCTCGGAGCCCGTCGCCATGAGCACAATGTCGGGGTTACCTCCGTCCGCTTCGGCAAGCACGTAGCCACCGCGGGCGATCGCGCGCGCCTGCTCCGCATCACGCTCCTTTTGCTCCATACCCTGACGGGAGAGCGCCAGCATACTCGGACCGTCGGTGCGCTGGATCGACTCCGCCCAGGCCACCGCCGTCTCCTGAGCATCACAGGGGCGCCATACGTGGAGGTTGGGGATCAGGCGGAGCGTGGAAAGCTGTTCCACCGGTTGGTGCGTCGGCCCATCCTCGCCCAGGCCAATCGAGTCGTGGGTGTAGACCAGCACCACGCGCTGCTTCATCAACGCTGCCATGCGCACGGCGTTGCGGGCATAATCGGAGAAGATCAGGAACGTGCCTCCGTACGGGATAAACCCGCCGTGGAGGGCAACACCGTTCATGATCGCGGTCATGCCGAACTCGCGGACACCGTAGAAGATGTAATTGGCGTCGGCCTGCTCGCGCGTCAGTGCCGTGCAGCCCTGCCACCAGGTGTTGTTGGAGCCGGTCAGGTCCGCCGCCCCCCCGAGCAGCTCCGGCAGCTGCGGCCCGAAATGGTTGAGGACGGCCTGGGAGCACTTGCGCGTTGCGTCTTTCTTGCCGCCGGCGAACTTCTCCAGCGCCTCAGCGACGAGCGCCTCCCAGTTCCCCGGCAACTCACCGCGCATCCGGCGGTCCAGCTCCGCGGCCAGCTCCGGGTGGTCCTTTCGATACGCCTCAAGCTGCTCGCCCCAGGACTGGAGCAGCGCCTCGCCCGGCGCCCGTGCGTCCCACGCCTCGTAATGCGACTGCGGGATCTCGAAGGGACCGTGCTCCCAGCCCAGTTCCTTGCGAGCAGCGGCGATCTCCTCATCGCCCAGCGGAGCGCCGTGCACACCGGCCGTGCCGCGCTGATTGGGGGCGCCGAAGCCGATCACCGTCTTGCAGTCGATCAGCGTCGGCCGGTCGGTGTGCGCACGCGCCTGCTCGATAGCCTGGCGAACGGCCTCGGCGTCATGGCCGTCGACCGGCCCGATAACGTGCCAGCCGTACGCCTCGAAGCGCTTGGGCACGTCTTCGGTATACCAGCCGGAGACGTCGCCATCGATGGAGATGCTGTTGTCATCGTAGAAAGCGATGAGCTTGCCCAGCCCGAGCGTCCCCGCAAGGGAGCATACCTCGTGGGATACCCCCTCCATGAGGCAGCCATCGCCGAGGAAGGCGTAGGTCCAGTGATCGATAATCTCGTGGCCTGGCTTGTTGAAGTGCGCGGCCAGTGCTTTTTCCGCCAGCGCCATGCCCACCGCGTTGGCCAGCCCTTGCCCAAGCGGGCCGGTGGTGGTCTCGACCCCCGGTGTGTAGCCAAACTCCGGGTGCCCCGGGGTCTTGGAGTGGAGTTGACGGAAGTTCTTGAGATCGTCGATGGAGAGGTCGTAGCCGCTGAGATGGAGCAGCGCGTATTGCAGCATCGACCCGTGCCCGTTGGAGAGCACGAAACGGTCGCGATTGAACCACCCCGGCCGCTGCGGCGCGTGGCGCAGATAGTCACGCCATAGCACTTCAGCGATATCCGCCATGCCCATCGGCGCGCCCGGGTGACCGGAGTTGGCCTTCTGGACAGCGTCCATCGCCAAGGCCCGGATACCGTTGGCGAGTTCGCGACGGCTCAAATCGGTCGACGCCATGTTCTACCTCCCCTCACTGGAATCTTGTTAGCGGACGGCCGAAGCCTACTGACCGCCATGATGCCCCGGAACTCTACGGATGGCGACCAATAAGCTAAAGCAAATCGTTTTGATCGCCGAGATAAGCTGTTAACGGGTCAGTTGCGCGAACACGTTCGGCAGGCGCTCGGGCAACCGCTCCACTTGATCGACCACCGAGTAGCCGTTGGCGCCGAAGATCCGCGATACGTAGTCGTCGGCTTCCCGATCCAGCGTCAGGCAGTAGCTGGTGACGCCCCGCGCCTCCAGGGTCTCGGCCGCCTTGCGGGCGTCGTGGCGCAAGTACTGCGGATCGCGGACATCCACGTCATGCGGTTCGCCGTCCGTTACAATCAACAACAGCTTGCGGTGCTGGGGTTGGCGGACCAAGTGGGCGCCTGCGTGGCGCATTGCCGCACCCATCCGCGTCGAATACTTGCCGGTCATGCCCGCCAGGCGGGACTTAGCCTCCTCCGCCCAAGGCTGGGCAAAATCCTTGAAGCGATAGTACTGCACGTCGTGGCGGCCGTCAGAGGAAAAACCGTGGACAGCGAAGGGGTCGCCGATCCCGTTGATCGCCCAACCGAGTAGCGCCGTTGCCTCCCGAGTGAGATCGAGCACGGTTTTCTCACCGCCATTGATGGCGTCGTTGGTGGACTCGGAGAGATCCAGGAGCAGCAACACGGCCAGATCCCGAGTCTTGCGGAGATAGCGCGTGTTGATGCGAGGATCCGGGCTCATACCCAGGCGCAGATCAACCATTGAGCGCACTGCTGCATCAATGTCCAGCTCATCGCCGTCCTCCTGACGCCGCTCGCGGATCAGACCCTGGGGCTGAAGGGCGTCGATCAGGTAGCGCAGCCGGCTGGCAACGGGCCGGTAATCCCGCAGCACGTTATCGATGCCCTCAGGTTCCCCCCGCTGCGGTCGGCGCTCGACCACCGTTACCCAGTCGGGCCGATTCAGCTGGACCTGGTAATCCCACTCCGGATAGTGGAACGGGGGACTGACCGGCTCCACCCCCTCCATCTCGTTGTAACTGACCCCGTAATCCTCGTAGGGGAAGAGCTCGCTACTGAGAACCCAGACCTCCTGCGCATCGTCCCCGGCGAGCTCGCAGTCGACCTCGTTCACGAACTCGGAAAGATTCACGTTGCGCCGAACCTGTTGCTGACTTGCCGGCGTGTACTCCGCATCCAGCCACTCATCGGCGTCGCTGGCAAAGAGGTAGCGATTGTCGTCGCGATAGAGTGCACCGGCCTGCTGAAGCTCCCGGGCGTGGGGAATGGCAAAGCGCTGGGCCAGCCGGTTGTGAATCTCCACACCCAACTCCCAGGCCAGACCAACTTCCTGGCGCCGCTCTGGGTAATGGTAGGCAAAGAGCTCCCGCACCTCCTCGACCCAGGGGTCACCGTCCGCATAATCGGGATCGAGCAAGGCCCGAGCCGCACGCTCCAGGCGATCCACCACCGGGTCGGGCTCCGACTCAGCGCGCATCGCGGCCTGGGCCTCGTGCAGTGGCAACCAAAGCCGCTGCAAACCGGGAAACTCGTCGATGGCCAGCCACTCCACCCGGGCGTCCTCGATCAGTCCCACGCACGCCATCTGTCCGGCGTCGAGCAGCTCGGGGCTCAACGGCTGAGTGGTATGGATCAGATGCGCGGCCGCGTGGGCAGCCGCCGCCCGATAGAGCTCCTTGCCCGGTACCCCGCGGTAGTCATCGTAGGCATCCGGGAGATAGATCACACGCTGTTCGATGAAGGGCCGGTACCCCTCGCGCGTCTCAAAATCCCCGGAGGTCGGGCGCATGAAAAAGTCCCGCGCCCAGAGCGCCCGGAGGTAGAAGTTGAGCTTGCGCTGGTTATCGATCAGCAGGGTACCGCGACGCTCCTGCTGGAGCATGGCGCGACTGTCTGCAGTCTCGAGCCCGAAATACGCCCTTTGCTGCTCGAAGTCCCGGACGTGGGCCTGGGCACCCCAGAGCGCCCAGCGCCGGAAACCGCCCAAAGTGAGCTTGCTGAACAGCTCATCAAGGTTCTCCAGCATCGGCCGCAGGCCGCGCGGCGCCTTGGCGGAGAGGTGATGGACCAGATTCAGGAACTGCAGGAGCAGGTCCGGATCGCCGAGCCGCCGAGCCGCGGTGGGAAGGCCGGCGAGCAGGAGCGCGATCACCGCGCCGCTGACCATTGAGGAGAGCTTCATGGCTGCGCCGACGATCTCCGGCACAACGTCCTCGCCCACCTCCTTAGCCACGGCGGGCATCGCCTCAAGATAGCAGATCACCAGATCCGCACCGCGGCCAAGCTCGGCGAGGGCGCGGGCACCCTCCAGAAAGTTGTGCAGCCCGCGGGGGGACATCACCCGCGATGCCTCGGCAAAGCTGGCGTCCAGCGTCTCGGCAATACGTGGGTCCGCGGCGGTCAGCGTCTCGCGGTAATCGTCCAGCCGAACGGTCATCGCACCCCTCCAGGATCGAACGGACGAAACCCCGCGTTAAAAGTAGGTCGCCACCGCCTGATCCAGAGTCTCGCGCATATCCGGATCGTCGGTCAGCGGCCTGACCAGCGTCATCATGCAAGCCGGCCGGGGCTCGATCCCCTTGGCAATCAGGCTTGCGGCGTAGACGAGCAACCGCGTGGAGATCCCCTCGTCCAGGCCGTGCCCCTTCAGGTTGCGGGCGCGGTGGGCGATCTGCACGAGCTTGTCCGCCGTATCCCCGTCCACCCCCGTCTCGTGGGCGACAATCTCCGCCTCCGCGTCGGACTCCGGGTAGCTGAAATCAAGGGCGCCGAAGCGCTGCTTCGTCGATTGCTTGAGATCTTTCATCAGGGACTGATAGCCGGGGTTGTAGGAGATCACCAGATGAAAATCCGGGTGGGCGTGGACGAGCTCCCCTTTCTTCTCCAGCGGCAGCGTCCGGCGGTGGTCGGTAAGCGGGTGGATGACTACCGTCGTGTCCTGGCGGGCCTCGACCACCTCATCCAGGTAGCAGATGGCACCGATACGGGCCGCGGTGGTCAGCGGACCGTCCTGCCAGCGGGTGCCATTGGCATCAAGCAGATAGCGGCCCACCAGGTCGGCGGCCGTCATGTCCTCGTTGCAAGCCACCGTGACCAGAGGGCGCTCGAGTTTCCAGGCCATGTACTCGACGAAACGGGACTTGCCGCACCCGGTCGGTCCCTTGAGCATCACCGGCATGCGCGCCTGATACGCAGCCTGGTAAAGATCGACCTCGTCGCCGACGGGCCGGTAGTACGGTGCCTCGGTAACGCGGTATTGATCGACGTCGTGATCGCTCATGGGAACCTCCGCTCAGGGGCCAATATCCTTTCCGAATGGTGGCCGAGCCGCGCCCCGGCGAGGGACGCCGTGGCCCCGATCCCTGGGGTTGCTCGGCCACCATTCGGAAAGGCCGCCGACGGGCGGCGGCGACCCAAGCCGCCCCCGCGAGGGGGGCAGCTGCGGAGAGCGCTCAGGCCTCGATGGGGCCTCGATAGATCACCATCGCCGTCCCCTGCGTCTGCCGGTAGTTGTCATAGCCGATCAGACGCACATGGTGCTCCGGGTGCTCCTTGTGGCAGGCCTCAGCCTCCTTGAGGATGGCGTCCACGTCGGTCTCGCCGAACATCGGCAGCTTCCACATGTACCAGTAGTGGTCGAAGGCGTTCTCCGGCTCGGTGTGCTCCACCGCGGCGTTCCAGCCCTGATCGACGATGTACTGGACCTGCCTGCGGATCTCGTCCTGACTCATCTCCGGCAGATAGGAGAAGGTCTCGAAGCGACGGCTGTTCGGATCGGACAGCTTGGACTTGTAATCCTGAATCTCACTCATGGCTCAATCTCCTTCCCCTTTACCGGTGCGCCGTGTCCAGCTTGTCCACGGTGTCGAACTCGAACTTGATCTCCTTCCACGTCTCCATGGCGGCCTTTAGCTCGGGGCTGCTCTTGGCGGCGTTGGTAAGGATATCCTTGCCTTCCTTCTCCAGCTCACGCCCCTCGTTCCGCGCCTTGACGCAAGCCTCGAGAGCCACGCGGTTGGCCGCGGCGCCGGCAGCATTACCCCACGGGTGGCCCAGCGTGCCGCCGCCGAACTGGAAGACGCCATCATCCCCGAAGATCGACAGTAGCGCCGGCATGTGCCAGACGTGGATCCCGCCGGAAGCGACCGCGAAGGCGCCCGGCATCGCGCCCCACTCCTGGTCGAAGAAGATGCCGCGGGAGCGATCCTCCTCGATGTAGGACTTGCGCAGCAGGTCGATCCAACCCAGCGTCGACTGGCGGTCGCCCTCGAGCTTGCCCACCACCGTGCCGGTGTGCAGCTGATCGCCACCCATCATGCGGAGGATCTTGGTCAGCACCCGGAAGTGGATGCCGTGGTTCGGGTTGCGGTCGAGCACGGCGTGCATGGCGCGGTGGATGTGCAGCAGCATGCCGTTGTCGCGGCACCAGTTCGACAGGCCCTGGTGGGCACAGAAGCCGGCGGTGATGTAGTCGTGCATGATGATCGGTGCGCCAAGCTCCTTGGCGAACTCGGCACGCTTGTACATCTCCTCCGGCGTCGGGGCCGTGACATTGAGGTAGTGGCCCTTGCGCTCGCCGGTCTCCTCCTCGGCCTTCTGGATCGCCTCCATGACGAACTCGAAGCGATCGCGCCAGCGCATGAACGGCTGGGAATTGACGTTCTCGTCGTCCTTGGTGAAGTCGAGACCACCGCGCAGGCACTCGTAGACAGCGCGGCCGTAGTTCTTGGCCGACAAGCCGAGCTTGGGCTTGATGGTGCAGCCGAGCAGCGGACGGCCGTACTTGTTCAGCTTGTCCCGCTCGACCTGGATGCCGTTCGGCGGCCCGGGGCAGGTCATCACGAAGTGCAGCGGGAAGCGCACGTCTTCCAGGCGCAGGGCGCGCACGGCCTTGAAGCCGAAGACGTTGCCCACCAGCGAGGTGAAGACGTTGACGATCGAGCCCTCTTCGAAAAGATCGATCGGGTAGGCGATAAAGGCGTAGAAGGCCTCGTCGTCGCCCGGAACGTCCTCGACCTTGTAAGCACGGCCCTTGTAGTGCTCCAGATCGGTCAGCAGGTCGGTCCAGACAGTGGTCCAGGTGCCGGTGGAAGACTCTGCCGCCACGGCCGCAGCCGCCTCTTCCCGGTCCACGCCGGGTTGCGGCGTCACCTTGAAGACAGCAAGAAGGTCGCTTTCCTTGATCGGGTAATCCGGCTCCCAGTAGGTCTCACGGTACTCTTTTACGCCAGCGGTGTAGGTCTTACTCGCCATCGTCCTCTCCTCACGCGTTACTGCTCGTTATTCGGGTCCACGCCGACGGTCCGGCGCGGCGGTGTAGCAATTTGTCCGCAGCCCCTTGCGGCCGGTGCAGAGACAGCATAGCCTTGCTGAGCTAGAAGAAAAACAAATTGTTTTTGCTTTTTGGATAAGTCAAAAGTTATCGACAAGCCGACGGGGAGGCCGGGAGGATGAACATAACCCTTCGCCAGCTGCAGGTATTTGAGTCTGTGGCTCGACATCTCAGCTTCACGCGGGCCGCCGAGGAGCTGTATCTCACGCAGCCGGCGGTCTCCATGCAGATCAAGCAACTCGAACAACAGGTCGGGCTGCCCCTTTTTGAGCAGATTGGCAAACGGATCTACCTCACGGAAGCCGGCGATGAGGTGCGCCGCTACGCCCAGCGCATCTCCGCCGAACTCCGCGAACTCGCCGACGGCCTCGAGGCCCTGCGAGGCCTGAACAGCGGCCGTCTACGACTCACAGTAGCATCCACAGCGAACTACTTCGCCACTGATCTGCTCGCTGCCTTCACCCGGCGCCAGCCGGGGATCACCTTCCAGCTCGAGGTCACCAACCGCGAGGGGGTGATCCGGCGAATCCAGGACAACGAAATGGACCTGGCGATCATGGGGCGCCCACCGGAAGGGCTTGATGTTGCCGCGGAGACCTTCATGCCCAACCCGCTGGTGGTCATAGCCGGCCCGGAGCATCCGCTTGCCGACGGCACACCCGTCCCCCTGGAGCGCCTTCAAGACGAGCTCTTCGTTCTGCGCGAGCAGGGCTCGGGGACCCGCAATGCCGTACAACGTTTTCTCGAAGAGCGCGGGATCTCGCTCCGCGGCGGCCTGGAGATGAGCTCCAACGAGGCCATCAAGCAATCGGTCCAGGCGGGACTTGGCCTGGGCGTGGTCTCGATCCATACGGTAGCCCTGGAACTGGAGCTGGGCCGGCTGCGGGTATTAAATGTCGAGGGGTTCCCGCTGGAGCGGCAGTGGTACCTTGTCCACCGCTCTGGCAAGCGGCTGTCGCCGGCGGCGGACGCTTTCCGGCGCTTCATCCTCGAGGAGGCGCATAATCACTGGCAGATTCCCCAAATGCCGGGCAGTTCGCCGACACTTCCCGCTACGGAAGAGTCGACGCCTTGACCCGCGGGTTATTCAAATAATCATGAATCTTTAGTTCCCGCGCCCGGCCAGCAGCCGTAGCTTGCTGAAACGCCGCGGAACCGAGCCAAGAGGTACAGCCATGCAACAGCCGCTGATCGCACCCTCGATCCTGTCTGCGGACTTCGCCCGCCTCGGCGAGGAAGTCGGCGCCGTCATCGATGCCGGCGCCGACATGATCCACTTCGATGTCATGGACAACCACTACGTGCCCAACCTCACCATCGGGCCACTGGTCTGCCAGGCATTGCGCGACTACGGCATCCGCGCCCCAATCGACGTCCACCTGATGATCAAGCCGGTGGACCGCATCATTCCGGATTTTGCCGCGGCCGGCGCCGACTGGATCACGTTCCACCCGGAGGCCAGTGAGCACATCGATCGCTCACTGAGCCTGATCCGTGAGCACGACTGCAAATCGGGGCTGGTCTTCAACCCGGCGACACCGCTGGATGTCCTTCGTCACGTGGCGGATAAGGTCGATATGGTCCTGCTCATGTCGGTCAACCCCGGATTTCCGGGCCAGAAGTTCATCCCCGGGACGCTGGAGAAGATTGCCGAGGCCCGCCAGCTCATCGATCGGCTCAATCCGGAGATCCGCCTGGAGGTGGATGGCGGCATCAAGGCCGACAATATCCGCCAGGTTGCCGAGGCCGGTGCCGACACGTTCGTCGCCGGATCGGCGGTCTTCGGGGCCGACGACTATGGCCAAGCCATCGCCACCATGCGCAGGGAGCTCGAGGCGGCAAAGAGCGCCCGCTGAGCTCGCAAAGCAGGATTCCCAGAAAATCAGCGAGCGGAGAGGATACGCCATGTCCGAAAAGCATCCGATCATCGCGGTCACCGGCTCCTCCGGAGCGGGCACCAGCACGGTCAAGGTCGCCTTTGAGCACATCTTCCGGCGGGAGCACGTCAGCCCCGTCATCATCGAAGGCGACGCCTTTCATCGTTTCAACCGCCAGGAGATGCGCGACCAGCTGGCGCGCGCGGCGAAGGAAGGCCGGAATCTCAGCCACTTTGGTCCGGAGGCCAACGTCTTCGACCAACTCGAGGAGTCCTTCCGCCGTTACGGCGAACGAGGAGTGTGCAAACGGCGGCGCTACCTCCACAACGAGGCAGAGGCGGAGCCTTACGGGCTGAGCCCGGGCGAGTTCACCGAGTGGGAGGAGGCAGGCGAGGGGAGCGACCTGCTCTTCTACGAGGGGCTTCACGGCGGGGTGGTCACGGACGAGCACAACGTGGCTCAGCACGTGGATCTGCTCGTCGGCGTGGTACCGATCGTCAACCTCGAATGGATCCAGAAGATTCACCGCGATGCCGCCGAGCGCGGCTACACGGCGGAGAAGATTGTCGACACGATCCTGCGCCGGATGCCCGACTACGTGAACTACGTTACCCCACAGTTCTCACGTACGGACATCAACTTCCAGCGCGTGCCCACGGTGGACACCTCCAACCCCTTTGTTGCGCGCGATATCCCGACACTCGACGAGTCGTTTACCGTCATCCGGTTCCGGCAACCGGAGCGGTTCGGGATCGACTTCCCGTATCTGCTCAGCATGATCCCGAACTCGTTTATGTCCCGGCGCAACACCATCGTGGTCCCTGGCGGCAAGACCGGCTTCGCTATGGAGCTGATCCTGACGCCCATCATCCACGAATTCGTTGAGCGCAGCCGCCAGCTCAACGGCAATCGCTAGCAGCGAAAACGCAACGGGGCGGGCCGCCGTCACAGTGGCCCGCCCCGTTGCATGAACGACCTCCGCGGGAGATCACCGCGCGAGGAGCCGATCAGAACTCCTCGTCGCCACCGAAGTCATCCTCGAAGTCGTCATCAAAATCGTCGTCTTCGAAATCGTCCTCGAAGCCGTCGTCCTCGAAGTCATCCTCGAAGCCCTGATCCTCCTCAGGCATCTCATCGAACTCATCGAGCTCCTCGAAGTCACCGTTTCCGCAACCGGCCAGGAGCAGCCCGCCCGCGATGGTCAGGACACCAAGCACCGTCCAGATCTTGCGCATCGTTCAACCTCCTCTCTTATGACTGAGTTTGCGCTCGGTTCATAAACGCCACGTAAGGCGTTAGGCCGTGTGACAGCCGTACGTCTTTCGGAGTTCCGGATGAATCGCCCCTCTTGGGCAGGGACGAGCAAGTGGGCATAATCATCCTCGTTCTTGAGCAGCGCAAAACGGAGGCCGTCGTGACCCGCAGCTCCCTTCCGCAGTTCAACGGTGGCTACCCGCTCCGGCGCCCACGCCGGATGCGTCGTGACGACTTCTCCCGTCGCCTCATGCGCGAAACCCGGGTTGGCCCGGAAGATCTGATCCAGCCGGTCTTTGTCCTCGACGGGGAGGATCGCACTGAGCCGGTCCCCTCGATGCCGGGGGTCGAACGCATGTCGATCGACCGGCTCATTCATGAGGTACGGGAAATCAAAGAGCTGGGCATTCCGGCCATGGCTCTTTTCCCGGTAACCCCCACCGAGGCCAAGACCGACGACGCCCGGGAGGCGTACAACCCGGCCGGGATCGCGCAAAGGGCCACCCGCGCCATTAAGGATGCCGTACCGGAGATGGGGGTCATCACCGATGTCGCCCTGGACCCGTTCACCAGCCACGGCCAGGACGGGCTGATCGACGACACCGGCTACGTCCTTAACGACGAGACGGTGGAGGTGCTGGTCCGTCAGGCCCTCTCCCACGCCGAAGCGGGCGCGGATATTGTCGCCCCGTCGGACATGATGGACGGGCGGATCGGCGCCATCCGCAGCGCGCTGGAGTCCCACGACCACCGCAACGTCCGTGTGCTCTCCTACGCGGCCAAGTACGCTTCGGACTACTACGGGCCCTTCCGTGACGCGGTCGGCTCTGCCGACAACCTCGGCAGCTCCCCCGCCGGACCGGGCAAGCACAGCTACCAGATGGACCCGGGCAACAGCGACGAGGCCCTCCACGAAGTGGCACTGGACCTCCAGGAGGGCGCGGATATGTTCATGATTAAGCCCGGGCTCCCCTATCTGGATATCATCCGGCGGATCAAGGACGAGTTCGGCGTGCCCACGTTCGCCTACCAGGTCAGCGGGGAGTACTCGATGCTCAAGGCCGCGGGCCAGAACGGCTGGCTCGACGAGCGCGCCTGCGTTCTGGAGGCGCTGACCTCCCTGCGCCGGGCCGGAGCGGATGCCATTCTCACCTACCACGCCCGCGCCGCCGCCGAGTGGATGCGTGAGGAGCGTTAACCCGTGAAGAGCTATTTCGCCCGCATTTTCGGTACTTCACCGGTCGCCCCCCTGCAGCAGCACATGGAGGAGGTGGTCGAGTGCGTGGAAGTGCTCCCCGAGCTCTTCCGCGCCTCGGCGGCGGGCGATATACAGCGCATGCGCGACGCCCACCGCCAGATTGTCGATCACGAGCACGAGGCGGATCGGCTCAAGAAGGAAATCCGCGCGCACCTTCCACCGGACCTGTTCATGCCGTGGGACCGCCGGGACTTCCTTGAACTTCTGCGTGCTCAGGACCGCATCGCCAACAAGGGCAAAGATATCGCCGGGCTGATGATCGGCCGCCAGATGCAGTGGCCGGGCGCACTGGTGGAGCCAACCCTCGGCCTTCTCGATCAGGGGATTGAGGCAGCACGTCAGGCCAAAGCCTCTGTGCGGGAGCTGGATGAGCTCGTGGAGGCTGGCTTTCGCGGAGCCGAGATGGAAATTGTCGAGACCCTGCTCGACCGCCTCGACGACCTGGAGGCCGAGACCGACCGCATGCAGGTTGAACTGCGCTCGCAGCTCTTCGCCATCGAGCGGGAACTCTACCCGGTGGACGTCATGTTCCTCTATCAGATCATTGAGGCCCTCGGCACCCTCGCCGACCGCGCACAGCAAACCGGCGCGCGTTTCCAGATCCTGCTCGCGCGCTGATCGATGGAATACGCCGTCGTCTACCTCGTTTTGGCTGCCGCCTTCGGGCTTTTCATGGCCTGGGGGATTGGCGCCAACGACGTGGCCAATGCCATGGCCACATCGGTCGGCTCGCGGGCGCTCACCATCCGCCAGGCGGTCGTCGTCGCGGCCATTTTCGAATTCGCCGGCGCCGTTCTTGCCGGAGGCGCGGTGGCAGCGACGGTCCGCGGCGGTATTATCGACACCAGCAGCCTTGTGGGCGAGGAGGAGATTCTCGTCTTCGGCATGCTGGCGGCGCTCGCCGCTGCGGGCGTCTGGCTGCTCGTCGCGTCCTGGCGGGGGTGGCCGGTCTCGACCACCCACTCCATCATCGGGGCTCTGGTAGGCTTCGGCATCGCCGGGCTGGGCTGGGGGGCCATCCACTGGCCCGCGGTGGGGCAGGTCGCTGCGAGCTGGGTTACCTCACCGTTCCTTGCAGCCATCGTTAGCTTCCTGCTCTTTCGCTCCGTCCAACTCCTGGTTCTCGATCGACGGCACCCGCTCGAGGCCGCCAAGAAGTGGGTCCCCCTCTATATTTTCCTGACCGGCTTCTTCGTCTCGGTGATCACGCTCTTCCGCGGACTGCAATACGTCGGCCTGGAGCTCGGATTCCTGGTGAACCTCTCCCTGTCCCTGGCCATCGGGGCAGGGATGGCCGTGATCGGCAAATGGTTCATCGAGCGCCTACGGTTCGACACGCGAAGCCATCGTCGCTACCAGTTCCGGAATGTGGAGCGCGTCTTCGCAGTCCTCATGATCATCACGGCCTGTGCCATGGCCTTTGCCCACGGCTCCAACGATGTGGCCAATGCTGTGGGCCCGGTGGCCGCCGTGGTAGCCACGGTAACCTCCGGCGAGATTCAGACGGAGGCGCCGGTTCCGCTTTGGGTCCTGATTCTCGGCGCCGCTGGCATCGTCGCCGGGCTTCTGATGCTCGGCCGCCACGTCATAGCAACCGTGGGCAAGAACATCACGCAGCTGACCCCGAGCCGCGGCTTCGCCTGCAACCTGGCGACCGCGGGCACCGTCGTCACGGCCTC
>PUNM01000068.1 GCA_003552625.1 Ectothiorhodospiraceae bacterium
GAACAGCCGGCGAGGCCTCGCCAAGCGCCGCCAGGACGCCACCGAAGGCGAAGCGATCCTGCGGCGGTTGTCAAGCGGCCTGTCGCCTCGAGCGATTTTAGTTTTTACGCCTTCCCCCGTCGGTCTCCGGATCCCGCTCGGGGTTGAGCCACACGGACCCGACCGGGGTGCAGTCCCCCACCTCGCCGCTCCAGCGCTGCGGGTTGTTCGCCTTGGCCTGATGGAGCAGGGCCTGGCGCTGAGCGAGGATCTCGTGATCCTGCCCGGTGTGACGCTGGTGCGGGGTCACGTACTGGATGTTGCGGTGCCGGTGCTCGTAGTTGTACCAGTGGACGAACTGTGCGGCCCACTCACGGGCTGCACCGACGTCGCTGAAGCCACCCTTGGGGAACCCCGGCGTGTACTTGCACGTCCGGAACAGCGCCTCTGAGAAAGGATTATCGTTCGACACCCTTGGGCGGCTGAAGGAGGACTCGACCTGCAGCCGACGCAACGTCTCCAGCAGGGTCGCCCCCTTCATCGGCGAGCCGTTGTCCGAATGCAGCACCAGGGGCTGGTTGACGCAGCCCTCGGCGAGCACGGTCTGCTCGAGCAGCGAGGCCGCGGCGGAGGCTGACTCGTGCTCATGGACCTCCCAGCCGACGACCTTGCGCGAGTAGATGTCGACGATCATGAACAAATACAGGAAGATACCTCGGGCTGGGCCGGGTAGCCAGGTGACATCCCAGCTCCAAACCTGGTTGGGACCATCGGCCCGATGGCTCTTAGGGCGCTTCTGGCGCACCGGCGGCCGGCTGCGCCCGCGGTGGCGCTGCTCGGCGTTATCGCGCAGCACCCGGTAGAAGCTCGACTCGGAGGCGAGGTAGACCCCGCGCTCGTCGGCCAGGCGGGCGATGATCTGCGCCGGCGGCAGATCCGCGTGCTCCGGCTCATGGCAGGCGGCCAGGATGGCCTCCCGCTCTTCCACCGTCAGGGCGTTGGAGGGCGTGGGCCGAGGCGCCGAGGGTCGCTGGTCCGTCCGGATTCCGCCGTCCTCGCCCTGCTGCCAGCGCTGGTAGGTGCGCGGCGACAGCCCCAGCTCCTCGCAGGCCGGGGCGAGCCGCGCCCCGGCCTCGCGGGCCTCGTCGATCAGCTCCACGGCCATTTCGCGATCTGAGGCGGGGATCATCCGTCCTCGCCCTCCGTGCCCCAGATCGCGCCGGCTTTTTTTCGCAGGGTCAGCAACGCCGCGGTCTCGGCGAGCGCCTCCTCCTTGCGCTTGAGCTCGCGCTCGAGCTCCTTGCTCCGCTTACGCTCGTCGCGCAGCTCGTCCTGCTGCTTGCGCCGCTGCCCCTCGGCGAGCTCAGGCGCCCGCTCGCAGTCGGCCCGCCAGCGCTGGAGCTGCTCGACGTACAGCCCCCGTTGCCGGCAGTACTCGGCGCGTTCATGCTCGTTCATGGAGGCCGTCTCCACGACGGCGGCGAACCGGTCCCGGCCGCTCCAGGACTCCGCGCCCGGCGTGCCCGCATCGGGCACGCAGGTGCCCTGCTCACGGGCCTCACGCCGCCACTTGTAGAGGGTCGCCAAGGAGACGCCCTCCTGGTCGCTGACCTCCTTCGGGGTCTGGTTATACGGAGGCAGCAGCTTGGCCAGGATCGCCTGCTTGCGCTCTTGGGAGTAGCGGGCCATATCTCGCTCCTATCGCCCCGACGTTCTCGCTCCAGGGTACCGCATCGAGGCGCCTTCTAGCCTGACAGTCGGGGCATGGGATCCGGGTGCCTCACCCCTTTGAATTCCTGGCCGGCGAGTGCACGGAGTTTGGGCCCTGCGCTTGGGCAGTCAAGTCCCTTGCGGGGCATGGGCGGTGGGCCTGCGGGAACCCGGGTATAGCGTGGCGCCTGGCAACACGATCTTTCGTTTCATCGGGGTTGCGGGGTTGACAATCCCGCCCGATCCAGAACCGGCACGCTTATTTCTGCACAAGCGATGCGAGAACCCCGCGTAAGCCGCTGACATCTGGAACGGGGTTTCGCAAGATTCTGATTTGTTGAGGATTTGCGGCTGAATAATCTTTATCCAATGGACCGTGAAGGCCCTCGCGAAGCGGGTTCGGCCGACTTTCTCCACACGGTTTTCCACAGGTTCTGTGGAATCCTGGTCGATCCAGAAGCAAGGGCTTGGGGCGCTGGGTTCCCGCCAGCGTTTCTCCGTTACTCGTGCGATGGATCGTTACACGGCGACAGCTGGTCTGGGTGAGGGGCCGTCCCCTGGCGTTGACCCGATTCCGTGGAAACGGTGTTGCCTGAACCGGACTTCCCCCTTGGGTGAAAGTTGGCTCGAAACTTGCTCGAGAGGAGGGTGTTTCGATCGATGTGTAACCCATTTGGCAAGGCAGGAGGTAACTATGCCCAGACCTTCAGGCATCCGGCGCACGGGGAACAGACTGTGGAGGCGGTGGCGGGCAGTCATACGGAGCCGGTCCTTAAGCTGGCTCGCCGGAACCACATCCCGATCTCGTTCGACTGCCAGAACGGAGAGTGTGGCAGTTGTCTGGTTGGGCATTATTGCGTTGCGCTTTCAGCCCCAAGATGTTGTGGCTGTGCGCTCCGCAACGTGATCCCCGGATCGTCCCGCGCTCCGGGATCGCCCGGGTCACCCCTGGAGCCCCGCCCAGGGGATCGCCGCACCGCCTCCGGGGGGTGGCACGGCTGTCGCTCGGCGAAGCGCCGGAGCGCCTCGTCGAGGACAGCACGCCGGCCGCGGCGCGGGTTCCCCATGACGGGGCAAGAACGTCTCGCCCCGAGGTTCCGGGCCGCGTTGACGTCGGCGTGCATCCGGCGACCGCAGCAGCGGCACCGGAATTCGGACCGACTGCGGCGGTTGGCGCGCTCCGTCCAGCCGCAGTGCGAGCAGGTCTGCGAGCTGTAGGCGGCATTGACCTCGGTGTGCGTCACGCCGTAGCGCTCCTCCAGGTCCCGGAGCTTGGCCCGGAGGACGGCGCGCCCGCAGTTGGTGAGGATCCGGTTCATCCGCCTCGACAGCCCCGGCATCCGGAAGTCGAGCCGCTCCACCGTCAGGTGGGCGGGCCGGTGCAGGTACACGCGGCGGTTCAGGATGCGGTTGATCTCCGTGCGCAGCCAGCCTCTGAGCTGCCGCACGGCCCTGTCGTGACGACTCGAGAGCACCTTCAGCCCGGCCTTCTGCCGGTGCCGGGCGATGCGCGTGAGGCGCCGATCGAGCCGCTCGAGGTGCTCAAGCGCGCCGCGCCCCATTCGGTCGCCGGCGTCGGTGGCGATCAGCGTCGATAACCCGAAGTCGATCGCGAGGTCGTCGCGCAGCGGGGTGTAGACCGCACGCCGCTCGGCGAACGGCGCCGAGACGTCGGTGACGACGCCCACGCGGATCCGTCCGTCCCGGTCCTCGTTGACCTGGACTGTCTGGCAGCGCCGCCCCTCCCGCCGCTCGAAGTACGGGTGGGGCTGCAGCGGGATCTCGACCCGTCGGCTCCGCTCGAGCGTGCCCAGGCGCAGCCACAGCGGGAACGCCGAGGCGTGCCTCGCCTCGGCGAGCGTGGCCTGGCGCCGATCGATGACCATGTTCACCCGCTGGAACGAAGGCCGCCGGTGCCGGCCGAGCACGTGCCGCATGATCCGCCGCGCCAGGTCGCGCACCGTCTCCGGGACCGACTCGCGGGTGTCCGGCATGACGACATCCCGGCGCAGGTCGAACCAGGCCCCGGCCTTGTTGACGACGCGCAGCATGTGCCGCGTGCGCTCGTCGAAGCCCTCGTGCCGGGCGATGATCTCGGCGAACTCGTTCTGGCGGTTGGCGATGAACGAGCTCAGCGTGCCGACGACCTGATAGCGCACCATCTGCAGGCGCTGAGCGCCGATCTCCGCCTTGGCCGCGGCGACACCGGGCGCGGCGGCCTCCTGGGCCGCCGACAGGTTCTTGGCGAAGCTGCCGTCGCGGAACAAGCGCGTCCACTGGTCCGCGGCGACCGCCCGCGCCGCGCGGCGCCAGGCGCGCAGCAGCTCGCGCACCGCGGCGGCCTTGCCGGGGTTCATCGCCGTGGGCAGCAGGTCGGTGCGGTGGATGGCCGCGGCCGTCATGCGGTCAGCACCCGGAATGGCAAGGGCTCGGCCGGGCGGGCGAGCAGCGAGATCAAGGTGTTCGCGTCATGTCTGCGATGATTCCAGGCGTGCGTCGCTTGGGCAGCATAGCGATCCAGGTGCTTGCCACTGACCCAGTGATGCACGCCCACCACGATGCGTCGGAGTAGCGCGTGATACGACTGCGCCGTATTGACGTGAACGCGCTCCCCGCTGTCGGCGTCGGTTCGGGCATACTCACGCCTGGAATGGTTGACCGTCAGGTGGCTGGGATGCGCCCGTCTGGAGCTGCTATCCGTTGCATCGCCCACGTTCCAAGTGCGCGGACCACCGCCCACGTAGGTTTCATCCATCTCCACGATGCCACGCAGCACCGGATCGTCGCTGGCCATCATCTGGCGATCCGGTGCGACAGGTGCCAAGCGGTTCGGTACTGGAGGCCGAGCCAGAAGCCGAGCTGACGGGCGGAAATACCCTTGGATGAGCACGCCATCAGGAACATCGCGATGAGCCAGGTCCGGACGGGAAGGTGAGAGGCTTCCATCGGCGTACCTGAGCGCGCTGAGGTGGCCCGACCGCAATCGCGGCAATGGAAAAGCATCTTGTGTCCCGGCAGCCAGCGCGCGTTGCCAACGGAACCGCACCAACGGCAGACCGGGCCCTCCGGCCAGCGCGCCGACAGGAACAGTGCCTCGGCATGCGCCTCATCCGGCACCAGATCGAGGAAACCCTGCAGAGTCAAACGCTCATGCATATCACTCACAAGATATAGAGCGTTCTAATCAGAACGCAATAATTCCGGTCTGGTTTATGTCCACTACGGTGTCACGAAAGGAACAATGGCGGGGCCACTCACGGACCGCGAGGAGCGGGTCCTGCTCGAGCTGGGCAAAGTTACCCAGGCGGAAATCGATCGCATGCGCGTCAATGATCTGCCTACGAACTGGCGCCTGATGTGCCAGATGGTGGTGCGTGACGAAGACCTTGTGATCGAGTACGGCGATGTCTGAGTTCGGGCCCGTTCTGGACTGTGAGCGGGCCATTCAGCGCCTGCTCCAATGCATTGAAAGCCATATCGCGGAGGAGCCTGATGAGAGCCCGGTGAGGCGTTATCTGGAGCGCGAGTTGGGTGGTCGGCACGGCTCAGAGCCGGACACGCGCCTGGTGGTCCATGCGCAGATCAATGTGATCCGGGAGCTATTGAGTCAGCGTGGGGATGAGGCGGGGCTGAGCATGCTCACCGCCATCGAGCGTGAATGCTGTTGAGGACGCGCCCTCGCGACGGCGCTAGCACACGGATCGGGCGCCACCGGAGTCGGTGCACAACCCTAATTCCCCGCGGCTTGACAAAGACCGGGTCAACGGCCTGAGGATTACTGAGCGTGATCCGCGTCCAATCAAGCCGCTAAGGGAGCCGTCGCCATGACGCAGCCGACCACCGTCCGCGCCTACGCCGCTCATTCCGAGACCTCCGGACTTAATGCTTGGCAGCTTGAGCGACGGGGGCTGCGCGGCGATGACATCGCCATCGAGATCGACTACTGCGGCGTCTGTCATACAGACATTCATTTCGTGGAGAACGACTGGGGCATGACCATCTACCCGGTTGTTCCGGGCCACGAGATCGTCGGCCGGGTCACGGCTGTCGGGCCACAGGTCAGCGGCTACAAACCCGGTGATCTCGTCGGCGTTGGGTGCATGGTCGATTCATGCCGTGAGTGCAGTGCCTGCGCGGAGGGTCTGGAGCAGTACTGCCTGAGTGGCCCGATCCTCACCTACAACGGGCAGGACCGACACGATGGCTCGGTAACGTATGGCGGATACTCCGAGCAGATCGTCGTCAGCGAGCGTTTTGTCGTCCGGGTCCCCGAAGCCCTCGACCCGGCGGCGGCCGCGCCGCTGCTGTGCGCCGGGATCACCACTTACTCTCCGCTCAGGCACTACGGGGTGAAGCCGGGGCACCGAGTCGGCGTCATCGGCATGGGGGGGCTGGGGCACATGGGCGTGAAGTTCGCCCGCGCGCTGGGGGCGGAAGTGACCATCTTTACCCGCTCCGAGGCCAAGGTGGCCGAAGCGCAGGCGCAGGGCGCCCACCACGTGGTGGTCAGCACCGACGAGGAGCAACTCGCCGCGGCCGCGGAGTCTTTCGACTTTATGCTGGACACCGTCCCGGTGCAGCACGACCTCAACCCGTATCTCAATTGCCTCAAGTACGACGGCGTTCACATCCTCGTTGGTTTGCTGGAGCCCATCGAGCCGGCCGTCGAGGCTGGCGGCCTGGTCTTCAAGCGGCGTGTCCTCGCCGGCTCGTTGATTGGCGGCATGCCGGAAACGCAGGAAGTGCTCGATTTCTGCGCCGAGCACAACATCGCCTGTGATGTGGAGATGCTCGACATCCGACACATCAACGACGCCTACGAGCGCATGAAGCGCGGTGATGTGAAGTATCGCTTCGTCATTGATATGAATACCTTGAGAGAAGGGGCTTAGAACGCACCAGCTGAGGGCGCCAGACCTTTCGCCACGGTGAAGGCCTTCGGCGGTCCGGCGGGGCGGGGCGTTTTCCGCACAGGCCGTACGAAAGTACCGCGTAAGCCACTGAATGGTGGCGGGGTGATCGCAACGGACTGAGTTACCGGGACTTTATGAGTGGTGAGAATCATGCTGCGGGTCGATCGAACCCTGGCGCTGGCCCTGACGCGATGGCAGCATCCCGCCGGCCAGCGCCGCTGGCTCGCCGTCGCCGTGATCGCCATCCTGATTGCCGGGGCTACACTCTTGGTCTGGCACACCGGCGGTATCCGGTACGCCTTCTCCCACATCATGTATCTACCCATACTGCTGGGGGCTGCGCTCTTCGGCGCTGTCGGCGGCATTGCCGCCGGACTGGCCGGCGGGCTGGCCCTTGGGCCGGGCATGCCCATCGACACCGCTACCGGCGAGATGCAGGAGCCGGTTAATTGGGTCTACCGTGCGGTTTTCTTCATGGTCGTCGGCGGGGTAGTGGGCATGCTCGGCCAAGCCGTAGGACGCCTGCTCGGCGAGGATCCGGTTAGCGGAGCGCCAAGCCAGCAGCCACTGCGCCAGGAACTGGGGCGCAGCCTGGAGACGTCGGTTCCCGGACAGGCTACGCCCCGCTTCTCCGTGTTGGTGGCGATCTTTGACAACTACTCCGAGCTGGTGAACACCTTTGGACCGGAGGTGGGGGTGCGGCTGATCCGCGGGGTGGTGGAGCGTCTCCGGTTTGCCTGCGCGGAGGATGCCGGGGTCTACCACCTGCACGGCGAACGGTTCGCGGTGGTCGTCGAGCGGGAACGGCTCGATGAGGTCCGTGCAGCTGTCCGCGCCCGAGCGATGGAACCGTTGGTCGCCGATGGGGTGCCGCTCTACGTCAATTTGACCTTTGGGCGAGCGGATCATCCGGAGCATGGCAGTAGCGCCGAGGAGCTGATTCAGCGCGCCACCATTGCTGCTGATCTGGCCAGTCGCCGGGGCGAGCGCGAGCGAGTCTACGATGTGGGCAGCGATCAGAACAGCCGCGAAAACCTGATTCTGCTCAGCGGCTTTCGGGGGGCGCTGAACGACGGTGAGTTGAGCCTCTACCATCAGCCAAAGTGGCACCTGGGGAGCGAGCAGGTCGTCGGCACCGAGGTGCTGCTGCGTTGGCAGCACCGGGAGCACGGTCTGTTGACCCCGGCACGTTTCATCCCGCAACTGGAGAACAGCCACCTGATCCACGAGCTGACGCCCTGGGTAGTCTCGGCCGCGCTGCGCGATCTCGGCGAACTACAGCGCGACGGCTACAACTGGCACGTGGCGCTGAACCTCTCCGCGCGCAATCTCAATGACGAGGGGCTGATCGAGGATCTGGGGCGGGCGCTCGCAGAGGCCGGCACCTCGCCGGAGCAGCTTGAGGTGGAGGTTACGGAGTCGGCGGTTCTCGCTGATCCGGAGCAGGCCCGCCGGGTGCTCGGGCGGCTGCGGGATTGGGGGGTGGGGGTAGCCATCGACGACTTCGGCGCAGGGCAGACTTCGTTGGGGTATCTAAGCCGTCTTCCGGCGACAAGCCTCAAGATCGACCGTGCGCTGGTCCAGCAGCTGGCCGGGGCCTCATCCGACTGCCGGATCGTGGAGTCGGTGGCCGGCCTGGGCCGGCGGCTGGGGATGGAAGTGGTTGCCGAGGGCGTGGAGGATCGCACAACACTGGCAATGGCGCGTGGTGCGGGGTGCGATATAGTCCAGGGATATGGCATCTGCCCGCCGCAGCCGCTGGAGACCATACGCCAGACCTTTGCCCCGGAGCGCCCGGCAAACATCCATCGCCGCTGCACTGAGGGGTCGCCCCGCCTGGTCTGACCGGCTGTGGGGAGGGGCACGGCCTCGCTTCCTGCATAGTCTGTTTACAGGGCGATGGGGAACCCGACTCGCTAGCGCGGTCCACGGTCCGTGGCCCCTTGCGCTCCGGGGTGCCGGAGCTGAGTGCGATATCGCGCGTTATACTGTCCGGCGGGCGTGGTCTCCTTTGAGGCGAGGGGTTATGAGGGCGTGGATTCGCGCAATTCTGGTGCTGCTGGCCGTGGCAGGCGTGGCGGCTTGTGGCCACTCGGTGGAGCGGATCGACCGGGATGCGGAGCACGATCTCTCCGGGCGTTGGAATGACCAGGACTCGCGTTTGGTCGCGGAGGAGATGATCGCCGACGCACTGGATCGTCCATGGCTAAGGGATTTCCGCCGCGAGGAGGGCAAGCGGCCCACCGTCATCGTGGGGGGTGTGCGCAATCTCAGTCACGAGCATCTCAATACCCGCACGTTTGTCAACGATATCCAGCGGGAGTTGATTAACTCCGGCCAGGTGGACTTCGTCGCCGATGCCGATCAGCGCGAGCGAATCCGCGACGAGCGCCGCGACCAGGATCTGCATGCCAGCGAGGAAACCCGCAAGGCGATGGGGGAAGAGCTGGGCGCCGACTTCATGCTGCTCGGCTCGGTAAACTCCATCATCGACCAGGAAGGGCGGCGGCAGGTCCGCTACTACCAGGTCGATATGGAGCTGATCAGCCTGGCGGACAACCGCAAGGTCTGGATTGGCAACAAGGAGATCCGCAAGCTCGTGCGCTCGGCTTCGGCACGGCCCTGACCGGGGAGCTGGCGTGAATCGCGCCTTGAGCAGGTCCGCTTGGGCGCTGGTGTTCGCGGCGTTTCTCGCCGGGTGCAGTACCTACGGCGACCGGATGGCACCGGTGGAGGCGGCGGTCGATGAGGGCAACCCGGGCCGGGCGGTGGAATTGCTCGATGCAGACCCCGGGGGGCCGGGGGACCGCGTGGTGGATCTGCTCAATCGCGGCGCGCTGTTGCGCATGGCCGGGGAATACGAGGCCAGCAACCGGGCCCTGGAGTCAGCCTACGACGCCATGGCCGAGGTGGATCCGCTGAGCGTTTCCGAGAGCATCGGCAGCCTGATGGTGGGCGAGACAGTGTTCGCTTACGCCGGCGAGCCCCATGAGCGGGTTCTGCTGCACTTGCTCATGGCGTTTAATTATCTGGATCTCGGCGATGCCGATGCAGCCCGGGTGGAGGCCTTGCGGGTGGACCTGCGCCTGCAGCGCTTGGCGGCGGAACAGGGCCGCTCGGTCTACCGGCAGGATCCCTTTGCGCGTTACCTGAGCGGGCTGATCTTCGAGCATCTGGGGGAACCGGACCAGGCCCTGGTGGCGTACCGCCAGGCTTTCGAGGCCTACCGGGAGCAGAGTGAGCGCCTGGGCGTTGCCGTACCCGGCTCGTTGCAGAAGGACTTGTTGCGGCTGGCGGATCAGCTCGGGCTCGACGACGATCGGGTCGAGTGGCAGGACGCATTCGGGCTGGAGCAGTGGCCGGATCCGGCCGAGCATGGCGACAAAGCGCATGCTGTCATGATTGCCGGGGTGGGCCTGGCGCCGCGTAAAGGCGAGCAGGGGTTCATGGTCCAGGACCACCGCGGGCGCGTTCACAGTGTGGCGTTGCCCTACTACGAGTCGCGCCAGAGGGTTGTCGGCGGTTTCCGGCTCATCGCCGAGGCGGACTCGGCGACGGCGGAGCCCGTTCACGATCTGGACGCCCTGGCCCGCATTCTCCTCAATGAGCAGCAGGGTGCGCTCGCCGCCAGGGCATTGGGTCGGCTGTTGGTACAGAAGGAGATGATCGATCAGGCCCGCGAGGCCAGCCCCATAGCGGGGCTCGCCATGAATGTCTTTACGGTGGCTGTGGATCGGGCCGATACACGCACCTGGGGGATGCTTCCGGCGCAGTACTACATGGCCCGGATCAGTTTGCCACCCGGTGAGCATCGCCTCGCGCTGGTCTACGAGGGGCGCTCAGGCCGGCCGCTGACCCGCGTGGACCTGGGCACGGTGGAACTCAAGGCTGGGGCGTATCACTTTCTTTTCGATCGCTGGGTATCGCCGCGCGGTGGCTCGGTTACCCGCAGGGGGGAGCCGTGAGAGGCCTCGCCGGAATCCTCCTGGTATGGGCGTTTTTTCTCGCCGGGTGTGCGGGCAGCAGCGCCCAGCCGGCCAACGCGCCGGAATGGGTGGAAGGGGGTGAGCCGGCCACTTATCCCCGCGCGCGCTATCTAAGCGCGGTGGGAACGGCCGATAGCCAGGACGCAGCCAAGGATCGGGCCCGGGCGGAGCTGGCGCGTGCCTTCGAGGTTCATGTGGTGGCTACGGCACAGCAGGAGGAGCGGCTGGCATTCGGGGAGGGAGGGAACCGGTATGAAGCCCACCTGGGCCAGCAGGTCGTGACCCGGACGACGGCCACCTTGCGTGGCGTCGAGATTGGCGAGACCTGGCGGGAGCCCGAGACGGGCCGGTACCACGTTCTAGTGGTGCTGAACCGGCAACGGGCGGCCAGCGCGTTACGCGAGAGCATGGCGGGTCTGGATGTTGCGACCAGCCACTATCTGCGTCAGGCGGACGCTGCCGATGACTCGCTGGAGGCGGTAGCGGCCCTGGCCCGCGGCCTGGAGGCGCAGCGCCAGCGGACCGAGGAACAGAAGGCCCTGCGCGTCCTTACGGGCGCTGGTGTGCAGGTGCGGCATGAGCTGGCGGTACTTCAGGCGCGGTTGGCTGCCGAGGCCGCGGCGATCCCGTTTCGGATCGAAGCGCGGGGCGACCACGGCGATCGGGTGGCGCAGATGCTTCAGGCGGCAGTTGCCGACGCTGGTTTCCGTCTGGGTGGAAACGACGGGGGCTATCGCCTGGAAGCCGTTCTTGAGCTTGAGGATCTGGGGGAGCGGGATGGGTGGTACTGGCAGCGCGGTGGACTGACCTTGCGCCTGCTCGACGGTTCAGGTGAGGCCCGTGGTGAAAACCGTTGGCCGGTTCGAGGAGCGGCCACGGATCGTGCAACGGCGGAGCGTCGCGCGCTGGAGCAGGTTTCCGATCGGCTCGGCGAAGATCTGCGCGGCTGGATCATCAGCCTCTAAGTTCTTCACATCAAGCGGGATTGCTGTGGGCGAAAACCGGGATGTCGGCGTGCTCCCTCCGCACCACTTCGCCTTGCTTCCAGATGCGCCACTCGCCCGGGGCGAAGCGCTCCCAGTGCTCATCGCAGGTCAGCGGGTCCGTGGCAATCACGCTGACTACGTCATTGGGGGTTGTTTCTGCTTCGAAGTCCACCGTGATATCGGCATCGCGCAGTCGTGCCGGTCCGAAGGGTGCGCGGCGGGTGATCGTCGCCATCCGGGTAGAGCAGAACGTGAAGAGCCAATCTCCGTTGCTGATCAGCAGGTTGCAGACCCCCATCCGGGCGTATTCACTGGCTGCGTGAGCGATCTCCGCGTGCAGGTCGGCCTCATGGCTTTGCGCGGTATGCCGTGCTCGCAGCCGGTTGAGCAGGTCGCAGAAGAGGTGCTCGCTGTCGGTGTCGCCGACGGGCTGGTAGACCCCGGGGCGAGCCTTGAAGCCGCCAATCTGCCCGTTATGCGCGAAGCACCAGTATTGCCCCCAGAGTTCTCGGATGAAGGGGTGGGTGTTTTCCAGCGCAACGCGGCCCACGTTCGCCTGCCGGATGTGGCAAAGTGCGACTTCGCTCTTAATCGGGTGGGTCTCCACCACCTCGGCGATGCGGGAGTGGGCGCTGGCGGAGGGATCGTGGAAGACACGGACACCGCGCCCTTCGTAGAAGGCGATGCCCCAGCCATCCCCGTGGGGACCGCAGGCGCCGCCGCGACGCCGGAGCCCGGCGAAGCTGAAGCAAAGGTCGGTCGGGGTGTTGGCGCTCATCCCCAATAGCTCGCACATGGGCTGGGGCTGTCTCCGTCGGCTCGCTGTGTGCGTCCGGTTACTATACGACGCTGCACCAGGCAGGTTGTAGACGTTCCCCGCCCCTTGACGTAGCGGGGCGCAGGCGAGACGCTGAAGGCCACTCAAGGGAGGTGCGCAGCCGGCTCGCACGGCGAGAGGCGAAACCGACCGAAAAACGGAGGGATCATCGATGTTCGGATGCATGGTGAACGCGCAGAAGCAGCATTTCCGTGATCTGGATGCGCAGGAGGAGCGCGCGCACTCCGCTGCGGATACCGAAGAAAACCGCGATGAGTCCGTTACGGAGAGCGCAGTGGCTCCGGCGGAGGAGCGGGCGGCCAAGGGCGACGACCAAGCCTAGCGCTGCCGGATCCAGCCCCGCCGGTTCCTGCAATCGGTGGGGCCAACCGGCCCTTAGCGGTGCGCCTGGTCCCTGGGGTCGCCGGATCCGCCAGCCGGCATCTCACGAAACTCCGGAGAAACGGCCGGAATCTCCTCCACCTCGTCCGGGGTCAGTTGGTCCACGTCCCCCCAGGGCGGTGGCCCCTGTGGGCGCCACTCGGCAACGTGCTCAATGACCGTCGGCCGCACGTCAGCCACGAAGCTCGAGATGTTCGCCTCGTGGATTTGCGGGGTGTGCAGCGCCATGATCAGCGCCGCGATCGCCAGGGGAGCGAGGCCCAGCCCGATTCCGCCCGTACGTGCCTCTGCCCCGATCGGGTTCAGCAACGGCTCTTGATCTGCATACATGGCGGACGACCCTCAGGATGGACACCTCCCCCTATACAACAGGAAATGGCGCCCCACGTCTACACGTTTACGATCAGGTAGTCCACGCAACCCCGTCCATGTGCGGTGGAGCCACGCGGAAGGGGGGCTGCCGAGCCGTCACTCCTGCTCCAGGTAGAGCACCCCACGACTCTCAAACCCTTCTTCGGAGTAGATCGCCTCGAGTTCCTCAAGTGCGCCCGTCCATTCGATGGGGTCGTTGCCCACAAAGTCGCTCTCACGACTCTGTAGCGTAAAAGTTGCACCGGCACTGGTATCCTGAAGAGCGTCCGCATCGCCGAAGAGCGCGATACTCATGTTCGCCCGAGCTGGCAAAGCCACGGCCTCCTCTTCCACCGTCAGCGTCAGTCCCTCTTCAAAGTTAGTACCCGCGAGATGTAGGAGCCCCCGTTCAGCATCCAAGTGGAAATCGTCGACACCGAACGTGCCGTTGTCGAGGTTCCCGGAAGAATAAAGGGGCACATCCCATTCCTTCGTGATCGTGTCGTCCACGACGTAAGTGTCCGACAGTTTTTGGGTGAACCCGAGGGTGGCTACTTTGGCCATTTCGTCGGTCGTGTCAGCCTCAAGCCTCAGGTCCGCAATCGCTTCGCCTAAGGCATCACCCTCGAGCAAGTCGTCTTTGCCGCCGAGACTGGACGCTGCAATGCCGTCACTGACGGCGAAGGTGACTGATTCATCGAGTTCATCGAGGAATTGCTGGTATCCACCCTCGAACTGCTCACCGTGGACCCAGAAAAACGGCAAGTCCACGTGCTGGTACTCCTCCTCAAAGAAAGCTTGGCTGTGGACCAGGCGACCGTCCTCCTCACGTCCCCACGCCCCCCAGTAGGTTGTGCCATCGTCGCCAGCTGCTAGAAGGTCATCACGCTCAGAGCGCTCCAGACGGTCCCGGATAAGGTCTCGATCTTCTAGTGGATATCCGAAGATGAAGTTCGGGTCGTCCGGGCCCGTGCCTTCCTCGATTCGCGCCCCTCGCGGCATGCTGGAAAAGAAGGGTTCTGACTCGTCCACCGATATCGGGAAGGGCCATGTTGTTAATGCTTGAACGTCGCCCTTGATCTCGGCGTCGATGGGCTCGTAGTCCTCCGGTAATTCATCCGAGGGCATTTCGCCGTCGCCAGGTCGAAGAAAACGCTCGTCGGGTTCGAGGTCCGGCTGCTCGGACTCGATCAGATAGAGCGAGCCGTGGAGCCGCGGGCCTGCGATGTCCGGGGATGCTCCGTCCTGGGACTCCGGCAAATCCTCGGTCTCCAGCCAGAGGTTGGACCCAGCTGTGACCTCCTCCGGAGAGCCGAAGAGTTGAAGTTGAAGTTCACCATTTAGGTTGTCTGAGCGATAGCCTCCGTCCTCCATGGAACCGCAGTCCTCGCAGAGGAGTGCGTACTGTCCGGACACCGTATGCAGGGTGACGGTCGGCGCGTCTTCGGTTGCGAACTCGAACTCGCCGAAGTTCGCACTCCAGAGTTCGTGCAGCGCGTCGTCGTCGGAGCTGCGCTCAGCGAGGAATTCGGCGTCGCCGCCTATGCCGGGCTCGGCGCTGTGCAGCGAGACGGCGAGCAGGGTCTCGTTTTCGTACTGACCGAGGCCATAGGCCCCGTCCGCGTTGAAGAGGTAATCGGTGGTCGCCGTGAGGGCTCCGTCCTCCGCGACGAAATCGATGGTTGTGTCGCTGGAGAGGCGCTGCTCAATGGCGGGGAGAAAGTCTTCAGCGGGGTCGGTCCGCAGCCCATGGATCCATCCGACGAGTTCATTGCGGAATGAATCGTCTTCAGGTGGGCGCCAAAAGCCCCAGGAAGCGGCATCGGACTCGTCCGATTCGCCCTGACCAAGCAATTCCGCCGAGAGATCGTCTGGCGAGAACTCTCTTTCCCCATCATTCAGCGAAAACGTGTAGGTGAGCTCGCCCTCTTCATTCCGGTCCACCGTTGCCGGAATGAGGCGGGCCTTCGGGCGGTCGTCGTTCGTGAGAGCCACGATCCCACCGGCATACTCCGCATCACGCTCGGAACGGTCCCGCGTCCGCGCGGCGCGGTCGCTGACCTCGTCGGAGAGGTCCTCACTTTCGGCGCTGGTCTCATCGGAGGGGGCAGGTTCCGTCTCCGGCTCGCGCTCCTCGTCGTCGGCGGGCTCCGTCTCCTCTTCCGTGTCTTCTTCCGGTGCGTCTTCCTCGTCCTCGTCTTCCGCGGGGTCGTCCGTGTCGTCTTCATCCTCCCCGTCGTCGGTCGCATCGATGCGGGCCAGTTCGGTGGGACGTTCGGGGAGGGTCTCCGGGGCCGTGTCGGCGTCCGGGATGCGGTAGTAGTCGTCGGGCTGATCGTCACCGACCTCCGCCCGCTGCGGGTCAGCGCCGAGGTTCTCGGCCCAGCCACGCCCCTGCGGTGTGCCCCCCACGGTGCCGAACTGCTCGTCGTGGACGATATCGGAGGTTGTGCCGCGCACCCCGATGACGGCGACCGGCGTCTCGATGGAGTAGTCGTCCTCGCCACTGATTGCGCCGCTGACGGCGCGCAATCCGCCCTCGAGCAGGGATTTGCGGCTTTCGCCTTCCTGACTTTCCGGGTCGAATTCGTAGGCCTCAAAACTCAGCCGGGTCTCGGCGTCGAGGCTCAGTGTCTGGTCATCGTCGAGGCGCAGCTGGGCCCGGCTATTGCTTCCGGTGGTGATCGTGTCCCCGACCTGGATCGAATCCCGGCGGTTCAGCGGCTCCCGGGTCTCGTCGCGCTCGACGGTGACATCCCCGCGCGTGGCCAGGACAAGCCCGATCTCATCACCCGCCGCGAGCACCGCCAGCGGTGAGGCAAAGGCCCCCAGGCCGATCGCAGCACCGATCAGTCGCGGGCGAAGCAGGGGGGTACGGCCGGGGCGAGACATGGACGCCTCCTGGGTCTAATTCCAGTTGTAACGGACACCGGCGAAGAGCTGGTTCCGCTCATAGCTGCGCGCGGCGATGTTGGAGTTTTTCTCCGAGTGGCTCAGCGTCAGCGTGAAACGCCAAGGCGATTCGGCAGGCTCGAAGGCGTAGGTAGCCGTAACCTGCCGCAGTGTCGCGCTCTCGGCGCTTTCGTCGCCGCCACGGGCAAGCAATAGCTGGCCCTGATCCGGGGAGGCGCCTTCCCGATAGTAGTAACGGCGGACGACGCCGTTGAGGTTCAGCGACTGCTCCGCATCGAGGCGCCAGTGAAGCATGCCGCCGAATTCCAGCTGGTTGCGGCTGTAGAGGTCTTCCCGGGCCTCCTCCAGGCCGGTACCGGCGCGGGCGAGGATCAGCACGTCCTCGCTGGCGGAGAGCGCGAGACTGCCGGTGAAGTGCGCGCCCAGCGCGTCGCGATCGTCGTCATCGAAATTGCTGTAGACGAGCCGTGGCTCCAGCCGGGCCTGCAGCGCCGGGTTGAGCATGCGACGCCACTGCGGCGCAAAGCGGGCCTGGGTTCTGAGGTGGTCCTGATCCAGCCGGACATGCTGGACGCCGCCACCGAGGTGGAATTCGCTGCCGCCTTCGCCGCGCTCCACGCGGTGGGCGGAGGCGTCGAGCAGTGTCAGATCGACGAGGTCGAAGTCGTCGTGGGCACGCTGCTGGATCCGACCCTGATAACGCCACTGGCGATCATCGACCCACGGTGTGGCATAGTGCAGCCCGGCCAGCCCTTCCAGGAAGAGGTCGGATTCGCTGGTATCGTCGATGCCGATGGTGACGATCTCCAGCGGGTCCGTGATCTCGAGAATGTCGTCGCTGGAGGCGAGGACGTTGTCGTCGTATCCGAAACGCCCCTCCACCCAGGCGGTGAAGCTCGCCTGCCGGTCCGCCAGGCGCTGATCGATGGCGGCGATGAATCGCTGCGCCCGGGCAGCCACGGGTTCCGGGGGATTTCGCTCCATGACCGTCTCGAAGTGCCCGCGCGCCGCCTCATAATCACCGACGGCGAAGAGCGCTCGGGCGAGCTCAAGACGCCCGCGGTCGTGGCCGGGATCGACGAGGACCACCCGCTCGAAATAGTGTACGGCCCGGTCCGGGCGGTCGGCATAGAGGTGGGCCAACCCCGCCACAAGGTCGAAGGTGGGGAGCCCGGCGAGTTCCATCTCGTGCTGATGGGCGAGGTCGGCCGCCGCCTCGTAGTCGCGGCGATCGATCTTGCTCTGCAGACGATCCGCCATCTCGGCGGCGGCTGCCTCATCGGCAGTCTCGGCCTTTACCGGAGCGCCGATGAGCAGACCGCCGACGAGCACAAGTCCGCCGGCACGCTGGCCCCACGACGGCACGCGAGATCCCCTAGAAGCCGAAGCCAAAGCCGACGTTCAGGTAGAGCCCGTCCAGGTCGTCCGGGTCGTCATCGCCGAAAGCATCCCAATTTCCCGAGTTCGTGCTGCGGTAGGCGACCTTGGCGAAGAGGTCCGCGTTGTCACTTGCTTCCAGCCCGAAACGGCCGTAGATGTCGGTGACCACGTTTTCCGCCGATGCCTGACCGAGCATCAGGCCGATGCTGCTGCTGACCCCGGGCAGGTTGCCGATGGGGTGCTCCGCGGTGAGCCCGCGGATGTTTGCGCTGGTTCCGCCCTCGCCGTCGAGGGTCTCGTAGTACGCCCCCATGTGCAGGTCGTCAGCGAGGCGAACGGTGAAGTCGAAGGTGTTCGCGGAGATATCCCCATCGTCCGCGTCGGAGTCAAAGGCGGTGTAGATCGCGGTGTGGCCGAGTTTGAACTGGAACGTCTCGGCGGCCGCGGGGGTGATGATCAGCGCGGCGGAGGCGGCGAGGGCCGCGGCCAGGATCCGGTTGTGCTTGATGTCCATGACGACCTCGATTGGGTTGGTATCCGATTTCCGTCTCTGGAAGGCGGCGGACCGTGGCGCTAGAACTGGATGCCGAAGCCGACGCTCAGCGTGAAGCCGTGCATGTCATTGGCCTCATCGGCAGGGCCGGTGTCATCAAATTCCTCGGCGAAATCGCTGTCCGGCAGGGTTCGGTAGGCCAGCTTGGCGTGGAGGTTGGTGTGGTCGTTGCCGATCAGTGCCACCCGGCCGTAGATGTCGGCCACCAGACTGGTGTTGTCCCCGGTGTTGCCGCTGCCGACCATGAAGCCGACGCTGTTGACCAGATCGCCGGTCTGTTGTAAGGCGTATTCGGCGCTGATTCCCTGGATATTGGCGCTCGTCCCGCCGGTTCCGTCGAGACGCTCGTGGTAGACGCCGGCGCGCAGTTCGTCATTGACCTGCGTCCCGAATTCGAAAATGTTCGCGGAGATATCGCTGTCTTCGACATCCGAATCGAGGGCCAGATAAACCGGCGTGTGCGCGTAGTTGAAGAAGAATTCGTGGGCGTGGGCACTGCCCGCAACGGCGAGACCGGCGATCACCAGGCCTGCACCTACCGTGCGACTGAGCTTGCTCGACATGAAAGCCCCCATGGGAAAGGTCCGTCTTGGGTGGGTCGGTTTGGCGGGGTTTTAAACCCCGCAAATCGTCGTGGATTCTATTAGCCGGGTGTCAAGGGGGGCAAGACCCGCTTGGTCGATCGTGAAAAGCGTCACCGGCGCCTCGCGCCCTTTGACCTGGATGCGGTCCACCTCGCGGACGGGCAACTCCGCGTCCAGGCCAGCGGCGGTGTTCTCACTGATCAGCAGCGGTAGACCGTAGTCCTTGGTGACGCTCTCCACGCGAGCGGCCAGGTTCACCGTGTCGCCCAGCGCCGTGTAGGCTCGACGGTATTCGGAGCCCATGTCGCCAACGCTTGCCCGTCCGCTGTTGAGGCCGATGCCGATCTCGAAGGTGGGCAATCCCTCGGCCTCGAAGATCGGACCCAGGCGCTGCGCCTCTTCGAGCATAGCCAGCGCAGCTGCGACGGCGTTTTGCCGGTGATCCGGGTCGTCCACGGGCGCGCCCCAGAAGGCCATGATCATGTCGCCGACGTACTTATCAATGGTCCCACCCTGCTCGAAGATCACCCGGGTCATCGGCGTGAAGAACCGGTTGAGCAGATCCTTGAGCTGCGCAGCGTCAAGTTGTTCAGAGATGGTGGTGAATCCGCGAATATCGGCGAACAGGACCGTGATCTCCCGTGTCTCGCCCGCCTGGTGATAGGCACCCGGTTGCTCCGCCATCTGTTCCACCAATTGCGGCGGCACGTACTCGCCAAAGCGCTGCCGCAACTGACGCCGCCGCCGGTATTCGAACGCGAACCCCCAGCCGAGGTTGGCGAAGAGAACGAGCCCGACGGCGGCGAGGGCCGGCAGTTGTTCGAGCACAATGCGGTGTTGCTGCCATAGCCACAGGTCCGTGCCGAGTAGCACCCCGCCGAGCGCGGTGGCCGCAACCACGGCGGCCCAGGGCGCAAGAAAGGGCAGTAGCACCGCTGCGATCATGCCGCTGAGCACGACGGCAATGAGCTCCGCCCCTGAGGCCCAGCTCGGGCGCTGAGGGAGCGGCTCATCACTAAGCATGGCGGAGATCAGCGTGGCGTGAATCTCGACGCCCGGGAAGGCGGAGCCCACCGGTGTCGGCCGCAGGTCGTAGAGCCCGAGGGCCGTGGTCCCGATCACCGCGATTCGTCCCTCGAGGTCTGCACTGTCAACGTTCCCGTGCAGGATCTCCGCGGCGCTGACTGAGGGCATCGTTCCGGGCGGCCCCCGGTAGGGGACCAGGAGCTGGCCCCGCTCATCGGTGGGTAGGCTGCGATCGCCGAGCTCGACAGCGTCGATGGCACGGATCGAGCCCTGCCGCTCGGTGGCCAACTCGAAGTCCTCGAGGAGTTGGAAGAGACGGACGCTCTCCAATGCCAGCGTGGGGTAAAGGGCGCCCCGATGGCCCAGCACTAGCGGTGCGCGGCGTACAACTCCGTCGCCGTCCGGCAAGGCCGTAAAGAAACCGGCCCCGTCAGCGGCTTCCTGAAGAAGGGCGCGATTGCCGGTGTAGGCCGGCAGGCGGGGGACAGCCAACGGCCGCCCGGAGGCGTCGATTTCGGTCCGGGCCGGCTCCGGCAGAGCACCGCTCTGCCCGTTGTCGCGGTCGGTGTGCAGGAAGTAACCGAGCACCGTCTCCCCGGCGCCCAGGCTCTCCGCCAGGCGGTGATCGCCGTCGAGTCGCGGTGCCAATTCCTTCAGCGCCTGATGTAGCTGCTCGTCTTCCGTAGCCGATGCGACGCGTTCGGCCGGGTTGCGTTCCGGCTCGGCGAAGACCATATCGAAGGCGGCGATTACTACGCCAGCCTCCCAGAGCGCGTCGAGCAGTTCGGCGACGGTGGCGCGCGGCCACGGCCAGCGACCAATTTCCGAAAGGCTGCGCTCGTCCACGTCAACGATCACCACCGTCTCATCGTCCGCGGATGCCCAATCGAGTGCCGCGGCAGAGCGTACCTTCTGATCGTAGTAGAAGCGTTCCCCTGTCTTGATTGCGGCTCCGACCGGTCCGTCGTCGATCTGGCTGACAAGAACCGTGGCCAAGGCCACGGCCAGCCCGATCAGCAGGGGCCAAAGCCGATTCCGAAGCGCTCGTGGAGTAAAGGCCATGGGGACCGGGTCCGAGTGAAAGGGGTCCAGTCTCGCCCAGCGAGCAAAGGCCGACAAGCCTTGGGGGAATCGCTCAGGTCCCGCAGAACGTGCGTGTTACTTGCTGTCCGGGGCCCGGAGGTTGGGCTAGATCCTCGTGACCGGGGTGGTCCTCGTACGGGTCTTGCAGCACCGTCAGCAAGCGCTCCATGGGGTGGAAGTCGAAGCGTTGGGTGGCCGCATCCACGGCCCACTGCGCCAGGTGGTTGCGGAGAATGTAGGCCGGGTTGGTGGCGCGCATGGCCGCTTGACGCTCTTCGTCGCAGCGCATCTCCTGGCCAAGGCGGTGGCGCCACCCCTCGGCCCATGCGTCGAAGGCCCCCGGGTCATCGAAGAGCCTGCGTACCGGTGTATCGTCTCGCGGGTGTGTGCCTGGGAGGACACACAGGCGACGGAAAAACAGAGTCCAGTCGACGCTCTCCTGCTGCAGCAGCGTCAGCAGGCGGCTGATGAGTGCTGTGTCGTCGTCCGCGGCCTGGCGCAAGCCCAGCTTGGCGCGCAGCCGGCGTTGATAGGCTGCATCGTAGCGGGCCTGGAACCGGTCGAGGGCGTCGTGGGCCTCGGCCAGCGCGATGTCCATATCGTGGTGGAGCAGGGGCAGAAGCGCTTCGGCCAGGCGAGCCAGGTTCCACTCGGCGATCGCCGGCTGACGGTCGTAGGCGTAGCGGCCGTAGACGTCGATCGCGCTGTAGACCGTCTGGGGCGCATAGGTATCGAGGAAGCCGAAGGGGCCATAGTCGATGGTCTCACCGGCGAGGGAGAGGTTGTCGGTATTCATGACGCCGTGGATGAACCCTACGGCCATCCAGTCGGCGATCAGCTCCGCGGTCTGGTCCACGACCCGCTCGAGCAGGGCTGCTGCCGGACGCTCTGACCGGCGCAGATCGGGGGCGTTGCGTGCCAGGAAGTGTGCCACGAGTTGGCGGACGCCGGCGGTGTCGCCGCGGCGGTGGAAGTACTCGAAGGTGCCGACCCGGATATGGCTGCGCGCGGTGCGGGTCAGAACGGCACCGGGCTCCGGCTGAAAGCGGGTGACCGTCTCGCCGGTGGCGACCGCTGCCAGGGAACGCGTTGTGGGGATGCCCAGGGCGGCCATGGCCTCGCTTGCCAGGTACTCCCGCACCACAGGCCCGATAGGCGCGCGGCCATCACCGCCGCGGGAGTACGGCGTGCGCCCGCACCCTTTGAGCTGGATGTCGTGGAGGGTTCCTTCCCGGTCGGGCAGTGCGCCAAGAACGATGGCGCGGCCGTCGCCGAGCTGAGGGACAAAGTGGCCGAACTGGTGCCCGGCGTAAGCGAGAGCCTGGGGCTCGGTGCCAGCAGGTGAACGATTGCCGGCTAGGGCCGCCAGGGTCTGGCTGTCGCCGAGGGCGTCCGGGTCGAGCCCGAGGGAGGCGGCAAGAGGCGCATTGATGCGGATCCAGCAGGGCTCGCGCACGGGCGTCGGGGCAACGCGACTACTGCCGCCCGGCGGAAGTGCGTCGTAGGGCTGCTGCCAGGCTGCCTCATCCAGTACGGACGCGGGGGCACGCATGGGGACCTCGCTACGATGGCTGACGGTCCCAGCATGGCGTACTCCGGCTCCGATTACGCCCCACACAGGGCGGTGGATTCCGGTCTCTATGGTGTGTCGTCGCGGCCCGGGGGGTGACCGACCCACGGGGGGCGTGGCCAGTGCTCCCACTGATCAGCGAGTTTGCGGCCGATCTCCACGGAGACCGCTTCGAAGAGCTGCCGTTGCAGCTCCACGGCCGACTCCGTGGAGCCACTGAAGAGCTCCAGGGCCTCTTGCGGCGTCAGATCCACCTCGATGGTGACTTTCATGGCGCGATCTCCCCGGTAAGTCCGTATTTTCAGCCCAGCACACCGACCGCTCGGTCGTCGAGCGGCGTGTTTGGTTCACGGGGTACGCGGTCGCTTTGGCGTTGCCGGCAGCGGACGGGGCAGGAGCACGGACTGCCGCAAAACCCACTCCGCGGGTCCCATGCGGAAATAACGCAGCCAGAACGGAGCTGCGACAAGGAGGAATGCCCAGATCCCGACCACGATGAGTAGCTGTGCCGGCCGGCCCACTTCGCCGTAGAGGCCCAGGCCATGGCCGTAGAAGATGGCGGTGCAAAGCACCGTCTGCAGCAGGTATGCGGTCATGGCCGTGCGTCCGACGGCGGTCAGCGGTCGGAGCATGAAGCCCAGCCAGCCGCTGCGCACGGCGAGGATGATCAGTGCAGCCCACCCTGCAGCCAGGAAGGGGACCGCCAACTGGTTAAGCTGTGCACCGATGAAAAAGCCGCTGAGCAGTTCCCAGTCGCGCCACTCCCGGTAGGCGATGCCGATAACACTGAGCGGCAGACCGACCCCGAAGCCCACAAGGCTCCAGCGCCGGTAGGCCGCCAGCGACCAGGAGCCGCTGAGGAAACCGGATTTATAGGCGGCCATGCCGACGAGCATGCAGCCCAGAGTCAGCCAGCCAAGTCGCGCCGGGGTGCCGATCAAATAGCGGGTCAGGGCCTCCGGGATGCGTTGTTCCATCTGGGTCCACCACCCCCCCTGATAGGCGGCGATGGTAGCCATGACCTCCTCGTGAACCGGTGGGGAGGCCGAGGCGAGCTTGATAAACCCCGCGGCGGGCAACAGGGTCAGGCCCCAGCCGGCGGCCATGGTGAGGACGATCGGGACCAGGTACAGGATGATCCCCCAGCGCAGAAGCCACGCGGCGGAGCGGTGCGCAAACAAGAGCAGAAATGCGCCGATGGCCGCGTAGATCAGCAGGATGTCGCCCATCCACAGCAGCAGACCGTGGGCGAGCCCGATCAGACCCAGTGCCAGCATCCGCCGACGATGGGCCCGGCCGGGGTCAATGCCGGCGGCGTGGTTGCGCTCGGCGAGCAGCAGGGTGCTGGCCCCGAAGAGGGCAGCGAAGAGGGCGATGAACTTCCCTTCGAAGAAGATGTGTCCGAAGACCCAGACGGCGTAGTCGCCGCCTTCGAACCCGCCAAGCAGGGTCGGGCTGAGCAGCCCCGCCACCGGCATGGCGAACAGCTGGACGTTGATGACCAGGATGCCGAGGACGGCGACACCGCGCAGGCAGTCGATGGTCTTCAGTCGGGAGCCGTGGGCCATGGTAGGTCCGGAAGTTCACGTGGCTGACGCGGGCAGGATACCGGATACGACTGGCATTGAAACGGGGAGGCCTGGCATCTTTGCCGGCTTGACCGCAAGTTGAGGTGGTTTTAAAGCGATGGATCCGGCGACCCACGCTCTCAGCGGCGCACTTCTCAACCGAGTGGCGGCGCCCCGCGAACTGGCGCCGCCGCGGTTCACGCTGGCCGAGCGCACCGGCCTTGGGGCGGTGGCCGCGCTGTGGCCGGATATCGATTGGTTTCTCGGGTTGCTGATCGAGGATCCGCTGGTCTACCTCAACCTGCACCGGGGCGAGACCCACTCACTGATACTCCTGCCCTTGTGGGCGCTTTTGCTTGGCTGGTTGTCGGCACGCCTGTGGTGGAGAGGACCGCGGGACTGGCGCGACGGTGCGCTGATCTTTGCCCTGGGGATTGGGATCCATATCGTCGGTGACTGGATCACGAACTTCGGTACGCAGCTCTTTGCTCCATTCTCACGGGAGACGTTCAGCTTCCCGAGCACCTTCATTGTGGACCCCTGGATTACCGGTTTTCTTATCCTGGGCCTGCTCATGTGCTGTTTCCGCGGGGGGCGGCTATGGGCCGGTGTCGGTTTGGGCGGAGCGACGGCCATCGTGGTCCTTCAGGGAAGCTTGATGCTCCACGCTCAGGAATACGCGCGGGCCGAGGCCGAGCAGCGCGGCCTGTATGGTGCGCGGGTGCACGCCATGGCCCAGCCCTTGAGTCCCTTTCACTGGCGGCTCTTTATCGAGGGGGACGCCTACCAGCTCAGCGCCCATCTGGGTCTGTTCAGCAGTCGGAGTGAGGTGGATCCCGACGCGGGTATTTGGCAGCGACACTGGCAGATGTTTCAGCCGCCGGACGACTTGGTCTGGGAGGCCTTTCCGCGTTTCGGTGAGGGGCCGTCGCAGGCCTGGGGGCACAAGGCGTGGCACCGGCCGGAGATGGCGGAGTTCCGCCAGTTCGCCGAGCTACCGTACCTGCGCAAGTGGGTCCGGCACGAAGGCGATCCATGCGCAGTTTTCGCCGATCTGCGCTTTCGGATCGCGCAGGTACCGCCCCCTTTTCAGTACGCCATTTGCCGCAGCGATACCGGGGAGTGGCGGCGAGAAGCCGTGGACTACTGGGATATCCTCATCGAGGAAATCGATCCGCCGCTGCTGCGCGGGCCGTCCGCGCGCGACCGGGGTGCCTGGCCGACGGCGCCCGGGCAACCGGGCTAGAGGTCGATGAGGTCCATGTGCAGCCGGCCCTCGCGCTCCCATTGGTGCACCAGGCGTGCTGCCTCGGCCTGGGTCGATGCCTCTCCGTGTTCGAAGAGAATCACGGCGAGCGCCGTGCGCACGCCGGCTCCCACGGTGTTGCGCTTGCCGCAGGCGTAGAGCACCGCGTCGCGGCGTCGGACCCATTCGAGCACGTCGGCTCCGGCCTCCAGCATTCGGTCCTGGATGTAGCTACCGTCCTCCATGTCGCGGGAGAAGGCGAGATCAACGCGGGTGAGCACCCCGCGGTCCTGCCACGCCTCGATCTCCCGGGCGTAGAAGTAGTCGCCACGTCGGCGCCGGTTGCCGAAGATCAGCCAGACGGGGCCCGTGCCCGCCTGGCAGGCGCGCTCGGCAATGAATCCTACGAAGGGGGCGATTCCGCACCCGGCGGCAATAAGGATGATCGGTCGTGCCGGATTGGCCGGAGGGTGGAAGGAGTCGTGAGTACGGATCGTGCCCTCAATCTGCTCGCCTAGCGCCAGGCGACGGCAGAGCAGGCCGGAGGCCTTACCGGGACGCACCTGCTCTTGCTCGTCAACACGGCTGGTTACGGCCACGGTCAGCCGGAGCCGGTACGGATCTTCCAGGGGGGTACTGCCGATGGAGTAGGGACGTGGAGGCTCGCCTTGTCCGGGGCGGATCAGAAGCAGATCACCGGGCCGATAGTCGAGGACCTTCTCGCTCTCCAACTCCAGGCGCCAGACCTCGTGGGTGACCGGGTCGTGGGGGTCGTTGAGTTGCTCCCGTGCGGCCAGGGTGAGCTGCACTGGTAGATCACCGGGCGGCGGTGTGGGGGTGTCGCTGGTCAGGCCGAGGGATTGAGCGATCTCCGGGAGCCAGCGCTGCCAGGTTGTGCCAGGCTCTCCGTCCGCCCGGGCCATGGGGAGGAACTCCTCGCTACCAGCCCCGCGCAGGGCACTGCGCAGCGTCTCACCTGCCGCGCAAAAGCGGCGGTAGCTGGAGTCGCCCAGGGCAAAGAGTGCGCAGCGGCAGCCGCTGAGGTCGGCTCCCGGCAGGGCGCTGAGAAAGCCGCGCCCGGAATCGGGCATCACACCGTCGCCAGTGGTGGAAACGAGGATGAGCGTATGGCGGAAGCGGTGCAGGTCCTCCGGGGTCAGCGTCGCCAGAGATCCCTCCGCGACGCGCCCTCCCGCGCTGCGCAGGGCCTGCGCCGTCGCGGCGGCGAGGCGTGCGGCCGTACCCGTCTGGCTGGCGTGAGCAACCAGGATCTGGGCTCCGGCATCTGCCCGGCGGCGGCCGCGGATCCTCCTTCGCGCCCAGAGCCAGAGGCCGCTGACGAGCAGGAAGAGCAGTACGGTGGCGGCGAAGAGGTTGAGAAGCCCGGACCAGGGCCCGGCCCAGGTCCCCTCGTGGATCGCCTTGACCCACCCCGGATAGGGGGCGATGTCGGTCGTTGCATTGCGCTGGATTACAAGATCCCTTCGCCCATCCGCATCGCTGCCGTGGATGACCCATGCCGAGCGGTCCTTGCGCTCCATGCTGTGGATTCCGGTCAGGCCGGTGGCCTGGGCGCGGTCGAGAGCAGCAGTGATGGGCAGCCGCGGGGCGTCGCGGTCGATCTCCGGCAGTGTGGGCGTGCCGAGATCCCGCGCCATCAGTGCACCCGTGACCGACAGCGTTAGCACCAATGGCAGAGTGAGCCAACCGAGTCCGTTGTGCCAATGGTTCAGGCCGCGGCGCAGGCGGGGCCACGCGAGCCACGGACCGAGGATGAGGATCGCGATGAGTACGTAGTTGGTGGCTTCGACCAGCCAGTCGAGGTCGAGCAGCAGGTCTTTGTGCAGGTGGCGAACGACGCGGAAGAAATCGGCTCCGGTGGATCGTTCGCCGAGTGCCGCGGCGTCCTCAAGACGGTACGCGTGCACGGTGCGCCGCCCGTCGGCGCTTTTCTCCAGGAGGGCCACACCGCCATCCTCGAGGCGCAGCGCACGGGTGCGTTGACGCGGATCGTGGCGCTCGACGATGGCGCGCAAGTCCTCGAGCGGGGCGGGTTCCTCCGCGGCGGGCGCGCCGACCGTGTCATGGACCACGGGCTCGAGAGCCAGCAGGCCCCCGGTGACGATGGTCACGAGCAGCAGCGGCGCGAGAACAAGCGTCAGCCACCGGTGAAGGAAGCTAGAGAAGCGTCGGAGGCCTGCGCGCATACCAATCCCTGTTGGTCACATATCCCTACGGGGTCCCGCTCAAGTATGGCGCCCCGCTAATGCGCCGCAACATCTTCGCCGTGATTCCACCGAAGACCGTGAACCAGGTTAGCTGCGGTGCAGGATCTCCTTGAGGGCCTCCTCCAGGGTCGGGTACTCGAAAGTGAATCCGGCGTCGAGTAAGTGCTTGGGCCGCATGCGCGCCCCGGTGAGCAGAATACGGGACATCTCGCCGAAGGCCAGGCGCAGAACCGGTGCCGGTGCCGGCAGGAACGCCGGCCGTTTGAGGTGGCGGGCGAGGGTGCGCGTAAACTCGGCGTTGGTGACCGGCTCCGGGGCCGAGGCATTGAAGGCGCCCGAGAGCTCCGGGTGATCGAGCAGAAAGAGGATAATGCGGACCAGGTCCGCGCGATGGACCCACGGCATGTACTGCGACCCGTCACCGAGCGGGCCGCCGAGGCCGAGCTTGAACGGTGTCAGCAGCTTGGCGAGAGTCCCGCCATCGCGGTCGAGGACCAGACCGATGCGCATGCGCGCAACCCGCACACCGTAGGCCTCGGCCTGCTGTGCGGTCTCTTCCCAGCGGGCGCAAAGCTCGTGGACGAATTCCGGATTCGGCGGGGTTTCCTCCGTGACTTCCGCGTCGCCCTGATCACCGTAGTAGCCCATTGCCGACGCGGAGATCAGGACGCGTGGCGGGGTCTTTGCCTGGGCGCACAGATCCACTACGGCCTGGGTCGCCTCCAGCCTGGAACTCATCAGGCGCCGCTTCTTGGCTTCCGTCCAGCGGCCCTCGGCGATCGACTCACCCGCAAGGTTGATCACCGCCTCCGGCTCCACGTCGGCGAAATCTAGGGCGTTCGCGCGCACGTCGGTACGCGGTGGCAGTGCATCCCGGGCGCGATCCGGGTTGCGGGAGACGACGAGCAGCTCATGGCCGCGTTCATGCAGACGGGTGGTGAGAAGCCGGCCAACGAAACCGGTCCCGCCGGTAATGAGAATGCGCATGGTCGTCCCTCCGATGGCTAGTGCGCCCTACCTCTTCAGCGTACCGCGTTGTGAACTGCTCGCAAGTGCCTTTGAGGCGGCCGACCCGCGGCCGACCGCCCCCCGGCCGCTCTTTAGCGGGGATTGTCGGCGCGGTCTGTCGATTGCGCCTCGTGCCCGGTATCTCCTTTAGCAGTTAGCGGCTCAGACACCTGTTCCGATGACGTGCCATCCGCCCGGGCAAGCCGCAGCGGTGGCGCGTGCCCAGAGCGGTCTTCGCCGAAGTACAGCGTCCGGTGCGGGTACGGGATTTCGATACCGGCGGCGTCCAGGTGCTTCTTGACCAGGCCGTTGTAGGCGCGGCCGACGGCCCACTGCATGCCGGGGGCTGTCTTGATTCGCACCCGGATGTTTACCGAGCTGTCACCCATGGAGGCGACGCCGTCCACCGAGAACTCGCCGTAAAGAGCGTTGCGGATATCCGCATCGGGGTGTTGCTTGAGGTCTTCGTAGGCTGCCTCCAGGTGCGGAGTGACCTCGTCCACATCCTCGCGGTAGGCCACGCCGTAATTGCCCACGTGGTAAGCGAAGTGGCGCGTGAAGTTGGAGATGCTGTCCACCGACGAGAACGGGATGAAGTGGTATGTACCGAACAGGTCCCGGATGTTGACTGAGCGGATGGTCAGCTTCTCCACCGTGCCGGTGACGCCGGCGGCGGTGATGATATCGCCCACGTCGATGGCGTTCTCGAGCTGGATGAAGACCCCGGTGATAATGTCCTGTACCAGCTTCTGGGCGCCGAAACCGATGGCCAGGCCGAGGACACCGGCACCGGCGATCAGCGGGCCGATATTAATGCCGATCTCGGCGAGGACAATCATCACGGTCAGCGTGACCAGGACAATGGCCACGGCGTTACGGAAGAGGGTGAGCAGGGTCTGCTCGCGGGCAGAGGGCCGCCCCTTGCCCACGTCGGGGTTGAGCCGGTGCTCGATCCAGCTCGCCGCTGCCAGCCACAGCGCGGTGGCGGCGAGGAGCACGACGGCAACGGAGAGGATCACGCCCAGCGTCTGCAGCCCGGCCTCGGAGGCCAACCAGCCAGTGAAGTCGATCAGCTCCCAGGCGTCGAGCACGGTGGCGACCACCACGGCGACGATGCCGAAGCGCACGGCCTTCAGGGCGATCGGGACGTAGGCGTTGAGGCGTTGCTCGAGCAGCGGGAAGTGCCGGCGCCGCTCGCTGCTGAGCTGGATCTTCTTCGCCGTTGCCTGGCTGAGAACGATGGCCAGGAATGCACCGGCGGCGACCGCCAGGAAGGTCTGCAGAGTGGCCTGCGCCATGAACGCCAGCGCATAGTCCGGCTGGGTGATGGTGACGATCGCCAGGGCGCCGAAGTAGAGGATGACGACCCAGTGCCAGACCCAGGCCAGGGAGGAGAGCACGGTCCGGGTGAAGAGCAGTTTCGAGGCTGCAGCCTGCTCCTGGAGGCGCTCGCGGACCTCGTCCCGGTTGCGCAGGGCGATGACCAGCGCATAGAAAAAGGCCAGGACCATGACGATGAGCACCACAACCTGGCCCAGCGCCGTGGAGACCGCCTGGGACACCAGCGGTGCCAGGAAAAGGAGGCCGTAACCGATAAGCCCGGCGATCCGCGCCAGGCGCGTGTTCCAGTAGCGGGCGTGGGCGTCATCGGTCGGTATCAGGCGCAGCTGAGGATTGCGGCTGGCGAAGAGGACGCGCAGGAACGCCTTGAACCCCTCCACCATCAGAAAGGCGTTCAGGAACAGGGATTGCCGCGTCTCCATCGTGCCGAGCTCGCCGACTGCCGACAGAGCGATGGCGTAACCGGCCACCCAGGCGAGGAAAATGGTGCTCAAATCGGCCACGGCTGCGCCCAGAACGCCCACTGTGCGGCGCACGGTACGCAGGCGGACATCGCCCTTCTGTGCCCAGCTCTCGGCCCGGTTGAAGACCGGACGGGCTAAGGGCCGGAGCAGCAAAAGCAGGCCGATGGTCACGAGGATGATCAGGCCCAGGTCGGTCAGCTCTGCTCCAAGAGCCAGGAGTTGGCTGCCCAGGTCCTCGCCCTCAAGGCCCTGGAAGAGTGCGCTCAGCTCGCGCAGCTCCTCGCCGATGCTCTGCGCCATGCCCTGGGTCAGGTCTGCAACGCCGCGGGCGGGGGCTGTGGGGTCGTCGTCGGCGATGGCCAGGGAGGGGATCGCGAGGGTAAGTAGCGCGAGCAGCAGCCGCAGCGGGATGCGCAAGGGGCCTTGATTCACGGCGGGACCTCCTGTTCCGAAGAGTACGTCGCGTAAGGTAACGGTTTTGCCGGGTGCCCTGCCAGGTACCCATTGCGCCACCGTATTGGGGACCCCGGCCCGGTGGTTGCGTATAATGGAGAGAGCTTGGAGGGAGGCGTCGATGAACTGGCTACGCATGGTTCCGTGGGCACTACGCGCCGCGCGGCTGGCGAAAAGCGCTGAGCAGGTCCGGCGGGAGCGCGGTGGTCAGCGCGTCAGCGGGTACGATACCGGCAAGGCTGCGGGCCGGGCGCTGCGGCGGCTGATCAAGTAACCCGGGGTGCGTTGACGGGCGGGGCTGCGGGCGTTGCTCAGCCCCCGCCGGCCGACGGACTGGGCTCACCCGGGGGCTGCAACTCCCGGCGCAGGATCTTCCCGCTCGGCGTCTTCGGCAGTTCTTCCACGAAATACAGCTCGCGCGGTGCCACGGTGGCGCCCAGACGCTGTCGGGCGTGGGCGATGAGGTCCCTGCGCAGGCGCACCGGATCCTGCGGCGAGCGCCGCAGGATCACCCAGGCTGCGACGAGCGCCCCGGCCACCGGGTCCGGCACGCCGGCGACCCCGCATTCGACCACCTCCGGGTGGTGGTTGAGGACGGCTTCCACCTCGGCCGGGCCCACCATGTGCCCAGCGGTCTTGATGACATCATCGATACGGCCGATAAAGCGCAGCTCACCGTGCTCGTCGCGCTGCGCCAGATCGCCGGAGCGATACCAGCTGTCGGCGAAGGCCTCCCGATAGCGCTCCGGGGCCCCGAGATAGGCGCGGAACATCGATGGCCAGCCGCGCCGGACCAGGATCTCGCCAGTCTCGCCGGGTGTTTCAACCGGCTGGACCGTGTCGCCATCCACATGCCCGAGGCAGAGTTCGATCCCCGGTGTCGGCCGCCCCATGCGTCCAGGAGTGACCGGGTCGTCGCCGTACTGGGCGGTCATGATGGCTCCGGTTTCCGACTGCCACCAGGCGTCCCGGGTGGGGAGGCCGAAGTGCTTCTGCGTCCACTCGGTCAAGGCCGGATCGAGGGGCTCCCCGGTACTAAAGATCCGCTCAAGGGCGGGGAATTCGTAGCCGGACAACGCCTCGCTGCCGGCGCGTCGGAGCAGTCGCAGGGCCGTAGGTGCCGTAAACCAGCACGCTACGGCCTCGCTGCTGAGGATCTCGTACCAGCGCCGTGCATCGAACTCGCCTTCATCGACAACGAGGGTGGATCCGCAGAGCAGCGGGGCCAGGATGCCGTAGGAGACGCCGGTCACCCAGCCCGGATCCGCCGTGCACCAGTAGCGGGTGCCTGGTTCCAGCCCCAGAACAAGGCGCCCTGTAGCGATGTGAGCGGCCGCGGCACGGTGGACGTGGAGGACGCCCTTGGGCGGGCCGGTGGTGCCGCTGGTGAAGTGCAGTAGGGCTGGAAATTCGGCTCGCGTGGCCAGCGCGGGCGGATGCGGATCCTCCGGGCCGGCGCAGAAGTTCGCCCAGGACTCGGCGCCGGGGGCCTCGCCGTCGATCAGGACTACGTGCTGCAGCGCCGGCAGGGCGCCGCGGATGGGGGCGATTCGCTCGCGATAGAGTCGCTCGGTGGTCACGACAACGCGGGCTTCCCCGAGCTCCAGCCGGCGTCGGATCGGTTCGGGCCCGTAGATGGAGAAGAGCGGCGCGTAGACGGCGCCGTGGCGGAGCGTCCCGAGCGCCGCCAGGTAGAGTTCCGGCCGGCGGGGGCCCAGGGTGCATACCCGCTCGGCCAGTCGGATGCCGCGCCGTTCCAGAGCGTGGGCAAAGCACCGGGCGCCACGACTGAGGTCGTCGTAGGTATAGACGCTGCGCTCGCCGCTGGCGCCGCGCCAGATCAATGCGGGCTGCTCACCGCGGCCGGCGTGGATGTTGCGCTCCAGGCACTGGTAGGCGAGGTTCAGGCCGCCGTCTTCCTGAGCGGCGAGCCAGGACGATTCGACCTCCTGCCAGGAGAGAAGGTTTGCGCTAGCGCCCATGGGCGGTTCGGGGTCCTGGTGATCCACACCCCGTTATCCTGGGTCCGGCGTATGCTGCAGCGCAAGAGTTGATGTTGTGCCGCAGGCGCGCACCAGCGTCGCCACTCACGCCAAAAGGCCGTTCTCCGGTATCCTAGGGAGATTGGCCGCAACCGCGAATCGGAAAAGGAGCACCCCATGGCGGATAACCGTCGCAGCCGAGTGATCACGCAGGGTGTGGCGCGCACCCCGAACCGCGCCATGCTTCGTGCCGTCGGGTTCGAGGATGCCGACTTTGACAAGCCGATCATTGGCGTCGGCAACGCCCACAGCACGATCACTCCCTGCAATGTGGGCATCGGCGCCATGGCCCGGCGCGCTGAAGAGGCGCTGCGCGAGGCCGGGGCCATGCCCATGAAGTTCGGCACCATCACGATCTCTGACGGCATCTCGATGGGGACGGAAGGGATGAAGTACTCGCTGGTCTCCCGCGAGGTCATTGCCGACTCCATCGAGACGGTCGGCGGCGGGCAGCGTCTCGACGGAATGCTAGCGACAGGCGGGTGCGACAAGAACATGCCGGGTGCCATGATCGCACTGGCCCGGCTCGATATTCCCGCCGTCTTCGTCTATGGCGGCACCATTAAGCCGGGGCATTACAAGGGTGAGGACCTGACCGTCGTCAGCGCTTTTGAAGCGGTGGGGCAGTACAACGCCGGCAAGCTCGCCCGCGAGGATCTGGAAGGTGTGGAGCGCAATGCGTGTCCAGGCGCGGGCTCCTGCGGCGGCATGTTCACGGCGAATACCATGTCCAGTGCCTTCGAGGCGATGGGCATGAGCCTAATGGGGTCCTCCACGGTCTCCGCCGAGGACGATGAGGCGCGCGACGTGGCGGCTGAGGCCGCCAAGGTTCTCATGGACGCCGTGCACCACGACCGCCGGCCGTCGCAGATGCTCACCCGCAAGGCCTTTGAGAACGCCTTCGCAGTAGTGATGGCGCTCGGGGGCTCCACGAACGCTGTGCTTCACCTGCTGGCGATTGCCAATACGGCGGAAGTGCCGTTCACCATTGACGATGTCGAGGCCATTCGGCGGAAGGTGCCGGTGCTTTGCGATCTCAAGCCGTCGGGACGGTTCGTGACGAGCCAGTTCCACGAAGTTGGCGGCACGCCGCAGGTGATGCGGATTCTCCTCGAGCACGGGCTGCTGCACGGTGACTGTCTGACCATCACCGGGCAGACCATCGAGGAGCTGATCGGCCATCTGCCGGCCGAGCCGCCGGCTGATCAGGAGATCATCCTGCCCTTCGATCGCCCGCTCTACCCGCGGGGGCATCTGGCCATCCTGCGCGGCAATCTGGCCGAGGAGGGCGCTGTGGCCAAGGTAACCGGGATCAAACAGCGCCAGATCCGGGGCCCGGCACGCGTCTTCAACTCCGAGGAAGAGTGTCTGGAGGCGATCCTCGATGACGGGATCCAGGCCGGCGATGTCATCATCATCCGCTACGAGGGACCCAAGGGCGGGCCGGGCATGCGCGAGATGCTGGCGCCGACCTCGGCGATCATCGGCAAGGGGCTGGGCGATTCAGTGGGCCTGATCACTGACGGCCGGTTCTCCGGCGGTACCTACGGTATGGTGGTTGGTCACGTGGCGCCCGAGGCGTTCGATGGTGGCACAATCGCTTTGGTCCAGGAGGGCGATCCGGTGCTCATCGATGCTGATGCCAACCGCCTGGAGCTGGAGGTCGAGGCGCAGGAGCTGGAGCGTCGGCGGGCAGCCTGGAAGGTGCCAAAGCCCCGCTACCGTCGCGGCGTGCTGGGCAAGTACGCGCGGCTTGCCGCTTCGGCAAGCCGCGGTGCGGTGACCGACGCCGACCTGTTCCCGGAAAACGATTGACAACCCGAACCCGCTGCTTGGTGTCGGGAGAAGACGGCAAAATCAGGAGTATGCCGATGAAGCTTCCAGAGATCATGACCGACAAGGTCATCACCGGTCAGCCGGATGAAGGGCTGCGTGAGGCGTTCTTCAAGATGCGCCACAACCACATCCGCCATCTGCCCGTGGTCGATGCGGATATGAAGCTGCTGGGGATCGTCACCGACCGGGATCTGCGGCGCCCCGACTGGGTGGATGAGGCGCCGGATATCTCCCACGTCTACTATCTGGACGACAACATGGCGCTGAAAAACGTCATGACCCGCAACCCGATCGTTGTTCACACCTATGACCCGGTGCAGCGTGCGGCACAGGTCATGCGCGAGAATCGCTTCGGTGCCCTGCCGGTGCTCAATAAGGAGGAGCGCCTTGTCGGTATGGTCTCCGCTGTGGATATGCTCCAGATCCTCGAGGAGATGCTCGACAAGTTCGGTTCGCCGGAGGGTGTAGGCTGAGCCGCGGCGGGCGAGGCGGCACGGGGGAGGCGTTGTGACGGCCCTGGGACCGCGCCAGACCGAGCCGGAGGCCTGGCAGGACTGGGTCCGTGAGGCCGGCGTGCTCCTCGCCCGCCGCCCCGGCGCCTTTCTCTTCTATACCCTGGGCGTGGCCGCTGCACTTATGGCAGCCCATCTGGTGACCTGGGGGCCACTGCGCGTGCTGCTCACGCTTTCGCTGGCGGTGCTCGCCCTCGTGCTCTTCGTTCGCCTGGCCCTGGTTGCGGACTACAATCGCTCCGCCCGTCCGGATTATGTCCTGCCCGGAAACCTCGACGGGGCCGTTGCCATCACTGTCGGAGCCGGTCTCTTTGCCGCGTTCGGGGCCTTGGGGCCAGCGCTTTTCGTCCCCCTCGCCGAATCATTGGAGACGAGCCTCACCGGGTTCGGCTTTTACGAGCCTCGACTAGACACCGGAGAACCGGTGGATCCGGCGCATCGGCATACAATGGTCGGTCCGGTGCTGGTGGCCGGTGGCCTCTGGGGAGTCGCCGTGCTGGGGGCCGTGGCGGGTCTGCTCGCCTTCGGGCAGTGGTTCCTTCTGGCGATGGTGGCCCTGCACGGTGCGCAACCGGGGATGGCCATGGTGATGAGCGTAAGGGCATACGCCATCAACCCGGTGGCCATGACCGGCCTGCTGGGCGCTTTGCTCGTCGGTGTTGCTGTCGTGGTGGTGACGGCCGGCTGGCTTGGCGTCGCGCTGGCGCCGGCGTTCGGTGCCTTGCTTTATACGTCTTACCGTGACGTCTTCCTGGGCCGAAGCGAGAACCATCCTCCCGGCGTACCGGTGCTAACGGACGCCGAACTCCTGGATCAGAGCACTGAGGCCGAGCACGAGTCGCGGCCATGAGCCGCGCTGTCTCTCAACCTCTCAACTGACGGCCGCGTCCTGGAAGTCCTCGGTCACCTGTGCCCGGTGCAGGCAACTGATCATGTCGTCGATGGCCGCCGCTGCATCGGCCCATACCGCATCGCCGTCCGTGCGGGCCATCTGCAGATAGCGATCGCGCTCCCCGCGCAGGACGAGTTCCAGCTGGCCGGCAGGGAAGGAGCGGACGTGCTCCGGGCTGGCGGCGTCGGGACGTCCGGGAAGCAGCGCGTAGAACCAGCCATTGTGGCCATCATCGGAGCCGCGGTGCGGGGGCACGAGGCCATGGGCGATGAAGCCGCCGGCGACGGTGGTGGCCTGGCCGTATCGTTCCGCGTATTGCGGGCTGACCAGTGCAGTAAACATGGCGGATCTCTCCTGGGCCGAGGCCCGTTGCTCAGGATTCCGAAAGGATTCCTTATGGTGCTTTGCAACAAAGTTTAACCCAGCGCCGACCAAAAGTGAACAGCTCATCATGTTTGGCGCCTTCAATGTCCGGTGCGGCACAATAGCGCGATGGCATGGGCAATCCTGATTCTTCTTCTCCTGGCGGCGATCTATGGGCCCACTTGGTGGGTGCAGCGCGTCATGGCGCGTTATGCGGAGCCAGCGGACCGATATCCGGTCACGGGAGCGACGTTTGCGCGAGAGCTTCTTGACGGTCTGGGGCTCCATCGGGTGCGGGTGGAGGCGACGGAGCAGGGAGATCACTACGATCCGGATGACGGCGCGGTGCGGTTGAGTTCGGCCCACTATGGCCAACGCTCGCTGGCGGCCTTGACGGTGGCGGCCCACGAGGTGGGTCATGCGGTCCAGCACGCTGCTGGTTATGGGCCGTTTCGCTGGCGGCAGCGCCTGGTGCGGGCAGTCGGGCCGGCCCGGCAGATCGGGGCCGGGCTGCTCCTGGCGGCGCCGTTGATCGGGGGTGTAACCCGAGCCCCCGCGCTCTTTGGGCTCATGCTTCTCGGGGGAATTCTCAGCATGGGAGCCGGTGTGGTGGTTCATCTGATCACGCTGCCCACCGAGCTGGACGCGAGTTTCCGGCGCGCGCTCCCTCTGCTTCGGCGCAGCGGCTATCTCTATGCGGACGTGGACCCGCCGCATGCCCGCCGGATACTGAGTGCCGCGGCCTGGACCTACGTAGCGCAATCGCTGGCCGCATTGCTGAGCTTCTGGACCTGGATCCGGGCCCTGCGGCCGTAGCACCGGTCAAGCCGACGGCAAGTGCGCCGATACAGCAGAGAGGGTCGTTACGGAAATCACCACCGATGAGCCATCGCTACTGGGTCGCCGCCGTCCTTGTCACGCTGGTCATAGGGCCGGTCTATACGGTTGCGGCGGACGAGCCGCGTCCACTGCGAGAGGGCGTGCGGCTGCCGATCCTGGGGCCGGATCGTGAGCCAATCGATCTGCTCGAGACCCGCCCAGCGGAAGTGGAACGACTGCTGAGCCAGCGGGAAGCCCCTCAGCTACCCCTTCTCTTGCCGCTGATCGACGCGCCTGAGGCGCCGGAGGTGACGGACGAGCCACCTGAGGACGCACCGGAGCAAGCGGCTGAGGTGATCGAGGTGGAGCGGTTCTGGCTTGAGGCGAGCGCAGCCGGTGCCGGTAGTGTGCAAGGCGAGGCGGCGCTGGCAAACACTGCGGAGAAGAGCCACCGCCTGGTTGCGGTGTACACCGAGGTCGCGGAAGAGGCGCTGCTCTTCGTGCCGGAGCACCAGAACGGTATTCAGCAGGTGCGGCGGCTTTCGGATCTTCAATTGCCCGCGGAGCAGCGCGTGGAAATCCGGCCGGGCGGGCCGCGGTTGCTGCTGGTGGATTTGCGCCGCCCCCTGAACCAGGGCGAAGCAGTTACACTGGTCCTGCAGTTCGACGACGGGAGCCGGAAGAGCGTCGAGGTTCCGGTCCGCAGGCCGCTACGGGGTGGCTGAACCCCTGGCCAGTGAGGGCATTTTATGAGCGCTGGGCAGCTGAGAATCGGTGGCTTCGCGCCCGCGGTTATCGCCCTCGGCTACCTCCTTATTGGAATCCTCTGGATTATCGGCAGTGATCTCCTCGTGGAGCGCTGGCTGCCGGATGCGTGGCTGACCGCAGCGCAAGTGACCAAGGGCGTACTCTTCGTCGTCGTGACCGCCGGTTTGTTCCACCTCGTGCTGCGCCGCCTGGGCTGGCAGATTCACCGTGAAGCGGAGGCCCGTGGGCGGCAGCGGACCTTTGAGAGCCTTGCCGAGCACCTTCCCGATCTACTGGCGCGTTTCGACCGGGACCTTCGCTTCCGTTACACCAATCCCCCTTTTGAGCGCCTCTGTGCACTCAGCCCCGGCCAGGCTGTGGGGGCGACGCATTCGGAGCTGGGCTGCCCTGGGATCGGTTCCGCTCTGGAGACTGAAGTGGCCCACGTTCGCGATCTCGGTGTGGCCCGGACCTTCTCCTTCGCGGTGGTGGATCAGGACGGCGAGGAGCGGCAGCTCCAGGCGCGCCTGGTGCCGGAGTTCGATGACCGGGGCCAAGTGGCAACCATCCTTGCGCTGATTCGGGACCTGACCGATCTGCATCAGGCGCGAAGGCGTGCCGAGCGGCTCAGCAATCTTTACGCGGCGCTCAGTGCCGCGAACCAGACGATCATGCGGGTTGAGGATCGGCACGCCCTGTTTGAGCGGATCTGCTGGATTGTCGTCGATCATACGGAACTGCTGCGCATGGCCTGGGTCGGCCTGGTGGACAGCGAATCCGCTGACGTGGTCCCGCAGGCCTTCGCCGGGGATCGTGCCGGTGAGCGCTATCTGGGACGAATCCGCGTCAGTGCTGATGCCGCTCACCCGGAGGGCCGCGGGCCGGTGGGCCAAGCGATCAATCGCGGTGAGCCGGTAGTCTTTGATGATTTCCTCAGTGATCCGGACGCTGCGCCGTGGCAAGCAGCGGCGCGGGAGGCAGGATTCGAGGCGGTAGCCGCATTTCCGCTGCGCGAGAATGGACGAGTTGCCGGAGTACTGGCCGTCTACGCGGCAGAGCGTGCCTTTTTCACCGGCGACATCTTGCGCTTGCTCGGGGAGTTGGCTGACGACGTCAGCTTTGCTGTCGCCAATCTCCAGGCGCAGCAGCGGATTCGCTATCTCGCTGAGCACGATCTGACCACCGGGCTCCCCAATCGCAGTTGGATGGTCCACGCCCTGCAGCGGGCCATTGTGGTGGCGCAGAGCCAGAGGGGTCGCTTGGCCGTTCTGTTCATCGATCTGGATCGGTTCAAGACGATCAATGATGCGCTCGGCCATGAGGGTGGCGATGAGCTTTTGCGTCAGGTGGCAGAGCGATTGAGCGCAGCGGTCCGTTCGACCGACGCGGTAGCCCGCCACGGCGGAGATGAGTTCGTGATCCTTGCCCGCGACCTGGGCGGCTTCGAGGAGGCGCAGCAGCGGGCCCGTGAGGTGGTGGAGGCACTCGGTCAGCCGCTGACCTTCGGCGAGTCGAGCTACTTCGTCACGCCGAGCATCGGCATCAGTATCTACCCAGACGATGGCGCGGACGCGGATGCCCTCGTCCGCGCTGCCGATACGGCCATGCAAACGGCCAAGGATGACGGGCGTAACCGCTACTCGTTCTTCACCGAGGAGATGAACCAGCGTGTTCAGTACCGCTTGAACCTGGAGGGGTTGCTGCGGCGGGCGCTGGACCGCGGAGAGCTTGCGCTTTGGTACCAGCCGCAGGTCTCGTTGAAGGACGGTTCGGTGGTGGGTGTCGAGGCTCTGCTGCGCTGGTATCAGCCGGATCGTGGTTGGGTTTCGCCGGGGGAGTTCATCCCGGTTGCCGAAGAGAGCGGTCTGATCGTACCGATCGGGTACTGGGTCTTCGAGCAGGCGTGCTGGCAGGCGAGTGCCTGGCGACGCGCGGAACTCCTTCCAGTGCCTGTAGCTGTGAATGTTTCAGCCGCTCAGTTGGCGGAGGCGGGCATTGCCGATCGGGTGCGCTCGCTACTGGCGGAGTACCGGCTGCCCACCGACGCACTTCAGTTGGAGATGACCGAGAGCCTCTTCGTTCATGAGCAGGGGCCGGTGGCCGAAGCGTTGGCGGTGCTGCGCCGCGCCGGTATTCAGCTGGCCGTAGACGATTTCGGGACGGGGTACTCCAATCTGGGCTACCTCAAGCGGCTACCGCTGGCCAAGCTCAAGGTGGACCAGTCCTTCGTCTCTGCGTTGCCGGATGATGCTGAGGATACGGTGATTAGTCGCACGATCATCAGCATGGCACATGGGCTGGGATTGCGTGTGATCGCCGAGGGCGTCGAGACCTCTGGCCAGCAGGAGTGCCTGCGCTCGCTCGGCTGTGACGAGGCACAGGGATTCTTCTATGCCGCCCCGATGCCTGCGGACGCATTGATCGATTGGCTCGACGGCAGGCGCCGCTCGGCGCACGCGTTGGAGCGGGGTGGTTCCTCGTAGGCGCCCGGGTCTTTACGGGATCAGCGATTGCGGCGCAACGAGGGTCGTCGCGGCCATTGCCACGATCGCCAGCCCGAAGGCGCGGCGTACCATCGGACGCCGGACCCAGCTGAGGAACGCGGCTGCGGCGACGCCGGTCAGGACCATGGAGGGGAGTGTGCCGATACCGAACATCAGCATGAAGGTGGCCCCCTCCACGGCACCACCGGCGCCCAGCGTATAGATCAGTGCCGAGTAGACCAGGCCGCACGGCAGCCATCCCCATAGCAGGCCGAAGAGGTAGGCCTGCTCCAGCCGCTGAATGGGGAGCAACCGCTGTGCGACGGGCTGCAGGCGCCGCCACAGAGGGACCCCCCAGCGCTCGATACGGGCGAGAGCGGGCAGCCAGCCAGCGATGTAAAGGCCCAGAGCGGCGAGGAACAGAGCGGCCACCCACTGGGCGACGCGGGCCGCATCGTCGCCGAGCGCCGCCACCGCCGAGCCGCCGAGGGCGCCGGTGATCGCGCCGGCCACCGTGTAGCTGCTGATCCGTCCCAGGCTGTAGGTGAGCGCAAAGGCGGTCAGACGTCCCGAACTCTGCCGTTGGGCTGGGTCGACGCTGGCGGTTAGCGCCCCGGCGATACCCCCGCACATCCCCAGGCAGTGGACTGTGCCGAAGAGTCCGACGGCCAGGGCGATGAGCAGGGGTGTCTCCATCCCCCCAGCCCTTTACGCCGGAGTGTCGACGCGGAAGAAGCGCCGGGCGACCTCGCTGGAGGTGGCGGCCAGCTCGGCAACGTCGCGGCCGCTGAAGTGAGCGACGGCACGCCCGATATGCGGCATCAGCGAAGGTTCGTTGCGCCGATTCTTGACCGGCAGCCCGATTTCCTGCGGGTCCACGTCGCGCGGGAGCAGGTAGGGGCAATCGGTCTCCACCATCAGCCGCTCCGGCGGTATGATCCGGACCGCCTCGCGCAGCGCCTGGCCGCGGCGCTCGTCGCAGATCCATCCGGTCACGCCGATATGCAGCCCCAGATCGAGGTACTCCTGGGCGACCTCTGGACCCTCCGTGAAACAGTGGGCGATGCCGTCCACCAAGTGATCGCGGTAGGCGCGGAGAATCTCCACGAACCGCTGGTGGGCGTCGCGCTGGTGCAGGAAAACGGGCAGTTGGAGTTCCGCCGCCAGTTCCAGGTGCCGTTCGAAGACCCGCTGCTGGACCTCCGGCGGCGAGTGGTTGCGGTAGAAATCCAGGCCGGTCTCACCGATGGCAACGACCTCCGGGCGCCGAGCAAGATCGCGCAGGACGGATTCGGAGTCCGCAGAGAAGGTCTTGGCCATGTGCGGGTGGAACCCGGCGGTGGCGAAGAGCCGCCCAGGGTGTTCTGCCGCCAGGGCCTGCGCCTTGACGGATTCGGCCTCGTCGGTGCCGGTGACGAACAGCTGCGTCACACCGGCCGCCTCGGCCCGTTCGAGGACCTGGTGCAGGTCCTTGCGGAAGGTGTGGTGGGTCAGGTTGGCGCCGATATCGATCCATTCCATAGGGCGCGGAGTATAGCTGCGAGCGGCCTGGCAGCGCTAGAGCGCTTGCCAGGCGTGGGACAGGTGCTAAGGTTGGGCGGCTGACTGGTGTGCCCAGGTCGGTATCCGTTATCTTCGACGTTCCGGGGTAGCAAATGGCGACGACGCTGGCATTCGATGTCTACGGCACGCTGATCGACACCAACGGGGTCACGGAAGTGCTCCGTGAGCGGATGGGCCAGCGCGCACTATCTTTCTCCCGGGCCTGGCGCGACAAGCAGCTGGAGTATGCATTTCGGCGGACGGTGATGGGCGAATACGCCGATTTCGCGGTCTGTATCACGGATGCACTGGATTTTACGGCCCGCGCCCACGGGGTCACCCTGACCGCCGCGGAGCGCGACCGACTCCTGGCGACCTACCAGCGGTTGCCGGCATTCCAGGAGGCACGCCTGGCTCTGCAAGCGCTGCAGGAGGCGGGCTATACCAGCTACGCGTTCTCTAATGGCAGCCGGGAGACGGTCAGCAAGCTGCTTGGGGATAACGGGTTGCGCCCATACGTGACGGATATTATCAGTGTCGAAGAGGTGCAGGCCTTCAAGCCGGCGCCGCAGGTCTATAACCACTTCCTGGAACGCGCCGGCCGCCGTGCGGACGAAACCTGGCTGATCTCAAGCAACCCGTTCGATATCATCGGCGCCAGTGCCGGTGGCTGGAAGACCGTCTGGGTGAGGCGGCTGCCCGGTGCCGTCTTCGACCCCTGGGGGGGTGAGCCGACGGCCACGGTAGCGTCGCTCACCGATCTGCTGGAGGTGCTCCCCAGTCCCGGATAGAGCGCTTGTGGGTGGCGCGGGTGTGGCGCAAACTTGACGTCCTATGGCCAAGCTTTTGCTCAACCTCCGCGGGGTCCCGGACGACGAGGCGGATGAGGTCCGGCAATTGCTGTCGGACTACCACTTCGACTATTACGAGACCTCGCCCAACCGCTGGGGGATTACGCAGGGCGGGATCTGGTTGCGGGACCCCGATCAGTACCCGGATGCCAAGCGCGTACTCGACGCCTACCAGAAGCGGCGTTTCGAGCGTGTCCGCGCCGAGCACGAGGCCATGCGCCGACGGGGGGAGTTGGAGACCGTCACGCAACGCATTCTCCGGGATCCTCTCCGGTTTCTGCTTTATTTCCTTTTGATCGCGGTCATCCTCGCCTTTATGACCATCCCCTTTATCAATCTCGCCTTTGGTGCTTAGAGACGGTCGCATCCTTGGGCAAGGGTGGGGCGTCTCTGGTAGCATTAATCGGACGCAATAACGTGCCGGAGTAGTTAAAGATGCAGGTAGCAAGCCAAAAGGTCGTCACCCTCGATTACACCCTGACGGAGAGCCAGGGGCAGGTGGTCGACCAATCCCAGGGCGGTCAGTTCGCCTATCTCCACGGGAGCAACAACATCATTCCCGGGCTGGAGAACGCCCTGGAGGGCAAGGAAGCGGGTGAAGAACTCAGCGTCACGCTGGAGCCCGAAGAGGCTTACGGTGAGCGGGACGAGCGCCTTATCCAAAATGTTCCGAAGGATATGTTCCCGGAAGAGGCCGAAGTCGCGCCGGGGAACCAGTTCCAGGCCCAGGGCCCTGACGGCTCGCCGATCCTGCTGACCGTCACCGCGGTACAGGAGCAGGAGGTGGAAGTCGATGCGAACCATCCGCTCGCTGGCGAGACCTTGAACTTCGCGGTCAAGATCGTTGACGTGCGTGAGGCCACGGACGACGAGATCGCCCACGGCCACGCCCACTGATCGGGCGACGCTCGTGGAACCCCCGGCCGGATAACGGCCGGGGAAACCGAGGCCCCTGCGGGGGCCTTTTTTGTGAGCAACCGTCGGGTCAGACCCGGAAGCGCTGAGCCTCACTCTGGAGTTGTTCGGCGAGACGGGTCAGGTCAGGAGTTCGGCGACTTGCGCGGCTTGTGTTCGCTGAGCCTCGCCAGCGCGCAGGCGCACGGCTCGCGGGCCTACGTGCTGGGTGTGGTTCCTCCGGGGAAGGGCGTGACCGTCCCGTCGGCGCTGGTAATACGGCCACTGCCCTGTTTCTCGACCTCATCGATGCGGACGATTGCGTGGTGCGGCAGGTAGAGCCGCCGGACGCCCTCGAACTCGCTCTTGAGTTTCTCCTCAGAGGGGTCGACAACGACCTGCGATCGTTCGCCGAAGGTCAGTTCTTCGACTTCGACGAAGCCGTGCATGCTGCTCTGACCAACCCCGCGGGCGAAGATCTCGTAGATCTGCCCGCGGTTGGCAAAGATGACCTTATACAGGGTTTGCTCCGGCATCGCCGCGTCAGCCTCTTGTGGCGCCTCAGCCGGCGCGTTTGTGGCGCTTGCGCTCGCTCTCGGTGAGCAGCCGCTTGCGCAGGCGGATCGACTCGGGCGTGATCTCCACGAGCTCGTCGTCGTTGATCAGCTCGAGGGCGTACTCGAGGGTTAGTTGCAGCGGCGGAGTAAGGATCACGTTTTCGTCGCTGCCGGCCGCCCGGACGTTGGTCAGCTCCTTGGCCTTGAGAGGATTGACGGTCATGTCCGCGTCCCGGCTGTTAAGGCCGACAATCATCCCCTCATAGATCGGGTCATTAGGCGAGACCATCAGCCGTCCTCGCTCCTGCAGGTTGAACAGAGCGTAGGCGACAGCTTTGCCGTCGTTGCCGGAAATCATCGCGCCTTCCCGCCGCTGGCCCACTTCCTTGTCGCTGCGCGGGCCGTAGTGATCGAAGACGTGCGTGAGAATGCCGCTGCCCGAGGTCAGGCTGAGGAAGTCGGTCTGGAAGCCGATCAGGCCCCGTGCCGGAATCGTGTACTGCAACCGCACGCGGCCGTTGCTGTCGACCTGCATATCCTGCAGGCGCCCGCCACGCTCATTAAGCGCATCGATGACCGCGCCCTGGTGGTCGCTCTCAATGTCCGCGACCAAGTGCTCGTACGGCTCCTCGGTCCGCCCATCCGCGCCCTTGCGGGTGATCACTGCCGGCCGGGATACGGCGATCTCGTAGCCTTCCCGGCGCATGTTCTCGAGGACCACTGATAAGTGAAGCAGGCCCCGGCCGGAGACGTGGAAGCGATCAGGGTCGTCGGTATCCTCGACGCGGAGGGCGACGTTGGACTTCAGCTCGCGCTCTAGGCGCTCGCGAATCTGGCGGCTGGTCACGTAGCGGCCCTCGCGTCCGGCGAAGGGCGATTTGTTGACCTCGAAGCCCATGCTCACGGTGGGCTCATCCACGGTCAGCGGGGGGAGTGCCTCCACGCGTTGCGGGTCGCAGAGAGTGTCGGAGATGTTGAGCGGGTCGATGCCGGTAACGGCAACCAGATCCCCGGCTTCGGCGCTTTCGATCTCGGTGCGCTCAAGCCCGCGAAAGCCGAGAAGGGTCTGGATGCGGCCGCTGCGCTCCTTTCCTTCGCGATCGACGACGGTTACCGAGGTACTCGGGGCCAGGTGGCCGCGCTTGATGCGCCCAATCCCGATCTGGCCGAGGTATTTGGAGTAGTCCAGGGTCGTGATCTGCATCTGCAGCGGACCCTCGCGGTCGACCTGGGGCGGCGGAACCTGATCGACGATCGCCTGAAACAGCGGCGTCATGTCACCGCTGCTGATGGACGGATCGTCGCCGGCATATCCGCCCAGGGCGGAGGCATAGATGACGGGGAAGTCGAGTTGCTCTTCGGTGGCGCCGAGGTCGAAGAAGAGTTCGAAGGTTCGGTCGATGACCCAGTTGGGGCGCGCGCCATCCCGGTCGATCTTGTTGACGACGACGATTGGTTGCAGGCCCAGGGCGAAGGCCTTTTCGGTGACAAAGCGCGTCTGCGGCATTGGCCCGTCCTGCGCATCGACCAGCAGAAGGACCGAGTCGGCCATGGACAGGACACGCTCCACCTCACCGCCGAAGTCTGCGTGCCCGGGCGTATCGACAATGTTGATCCGATAGCCCTGCCAGTCGATGGCCGTGTTCTTGGAGAGGATCGTAATCCCGCGCTCACGCTCCAGATCGTCGCTGTCCATGACCCGGTCGGCGTCACCGCCGCGCGCGTCCAGGGTTCCGGACTGCTGAAGGAGCTGGTCGACGAGGGTCGTCTTGCCGTGGTCGACGTGGGCGATGATGGCGATGTTTCGGAGGTTTTCGACCATTCGGTTTACCAGGTTCCGGTGTTGTTCATGGACGCCCACGGCTCCTGCTCAGGCAGCGCATCGCCGGCCTGCAGAAGCTCGATGGAGATGCCGTCCGGTGAGCGAATGAAAGCCATTCGGCCATCTCGCGGGGGCCGGTTAATGGTGATGCCGGCGTCCATCAGGCGTTGGCAAGTGGCGTAGATGTCATCGACCCGGTAGGCCAGGTGGCCGAAGTTGCGCCCTCCGGTGTAGGTCTCCGGGTCCCAGTTCCAAGTGAGTTCAAGCAGCGGCGCGCGGTCCTTCCGGGCCCGCTCGACATCGCCGGGTGCGGCCAAAAAGACCAGCGTGAAGCGGCCATTCTCGCTCTCGCGGCGGTTGATCTCGACCATGCCCAGCTTGTTGCAGTAAAAATCCAGGGACTCATCCAGGTCGCTTACCCGGACCATGGTGTGCAGGTATTCCACGGCCGCACCTCGCTACGCGATCTAATGTCTCTCGGGAACCGGCCATCATAGCATTGGCCTAGGGGGTGGTCCTATGGGCTAAGGACGGCCAGGGTCGATGGGGTTTGCAGTCTCTGGCCAGCCGAGCGGCCGGCGGCGTAGGATCCGCGGCTTGAGGGGGGCCACGACGGGGGCAGTACACATGGGCGAGTCGTTAGCATCGGCGGCGCCGGCTGTTTCAGCAGGAAGGGGAGCGGCACGGGAACTCATCGATCTGCATTGTCACTCAACCGCTTCTGACGGCCATCTCACGCCAGCGGAGGTGGTCGAGCGCGCCGCGGGGCAGGGCGTGGCGACGCTGGCTCTCACGGATCACGACACCACCGCCGGCGTGGCGGAGGCGCAAAGCGCTGCGCATGCGCACGGGCTGAGGTTGGTTACTGGCGTCGAACTCTCCGTGCTCTGGCAGCGGCGCACATTCCATATCGTCGGCCTCGGGATGGACCTCGGCGACCCGGTGCTGCAGTCCGGCCTAGGGCGGATGCAACGTGCCCGCCAGCAGCGGGGCGAGGAGATCGGTAAGCGGCTTGAGCGTGCCGGGCTCCAGGGCGCCTTCGAAGGGGCCCGCAGCGTTGCCGGCGGGGCAGAGATCACGCGCGCTCACTATGCCCGCTGGATGGTGGAGACCGGCGTCGTGCGCGGTTATGAGCAGGCCTTTCGGCGCTACCTTCGCCGTGGACAGGTTGGTTACGTCCACGGTGACTGGGTGGCGATGGAAGAGGGCATCGACTGGATCCGGGCCGCCGGGGGTATCGCGGTGTTGGCCCATCCTCTCGGTTACAGCCTCACGGGCGCTTGGCTGCGACGGGTACTCGAGGCCTTTACAGCGGCAGGAGGCGGTGGGATCGAGGTCTGTTGTGGGACCTCGCCGGCTCCGTGGCAGGTGGAGAAGCTGGGTGGGTGGTGTCGCCGTTTTGGTCTTTACGCCTCGATTGGATCGGATTTCCACGGGCCCGGACACCCCAGTCGGGAGCTTGGTGCCGCCCCGGCGTTGCCGACGGATCTGCCCCCCGTTGTCGAGGCTCTGCGAAGCTAGGTTGCGCGCCGTCTTGCGCGAAAATGCGTTTTATCAATAGGCACTTACATCGTTCGAAGGGGTTGGCCAGATTAGCAAGTGACGATATATTCAGGTAGCATATGTATATTATTCGTCAATGAAGCATGGTGAAATCATTGCGTCACTTGTTCGTTGTTTCCTTGCTGACCGCCCTCCTGGTCGCCGCCCCGGCTGGCTTCGCTGCTACGTCTGGGACGCTGGCCGGGGCGGGCGACGATGACCGCTCCGTGAACATTGACTCCACGGCCGACCATAGCCAGTTCGAAGCCCTGCAGGGGCCGTTCGAAAGCGGCATGGAGGTTACCGAGGCTTGCCTGAGCTGCCATACCGAGGCCGCGCAGCAGGTCCACGAGAGCATTCACTGGACGTGGGAGTACACCCAGCCCGAAACCGAGCAAAAGCTCGGTAAGCGCCATGCGCTGAACAACTTCTGCCTCGGCATCGCCGGCAGTTACGAGCGCTGCGCCTCGTGCCACGTCGGCTACGGCTGGGAGGACAAGGAGTTTGACTTTTCGGCCGAGGAGCGGGTCGATTGTCTGGTCTGTCACGATACCACTGGGGACTACATCAAGTTCCCGACGGCGGCCGGTCACCCGCCGTACGAGGACACGGAATTCCGCGGCACGCTCTTCAAGGCCCCGGACCTGGCCCACGTATCCCAGAATGTCGGCAAAACCAGCCGCGAGACCTGTGGGAGTTGCCACTTCGAAGGAGGCGGCGGAGATGCCGTCAAGCACGGCGACCTCGACAGCTCACTGATCGACCCGTCGCGTTCGCTCGACGTGCACATGGCTTCGGATGGTCTCGACTTTTCCTGTGCGACCTGTCACGAGTTCGCTGGCCACATCCAGAAGGGCAGCCGCTACCACGTGACCGTCGCGGACGAACGGGAAGTCTCGGTGCCCGGGCGCGAGAGCCAGCGGCCGAGTTGCGAGTCGTGCCATGGCGCTGAACCTCACGAGCCTGGGCTGCATGACAAGCTGAATCAGCACAGCGAGATCATCGCCTGCCAGACCTGCCATGTCCCCGAGATGGCGCGCGGGGGCAAGGCCACCAAGACCCTTTGGGACTGGTCCACCGCGGGGCGGCTTGATGACGACGGCAACCCGATCGTGGAGAAGGAAAACGGGCTGGTCACTTACGACGGGATGAAAGGCCACTTCGAGTGGAAGGAGGATTACCCGCCGGAATACCGCTGGTTCGACGGGAATATGCGTTACACGCTGATCGACGACACCATCGATCCCTCGCAGACGGTTCCAGTGAACCAACCGGAGGGTGAGCCAGGGGATGGGCGCTCCCGGATCTGGCCGTTCAAGACCGTCGACGGCAAGTCGCCGTACGACGCCCAGCGCAAGACGCTGCTGGTTCCGAAGCTGTTCGGTCAGGATGATGACCATGCATTCTGGGGGAATTACGACTGGGACCGGGCTCTGGCTGCCGGCATGGAGGAGGCACGCGCCGCGGGTCAGACCGAGGGCCGCTACAGTGGCGAGCACGGGTTCGTGGCGACCCGCATGTATTGGCCAGTCGCGCATATGGTGGCGCCGGCCGAGGAGAGCCTGGCCTGCGCTGATTGCCATAGCAGTGATGGGCGTATGGCAGGCGTCGAAGGTGTCTACGTCCCGGGCGATGATGGCCATCCGTGGACGGAGCGCATCGGCTGGTTCGCAGTGGCGGCGACGTTACTCGGGGTCGTTGGCCACGCTGGAGCGCGCATCGTCGTGGCGGCCATCCGGCGCCGGCGTCAGACGGCCGAGGAAGAGGGGGAGAAGGCGTGAGCCGCGAACTGATCTTTACACGGTTTGAAAGGTTCTGGCATTGGAGTCAGGCGCTGCTTGTCTTTAGTCTTCTGACGACCGGGCTGGAGCTACACGGTGCCTACACGCTGCTGGGCTTCGGTGCCGCTTTCTCCGCCCACATCGTTTTGGCGTGGGTGCTGATCGGGCTCTGGGCCTTTGCCATTTTCTGGCATCTGACCACCGGCGAGTGGCGCCAATACGTGCCCACCGGAAGCGGCGTTCTGCGGATGGTGGCCTATTACGGATACGGGATCTTCTCAGGCGAAGCCAAGCCGTATACCAAGACCCCATCGGCGAAGCACAATCCTCTTCAACGTGTGGCCTACTTCTCTTTCAAAGCGGCCATCGCCCCGGCGCTGTGGATCTCGGGGCTGTTGCTGCTTTTTTACGGGAGCTGGTCGGGCACCGCGCTGAACGAGTGGCTGAGCCTGGGCTCGGTAGCCTGGGTCCACGTCGCCGCGGCGTTCGGTTTGATGGTCTTTATTATTGGGCACCTGTATATGGCGTTGACTACCGGCAAGCCATGGTATGAGTTCGTGAAATCGATGATTACCGGTTATCACGACGTCGAGCAGCCCCGCTCGACGACGCATCGCTAAGCGGCGCGTGCCATGCGGGCGCCACCGTCTTTCGCAAGTGTGGCGCCCGCCATCGGTGGCCGGAGCCAGCGGTCAATGGTAGCGTCGAGTCATGGAAAAGCATCCTTCTGTCACTGCGCTCCTGCTCAGCGTGGTGTTTCTTCTCGTCACTGCTCCCGTCGCTGCCGAGCAGCCCGGGGAGGCCGTCGAACTACCCCGGTTCCCGTCCATTAGCCCTGACGGTGAGGAACTTGTCTTCACCTGGGTCGGCGACTTATGGCGCGTCGCAGCCGAGGGCGGCACGGCGACGCGGCTGACCGGACACCGGCTCGACGATCTCTACTCGAGTTGGTCCCCGGATGGGGACGCACTGGTCTTCAGCTCGCTGCGCGACGGTTATCTCAACGTCTGGCGGATGCGTCCGGACGGTACGGGCCTGCGCCAACTGACCCATGCGGATCGCTTCCTGCGTCATCCGAGTTTTGCCCGCGATGCCGATGGGGAACTGGTGATTACCCTTTCGGCCCAGCTCGAGGGCGACGTCTTTCGTGAGCAGCGGCCGTACCGGCTGTCGCCAGAGGGCGGCGAACTGGAGCGCCTGCACGACGCGTTTGGTGCGGAGCCGCAGCTTTCGCCGGAAGGTCGTTACATCGCCTTTACACGGGGGGCGGCTTACCACGGCTGGAGCCGGCGCCACTATCGGGGGCCGGACGCGATGGATGTCTGGCTCTACGACCGCGAATCCGAGACCTTTACCGCCGTAACCGAACGCGAAGGCGACGATGGGCAGCCGCGTTGGGTGGACGAGCGGACCCTCGTCTTTCTCTCGGACCGGGAAGATGCCACGGTCAATCTCTACCGGCTCGATCTTGATGAAGAGGGAGCCGAACCCCAACGGCTGACGTTTTTCGACGAGCGCGACATTCAATACTACGACGTGGCCTTCGAGTCAGACCGTGCGGTGCTCCAAGTGTGGGACACCCTCTATACCTTGGATCTCGGCGAGGGTTCTCCAGAGGCTCAGGCAGTGCCGCTGCGCGCCGGCGATCCCGGACACGACCGGTTCGAGCTCCAGCGGGTGGATCGCCAGGTCAGTGAGGCGGCGATCAGCCCCGATGGCCAGGTGATGGCCTATATCGCCTACGGTCGCGTCTATGTCCGCCACATGGATGAGCACAGCCCGACGCGCGCTGTGACCCCAGCGACCCATGCGCGTCATCAGGATCTGCGTTGGTCTCCGGATGGGTTGCGCCTCTATTTCACCGCGGATCGCGATGGCACCGAATCCATTTATACAGCCCATGTTGCCTTAACCCGCGATGAGATCCGCCGTGGCTGGAGCCCGCCGGCAACCGGCTCCGGGCTGTTTGCGCCCACGCCCGCAACCTCCGGTCGGACCGGGGAGCAGGGAGGCGAGGAAGACGATCCCGGCGGGAAGGCCAATGGCCGGGCTCCGGAGCCGGATGACCCGTTCGCCCCGACCGACCCGGTAGAGCCACCGCCGGAGCCCGATCCCGACGTTCCGGCGCGCACCGACCCGGAGCCGGACCCGGAACAGCCCCCGGAGCCCGGTCCGGTCCCTGAGCCGGATCCGGATCCGGATGAAGAGACGGAACTCCCGCCGGGGGCTGACCCGGAGAGGTGGCACGAGGCGGTCCAGTTCTCGGTGCGGCCGCTGGTCCAGACGGACCACCACGATCGCCAGTTGCGCCCCAGTCCCGATGGGACCCGGATCGCGTTTCGTAGAGGGCGCGGCGACCTTGTGGTGCGGGATCTCGCCGGAGGCGAGGAGAGGACCCTTGTGGAAGGCTGGGACTCAAGCATCGACTGGCGTTGGTCACCAGATGGACGCCATATCGCCTATACGCAGAACGACCTGAACTTCAGCGCCAATGTCTTTATCGTACCCGCGGACGGGTCCGCTGACCCCGTCAATATCACCCGCCATCCGCGCAATGACCTGAATCCACGCTGGTCTGCGGACGGCCGAATACTCTCTTTCATCTCCAATCGCTCCGGGGACAGCTACGACCTCTATCGCGTCTACCTGGATACGGAACTGGAGACCGCCACGCGCCGGGATCTCAACCGCTATTATCGGGAGGCACGGGAGACGGCCCGGAAACGTCAGCCCTTGCCGGTGCGCCTGCCCGGCGGCCCGGGGCTTCCGCCCGCTGACGATGCAGTGCCTGAGGCGGTGGAACTCGACCTGGAGGGCGCCTGGCAGCGTGTCGAGCGGATCACCCAGAGCCCGGCTCACGAATACGGTAATGAGGTGACCCCGGGTGGCGATCGGTTTGTCTTCAACGAAGCAGGTCGCGGGTTGATGGTTATGAACTGGGACGGCACCGAGCGTCGCCGGATCGGCGATACGGCGAACGTTCAGGAGCTGACCCTCACGGGTGACCGGGTGGTCTACGTCAGTGGCGGTCGGGCTGGAGTGGCGCCCCTGGGCGGAGGCGATCACCGCCATCCGGATATCAGCGACCGGATTCGCATCGATCGCCGGAAGCAGGCGCTGCAGAAGTTCCACGAAGCGGCCCGGATGATCGAGGAAAGCTTCTACCGCTCCGACCTCAAGGGGCTGGACTGGCCGCAGGTGGTAGGCGACTACGAGTCTCTGATCCGCCGTGCCCGGACGGCCAGCGAGTTCAGTGACGTGGCCAACCGGTTAATGGGCGAGCTTGCGGCGTCGCATATGGGCGTGACCAATCCCGGTCCGGGCTCAGCATTGCGGGAGCCCTCGGGGCGGCTCGGGATCCGGCATCAGCGGGTCGATTTGGGCTCGGAGCGGAGCGGCTTCCGGGTCGAGGAGATCTTGCCTGGCGCGCCTGCCGCGCGCGCCTCGGTTGCCCTCGAGCCGGGGGACGTGATTACGGCGATCAACGGCCAACCGTTCGACCTTCGGGAGACACTCATGGAACGGCTGCGCGGACGGGTTGGCGAGGAGCAGCTGATCGCTTTCCGTCGGCCTCAGGAGGATGGTGGCTGGGAGAGCCGGAGGACCCTGATTACGCCGATCGACTTCGGTGAGCTGGCCGAGCTTCGTTACGATGCCTTCCGGGCTGAGCGCCGGGCGAAGGTTGAAGATCTCTCGGAAGGTCGGCTGGGTTACATTCACATCCAGGCGATGAACCAGGCCTCGCTGGAGGCGTTCCAGGGTAGTCTCTACGCGGCCGCGGAGGGCAAGGAGGGCCTGATTATCGATGTACGCAACAACGGTGGTGGCCACACCACGGATCGGATTCTGACTTCGATTATGGCGACTGAGCACGCCTACACCATTCCGGCCGGAGCCGACCCCGAAGACCGCGGCCACTACCCGCAGGATCGGCTCGACGCGCCACGCTACACGTTGCCGATCAATATGGTGATCAACGAGAAGAGCTATTCCAACGCGGAGATTCTCGCTCACGCCTTCTCGACCCTGGATCGTGGGAATCTGGTTGGGGAGCAGACGTACGGCGGGGTGATCTCCACGGGGAGGCATACATTAATTGATGGGGCCACCGTACGCCGGCCGTTCCGGGGATGGTATCTGCCGGACGGAACGGACATGGAGCACAACGGTGCACGGCCGGACATTTCGGTTCGGCAGACACCGGAGGACGAGGTGGCTGAACGTGACCGTCAACTCGAGGCGGCGGTTGAGGACCTGCTCGAGCGTCTCGACGATTCGGGGGCCAAAGATGAATGATCGAACGCAGCCCTGCGCGCAGGATGTCCGTCGCGCCTGGAGGCCCCGTGTTCTCGGCGCCGCCTTGGCGCTGTTGCTCGGAGCTGGAACGCCTGCCGGTATGGCGCAGGCAGAGCAGCCTCCGACCATCGCTGCCGCCTCGGATCTGCAGTTTGCCCTAGAGGACGTGGCGGATCGCTTTACGGCGCAGACCGGCAAGCGGGTTCGCCTGAACTTCGGGTCCTCGGGGAACTTCCGGCGCCAGATTGCCCAAGGGGCGCCTTTCGAGGTCTACATGTCCGCCGACGAGGCCTACGTGGAGGCGCTCCACGAATCCGGCCACGTGCGGAACGCTGGTGATCTCTACGCCGTCGGCCGCATTGTGCTGATCACGCGCAAGGGTGGGCCGATCGACCCCGAGGCCGGCCTGGATGGCCTGGCGCAGGCGTTGGCGGATAATGAGGTTCAGCATTTCGCCATCGCCAATCCTGAGCATGCGCCGTACGGTGTGGCGGCCAAACAGGCGCTCCAGTCTGCTGGGCTCTGGGAAGCGATACAGCCGCACCTGAGAAAAGGGGAAAACGTCTCCCAGGCAGCCCAGTTCGCCCTCTCCTCGGAGGTGGACGGAGGGATTGTCGCATGGTCGCTGGCCCTGGCGCCCGTTGTCGACCAGCGTTCCACATGGTCGCGTATCGAGGCGGAAAAGCACGCGCCGCTGCGTCAGCGCATGGCGCTTGTGGAAGGAGCCGGTGAGACCGCTGAGGCGTTCTACGACTTTGTGCTCAGTGAACAGGGCCAGGCAGTGCTCGCAGAGTACGGCTTTGTACCCCCATCCGGCGATTAGGTACCCGGTGAGGATTCGAGTGCGTTGCGGCGACGGAGTCGACGGTGGATTGGGCGGCTTTTGAAGTCTCACTGCGGTTGGCCTTTTGGACCTGCCTGATATTAACGCCTATCGGTATTATCGTAGCCCGCGCGCTGGCCTGGTCCGCTTTTCGCGGCCGCGGCTTTGTCGAGGCTTTCGTGGCGTTGCCGCTGGTTTTGCCGCCAACGGTGCTTGGCTTCTATTTGCTCGTGGCATTCGGCGGGGACTGGCCCGTCGGCCAGTTCTGGCAGTGGCTAACCGGTGGCAGCCTGGTCTTCACCTTTGAGGGGATTTTGCTGGCATCGATCATCTTCAATCTGCCCTTTGCGGTTCAGCCCCTGCAGCGGGCCTTTGAGGCGATCCCGGGGGAGGTGCGTGAAGCGGCTTGGTGCAGTGGAATGTCGGCGTGGCAGACGTTCTGGCGAATCGAGCTTCCGCTGGCCTGGCCGGGGCTCATCTCTGCGGTGGCGCTGACCTTCGCCCACACGCTGGGGGAGTTCGGTGTCGTGCTCATGGTGGGCGGCAGCATCTCCGGTGAGACGGAGACGCTCGCCATTGCCATCTACGATCGGGTACAGGCTTTTGATGAAGCCGCGGCGGGATCGATGTCGGTCTTCTTGCTCCTGATCTCTTTCGTCACGATCGGTATCGTCTACGGTCTTGCGGGGCGGCGCAGGGGGGTCCGTGTCTGATCGCGGTCTGTCGGCTGTTATCCGGCAGACGCGGCCGATTCCCCTGGATGCGGCCTTGGAATGCGCGCCAGGCGAGTTGCGTGCACTGGTCGGACCCTCGGGCAGTGGCAAGACGACCCTTCTGCGCAGCATCGCCGGTCTCTACCGCCCGCGGAGCGGACAGATATCGTGCAACGGCCGGGCGTGGTTTGATGACAGTACCGGCGTCAACCTGGCGCCACAGCGCCGGCGGGTCGGAGTCGTCTTCCAGGACTACGCGCTGTTCCCCCACCTGAGCGCCCTGCAGAACGTCGTAGCGGGTATGGGGCACCGGCGGCGCAGCGCCCGCCAGGGACTGGCCGAGAAGCTGCTGGCGCAGGTTCACTTACAGGGATTGGAGCATCGCTACCCGGCTCAGCTCTCCGGCGGGCAATGCCAGCGGGTTGCGTTGGCGCGCGCTTTAGCCAGGGAACCGGATCTGCTTCTTCTGGACGAGCCCTTCTCTGCCGTGGATCAGGTGACGCGACGCAAGCTCCAGCGGGAGCTGGCCGTGCTCCGTGCCAGCCTCTCGATTCCGCTGGTCCTGGTGACCCACGACCTGGAGGAGGCCGCGCGCCTGGCCGACCGGATCACGGTACTCCACCGCGGAGTGACATTGCAGACGGAAGTGCCGGATGAGCTGATGCTCCGTCCGTCATCGACGGAGGTAGCCCGTCTGCTCGCGCACCAGAACCTCTTTCGCGGGCGGATTGCCGCCCATAATCCCGAGCGAGACCGGACCTGGTTAAGCTGGCGGGGAAAAATGCTTGAAGCGCGCCACAATTCGGCATTCCCGCCGGGCAGCGAGGTGAGCTGGCTCGTCTCGGCGTCACAGATCCTGCTGCACCGGCGCGGGCGGCCGAGCTTCGGGGAGCGTGAGAATCCCCTTGATGGGGTGGTGCGCGAGGCCGTGAGGCTCGGCGAGAGCACCAGCATAACGTTGATCCTCGAAGGCGGTGAATCGCTCAACTTCTCCATCAGCACCCACGCAGCCCAACGCAACGGCATCGAGCCGGGGGTCGAGGCCCGTGTCTCTCTCTTGGCGGAGGGTATCCATGTGATGCCGCCGGAGACCACCGCTCAGGAGCCGGTGGCGTCGGGTCTGGGGGCGGGGCGGTCGGAAGGCGCGCCACCGGTGCGCAGGTAGCCGAGCAAACTTTCACAAAGGGGATCGGCGTGCAGGGCCCGCGCCTTGCGCAGCGCTTCCTCAGCCGCGGAGCGGTCGCCTGCAGCCAGGCGGGCGACGGCTTCCTGGCGCAGGGCGTTGGCTGCTTCCTGGGTTCTGCGAAGGAGGTCGAGTTCCATCTCGCAGCGTCGGCACTGGCCGGCGTGTGCCTCGACGCGTGCTCGGCAGTTCGGGCAGCGCTCCAGTGGCATCCGTTCAGCGCTCCAGGTAGAAGACCAGGTCGGCTAGCTGCTCGCGCGCGTCGTGGGCACCGCGGGTGTCACCGGCGTCGAGGGCGTCGCGCAGGGCTTCGATGGTATCGACCAGGTCTTCCCGATCTTCCGGGCCCACCCGCTCAAGCAGCCCCTCGGCGCGCTCGATCAGTGACCACGCCTCCCGGCTCCC
>PUNM01000092.1 GCA_003552625.1 Ectothiorhodospiraceae bacterium
CTCGGCGTCCTCGGAGCGCTGCCGGGCCAGCTCGCCGATGACGGTTTCCAGAGCCTGGAACGCCTCGCGGTCCCGGAAGAAGGCGGTCACTGAGATGAGCAGCTCGCGGATCAGCCGGTCCACCTCGCCCGGGTCCGTCTGGAGCAGCTGCTCGTAGTGCGCGGCGTCCCGTGCCCCGGTGGCCACCAGCCGCCGCTGCAGCCGGCGCTGCACCGTGGCCTCCCGGTAGGCACCGAGGTCCATCTGGCGCTCGCGGTAGACGCGCTGGCCGATGCGCTCCAGGGCGTCGCCGAGCGCCGGCTCCCGGTCGTCGGCCGGCTCGCCGCGGGCCAGGCGCGCCAGGCGCTCGGCCAGCCCGCGGCTATCCGGCACGCTGTCCGCGCACCCGGTCTGCAGCGCGGCCCGCGGCATGCCGTCGTAGGCGGCGCTGGCCGGCTCCTGGGCAAACACCGCACCGCCGGCGGCCTTGATGGCGCGGGCGCCGGCGGCGCCGTCGGTACCGGTGCCCGACAGGACCACCCCGGCGCACAGCTCGTGGTACGCCTCGGCCATGGAGTGGAAGAGGCGGTCCGCCGAGGGCTTCGGTCGCACCGGGTCCGGGGGCTCGGTGAGCAGAATGCGCCCCCTGGAGATGGTGATGTCCTTATTGGCCGGGGTGACGTAAACGGTGTCCGGGGCCAGCTGATCGCCGTCTTCGGCGGTGTGGACGCTGAGCGCGGTCTCGCGGCTGAGCAGGTCGGTGAGGATGCTTCGGTGGTGGGGGGAGAGGTGCTGGGCGATGACGATGCTCAGACCCAGATCGCCCGGGAGCTCGCGGAGCAGGCCGCGGAGGGGGTCCAGCCCCCCGGCCGAGGCCGCAACGCCCACGATAAAGGGCGCGGGAGGGGACTCGGCGGGCGGCAGTCCTTGCGCACGCACGTCGGGCGACCTCTTTGTAAGCAATTCAATTCAATTAAGCACACCGGGGTACAAAACCGCAACTGCTGAAAGGTAAGTAAGGCGCAAGGGCCCGGGGCCTGCGGCTAAAGCTGCGACTCGATGGGCAGCGGGCGCGCGAAAAAGGAGCAGCGCGGTAGTGGTAAAGTCTTGCCGGCCGAGCCAGTCTGGAACAGGGTGTGTTTCGACCGGCAGCGGCGATCAGCTTCTCACGTGGCGCGCAGCGCGACTTTCTTTATGTCAGCAGTCCTTGCGGATCGCCGCTCCTACGATGCTTGCGCCAAGACAACATGCCCCCGAGGCGAACCCCGGCGAAGATGGTCCAGCGGTGCAGCCGTGCCACGCCCTCGGCGACCATCGCGTCGAGGAAAATCCGATCGGCCTTGCGCCGCGATACCGGCTGTGCGTAATAAAGCCAGTCATGCAAGCACGCCGCCTTCTCGGCGCGGCCCTTGAGTAGCGCATGGATGCCGGGGATACGCGGTACGGAGTCCCAGTCGAACTCGAACCCTGGCGGTACCGTGATTACCTCTTCCAGGCGCGCCGAACGGAACTTGAGCGGCTCGAAAACCTTCGCCCACCCCGGCTTCAAGTACCTGGTCACGAGCCCGGTGAGAAACTCGTCATTCATTGCCTGCGAACTCCAGCTTCACGCGCCCTCCGGAACCATGGCGATGTCGATGATCCGCCGGCACGCCTCGCGGCAGATTGGGGTGTAGGCGAACGCCCAGCGCGGCAGCTCGAACACCACCCGCGCTCCGCCACCCGGTAACGGATCGACGCGGTGGCCGGTGGCGGGCAGGCGGGCTACTGACCAGTGCCACCGATACGGTGGCTCGAACGTCGTGATTCGGAACCCTACATGCAAACCGAGGCCGGTGATAACAATCCGGCCCGTGGAGCCCGGGCCAATGTAACGATCGGTTGCTACCACTTCGCGCACGCTCGGCCCCCACCGTGGCCACTGGTGGGTATCCGTGAGGATCTTCCACAGGCACTCCGGGGTGGCGGTGGAGTCGAGGCCAACCTCCAATGGCTTGTGCCGCCGGGGACGGTCATCGCGCATTCGCATGCCCTCGAGCAGCCGGTTTCTGGAGAGGCGTATGCGCAGTTTTCCATACGTTTTGTGAACAAGCTCGTCCCAGTCTATCTTGCCGGGTAGAGCCGGCAACCAAAACCAGAAAGGAGGAGACCGGTATGGCGGACGATGATCAGAACCGTAAGGAGCAGCATGTCGAGGACATGAAGGCGCGCCTGTCCGAGTGGCAGGAGCAGATCGACCGCGTCCGTGTCCAGGCCGAGGAGGCCGGCGAGGAGATGCGCGAGCGCTATCAGGAGCAGCTCCAAGAACTGGAGCAGAAGTACGAGGAAGGCAAGCAGCGCCTGCGCGAGATGCAGGACGCCAGCGAGGAGGCCTTCCGCGACATGCGCGAGGGTTCCGAAAGCGCCTGGGAGGCCATGACACGGGCCTTCCGGGATGCCCTCAACCGTTTCCGCTCCTGAAGACCCTGCCCGGGCGGGCTGACGCGGCCCGCCCTCACCCCTCCGGCTGCCGGACCTGCATCCGCGATGCCGAAAAAACCGTCAGCCTCGGATGCCCGTGGACGGGGCTGGGACGAGGCCCTGCTCTTGGCAGGTCGGGCACACGCACAGGTGCTCGGCGGTGATGCTGGCGGCCCGCAACCGCTGGTAGACGGCCGCCTGGCTGCCGCGCAGGGTGATCGCGCACTGGCAGCGCGGACAGTGGACGCGCTCCATGGCACCTTGCTGCTCGACGGCGACCTGCGCCGCCGAGGTAGCCAGGGTTTGCCGGGTGTCCAAGTCCTGTGCGGAGACTGGTGTCTCACAGGCCGGTAGCCGGTCTCGGTCGGCCGCCGTGACCGCGTTGGTGATCTCCGCCACGGCCAGGTAGAGCGCCGCCGCCGGCGTATTGGGTAGCTCGGCCTTGAGCTGACGGATGAGTTCCGGGAGCCACGGGGTCACGTAGCGGGCTAGGAAGGCCTGCAGCTCCTGGAGCTTCTCTTCATCACCGGGAGACTGCGTCCACAGGTAAGCGGCGAACTCCAGTTGCACGGCCAGGTGATCCGGTAAATCCCGGAAGGATTCGGCCCGCTCCAGGCTGTGGCGCTGGTAGCAGGCGCGGATCCCCTGCACGGCGGCGCCGTTGGTCGTGCCTTCAAGCTGCAGGCCGGCGTTGAGCGGAGCCCGGTAGGGCGGGGTCAGGAACAGGGCAGTGTACCCCTGCCGCAGTGCAGGAGCGTCGGGGATGGAGCGGGCGGCACGCTGCAGGGCGGCGATCGCTTCGGTCCCGGATGCGTCCGCCGCGAGAAGGGTTGTCAGATCCTCCGGGAGGTCTTCGGCCAAGGCGGGCAGAAAACCGTCGTCGTAGGGAGGCAGAAAGGCCCGCGAAAGGCACAGGTAGAGTTCCGCGCGTTCGGTTAATTGCGTGGGTGCCATTGCTACTCCGGGCGGTTGCGGTGCGCCCCGTATCCGGGGCGCACGCTGGGGTGGTTACGTGGCTCGAACTCCGTTTTGACCGGCGGGGTGGAGCAGCCGGTCGCCAAGCGCATAGAAAATCAGCGCTGTGAAGACTCCGACCAGGACGATACCCCACTCGACGGTGTTGGGGCTGTACTCGATAAAGCCGGGGATCCAGGTGCCTTTGAACAGCGGCACAATCTGCCCGCCGACGGTCAGCTCGTAGCGAGCGATGAACAACCCGATCAGCGCCAGCACGGCGGCAGTGACCTGGGCCCAGGGCCGGCTGCGCCAGACCGCGTGGCCCATCAGCACTAGCGGAATCACCAAGCCGAAGACAATCTCTGTCCAGAACAGTGGGCTCCGCAGGAACTCCAGATAGACCACCTGCACGCCGGCGGTCGGCGCCCAAAGCCCGCCGACGATCCGGGCCAGCAGGACCGCGGCATAGACGCCCAGCGCCACGCCGAAGGCGGCGGGCAGATACCTCTGGATGGATCGCCACTCGGGGTTATTTTCCCCGTCCTGAAAGCGCCGCACACCCTGAGCGGCGATCAGGCTGACGGCCAGGCCGCTGGCCACGGCGCCGACGAAGAAGTAAAGCGGTGTGCCCATGCCGTACCAGACCGGGCGGAACACGAACATCCCGTAGGCCAGTCCCTGGGTAAAGATCGCAGCCCCACCGGCGACGATGATCCCCGTGGCCAGTCGCCGGGTCAGTCGGTCATCATTGCCGGTGGTGTGCAGCCGCCCCAGGATGGCGATGAGCAGCACCATGTAGGCGGTCCAGGCCAGGAACATCCAGACTAACGGCGAGCGGAGTTGCATCGCCGTCGGGATGGCCCACAGCGAGCGCAGCGCGTTGCCCAGCTCCAGGTTGAGGACGAAGATCGCGCCCACCGAAAGCCCCAGGGCCAGTGCAAAGAGGCGGGGCGTGGTTCGGTGCCACTCGGTGCGCTTCGAAAGTAGGGCTGTGGCTGCTACCAGGCTGACCCCCATAGAGGTCAGCGCGAGGAAGGCGTAGCCGACTACCGGCAGCCCCCAGATCATGTCGCTGCCCATGGCCATGGCCTGCCCACCCTCGGTCAGGACGGGCAGTGCCAGGGCGAAGGCGATGGCCAGCCCGACGATGCCGATGGCCAGCGTGATGTAGGGGGTGAGATGCGACGTCCGGGCCGCGGCGTCCCCGGTCTGTTCGGCGAGTGTACTCATGGTCCTGGCTCCTCAGCGGTTGCCGTGCGCGGTCACGATTGCGGGTCGTCGTGTTCGAACTGCGGATCGAAGGTTGGCACCGTACCGTGTTCGCCTAGGTAGTAGACCTGCGGCCGGTTGCCGGTCTCCTCCTTGATCCGTGTGCCGCGCTTGTCGGCGATCAGCTGGTTGACTCGGCTCTCCGGGTTGTCCAGATCGCCGAAATAGCGTGCCTTCGGCGGGCAGGTGCGCACGCACGCCGGCACGTACTCGACCAGCTCCGGATCGTCTTCATCCAGGTCGGCCGCGCCTTCCGGGGCCTGAGAGATCCGGTGGTAGCAGAAGGTGCACTTGGAGACCACGCCCTTGGGCTGGATGCCCACGCCGGTGCGGTGGTCCTGGTGGGGGCCCTGGTACGGAGGGCTCCA
>PUNM01000113.1 GCA_003552625.1 Ectothiorhodospiraceae bacterium
CCCGTAACCAGGGTGAACGGCGTCCGCCCCGGCCATCTTCGCGACCCGGATGACCTCGTCGATGGAGAGGTAGGCCTCGACCGGCCCCATGCCTTCGCCAATCGGATAGGCCTCGTCCGCCTTGAAGCGGTGGAGCCCGAGCTTATCCTCCTGGGCGTAGACGGCGACGGTGCGCTTGCCGAGCTCATTGGCCGCGCGCATCACCCGAATGGCGATCTCGCCCCGGTTGGCGATGAGGATTTTGTGAAACAGAGCCATGGATTCCCCGTGCGAACAGTGAGTACCGCGTCAGTTTACACGGCACGGCGCGTACGAGCCCATCCACCTGCCAGGTAACGCGAACGGGCTCAACCACCTGGGTGCCGTCGAGATCCAGAATATCCCGAGAACGGGCTGCCCACGTGTAGCGACATGTCGGTGCTTGCGGAGCGTTCAGCGGATTGGGCGAGGCAAAGATGTCTTAATCCGCGTCAGGACCGGAGATCGGCTCAACCTGCACCTGCATCACACTCGGCACGGCAGGCGGTCCGACGGCGCGCCCGGCTGTTGCTCGACGCCTGCCGGCACGCGAACATCGGCGCTCACCGATATGGTAAGCGCTCCCGCAGAAGCGAGCAGGCGCTGGCAGGCATTGCCGTAGAGGTCGCGGTACTCCGTGATGGTCAGGCTTGGCCGCACGGCGTAGCGATCCCGTGCCACCCACTGCCGTCCACTGCTGCGCGCGCGCAGCATGAAGAGCATGAGGCTCTCGCCCTCCAGCTCGAGCTCCAAATGGCAGCTGACTCGTAACCATGCTTGCTGGGGACCCTCCTCGGCACGCGCCATTGAGCGATGCTTGGTGGGCTCCTGGGCCCGTCCAAACCTGCCGGCTGCCCGGTTATGGCGGATTGCAGGGGCCGCGAAGAACAAGCACGGCCCCAGTGTACGTCACCGACCATGCTTAGCGCCCCTCGGCAGCCCGCAGCAGGGCGGCACAGAACGCCGGCAGGTCGTCGGGCCTGCGGCTGCTGATATGCCCACCATCCACCACTACCTCCCGATCGACCCAGTCGGCGCCGGCATTGCGCAAGTCGTCGATCAAGGCCGGGGAGCTGGTGTAGGTCCGGCCCGCCACGACGCCCGCCGAGATGTTCACCCAAGGGCCGTGGCAGATCGAGGCGACGACCTTGCCGCCCTCGCTCATGGCTGCCGTCAGCGCGGTGACCGTTTCAGACCGGCGCAGCTTGTCGGGCGCCCAGCCGCCTGGGATCACCAGCACATCGAAATGCCCGGGGTCGGCATCCGCCAGCTCGATATCGGCGGTCTGCGGGTACCCGTGCTTGCCGAGGTAGCGATCCCCGGCCGTGGGCCCGGCAACCGTTACTCCCAGGCCCGCCTCGATAAGACGGTACTTCGGATACTGGAGCTCGAGATCCTCGTAGTCCGTGTCAACCAGGATCAGCGCGTGGCCGCTCGTGTGATGCGACATGGCAACCTCCTGCGCGGTTTTCTACGGCCATGGCATACCGCTCGCGCGGGCCAGACAACCCGCCTCGTCTAGGGGAGGTCGGAAAGCGGACCGCCCCCTCGATAAGGGGTGTGCGCATCGAGGACCTCAATGGCCTCTGCGACCATCTCGCGCTCGTGAGCAATAAACTCGGCGACCCCCCGGCGCAACCCGGGGTGCACGATCCAATGAGCAGCAAAGGTCGGCACCGGCGCGTAACCGCGGTGCAGCTTGTGCTCCCCCTGCACCCCGGCCTCGACGCGCACCAGGCCCGCGGCGATGGCCCGCTCGATGGCCTGGTAGTAACAAAGCTCGAAGTGAAGGTGGGGCACACGCTCGCGGGTGTCCAGCCGGCAGCCCCAATTCCGGCCGTAGAGCGCTTCCGTGCCGTAGAGGTGCAGTGCCCCGGCGATCCACTCACCATCCAGGCACGCCATGATCCAGAGCGCCCGGTCGCCAAGGCGGGCGGCCAGCTCCGCGAAGAAGCCGCGTGTCAGGTATCCCGGGCCGAACTTCTGCCAGCAGGTCTGCTGGTAGAGTCGATAGAAGGCGTCCAGGTGCTCGGGCTGGACCTCCCGACCGCTGAAGGTGTGGATTTCGACGCCACTCTCCGCCACAAGACGGCGCTCCCGACGAATCTCCTTGCGCCGCCGGTGACTGAGATGGGCAAGGAAATCGTCGAAGTCCCGGTAGCCCGCGTTGTGCCAGTGGTACTGATGCGCAGTCCGCTGCAGCCACCCGATCCTGCCGAGCGCCTCCCACTCCTCGCGCCGCGGGAAGGTGATGTGGATCGAGGAGAGCCCAAGATCCTCGCACATTGCTGTCAGCTCACCGGCGAGGGCCTGGCGCACGGCACCCCGATCGGCAGCATCGGGGTGGACAGCGAGGCGCGGCCCGGTGACCGGGGTGAAGGGGACGCTGACCTGGAGCTTGGGGTAATAGCGGCCACCGGCCCGCTCAAAAGCGTCCGCCCATCCCCAGTCGAAGATGAACTCGCCGAAGGAGTGATTCTTGATGTAGGCCGGGCAGACACCCACCGCACTACCATCCGGCCCACGGGCGACCAGGTGGCTGGGCTGCCACCCCGTGGCGGCCTTGGCCGAGCCGCTGCACTCCAGCGCCGCCAGGAAGCCATGGCAGGTAAAAGGCTCCTGACCCCCGGTGCAGGCATCCCACTCGGCCGCCGGGATCTGCTCAATGCTGTCGAGCCGCTCGATAAAGATCGGCCGCTGTTCCGTCATCGCGCTAGCCCGCTGGTTCCTGACCCCGTCTGCCCAATCGCGCCGGAACCATGATCGCCCGTCTGCACTACGGAATCGTTGCACCCTGAGCGCGGTATTGAGGCCCGCTCAGAGGGTATTGCGACCGTCGCTCTCGGTACACCGAGCCCGTCGTCGCCCCAACTTCGAGTGCGCCGGGGTCTGGACGATCCTGTTCATGTTAACGTCCATACCGCATTGACGGCTCCGTGACCGGGGTGCTCTTTTGCCCTGGAGGCATTCAGCGTCAGCCCTCAAGTCGAGCGTGCGAGAGTCTTTGACCATGAAAATCGAGCAGCAGACCCTAAGCGTCCAGACCCGCGGCCGCGGGACCCACGAGCTCACCCAATCACTGGCTGAGGCTATCCGCAAGAACGGTGTGACCCGTGGCCTGGCGCACGCTTTCTGCCATCACACCAGCGCCTCCCTGATGATCACCGAAAATGCGGACCCGACCGTGCGCGCTGACCTGGAACGGTTCATGGGGCGCTTAGCGCCGGATGGTGATCCCATGTACGAGCACGACATGGAGGGTCCGGACGACATGCCGGCCCATATCCGCAGCATACTGACCGGCAGCGGGGTCACCATCCCGGTCAGCGGTGGCCGGCCGGCCCTGGGCACGTGGCAGGGTCTCTACCTTTGGGAGCACCGCAGTGGCGGCCACAACCGCAAGGTAACGCTGACCCTGATCGGGGATTGATCACCAGGTTGACCGCATTACCACCACGCAGGGCCTCTTTTGCGCAAGTTCAGGAAGAACCACTACTCCGGTGAACGACCCAACTGGCGGATCATCGCCAGTCTTCTGCCCTACCTGAACGAATTCCGGAACCGGGCGATACTGGCAGTCGCCCTGCTGGTGCTGGCCAAGGTGGCCAACGTGCTGGTTCCGGTGGCGCTGAAGTTCCTCGTCGACCACCTGGACGAGGTTCGCGGCACCGAGGCGGCCCTGTTCGTCCCCCTGGCTCTCGTACTTGGTTACGGTCTGCTGCGCTTCGCCTCGACCTTGTTCCAGGAGCTGCGGGATGCCGTCTTCGCCCGGGTGGCCGAGCGGACCATGCGGCGAGCGGCACTGCGCGTGTTCGAGCACCTGCATCGGCTCGACCTGGGGTTCCACCTGGCCCGGCGAACCGGCGCCCTGGCCCGTGACATCGAGCGCGGCACCAGCGGCATGTCGTTCCTGCTGCGCACGCTGGTCTTCAACATCGTGCCCACGCTGCTCGAGGTGGCACTGGTGGCGCTGATCCTGGCCGTCGCTTTCGACTGGAGCTTCGTGCTCACGGTGATGCTGGCCGTGGCCCTCTACATCGCCTTTTCACTGGCCGTGACCGAGTGGCGCACGCGTTTCGTGCGCGAGGCCAACGAGATGGACAACCAGTCGAACACCCGGGCCGTGGACAGCCTGCTCAACTACGAGACGGTCAAGTATTTCAATGCCGAGCGCTACGAGGCGGAGCGCTACGATCGCGACCTGGCTGCCTGGGAGCAGGCACGCATCAAGCACCGGCTCTCCCTGGCCGCGCTCAACTCCGGTCAGGCCTTCATCGTGGCCGCGGCGATCACGGTCATGATGGGGATGGCCACCCTCCAGGTCCTGGACGGGCGCATGAGCCTGGGCGATCTGACCATGATCAACGCCTACCTGCTGCAGCTCTTCATCCCCCTCAACAACCTGGGGTTCGTCTATCGGGAGATGCGCGAGTCGCTGATCAATATCGAGCGCATGTTCGGCCTTATGGACCAGCACCCACAGGTGCCCGACCGACGCGATGCAGTGCCTCTGGCCCCGGATGGCGGACGCATTCGCTTCGCAGGCGTGCGTTTCGGCTATCAGCCGGACCGGCCCATCCTGCGCGGCGTCGATTTCACGGTGGAACCGGGCCAGAAGGTGGCGCTGGTGGGGCCCAGCGGGGCCGGCAAGTCGACCATCGCCCGGCTGCTCTTCCGCTTCTACGACGTCGATGACGGGCGGATCACCATCAATGGCCAGGACCTGCGCGACGTGACCCAGCACAGCCTGCGCGCCGCGATCGGGGTGGTGCCGCAAGATACCGTGCTTTTCAACGACACCATCCGTTACAACATCGCTTACGGCCGCCCGGACGCCAGCGAGGCCGAGATCCACGAAGCGGTGCGCCGGGCGCACCTGGATGGGTTCATCAGCGAGCTGTCCGAGGGGCTGGATACCCTCGTCGGCGAGCGGGGCCTGAAGGTCTCGGGTGGCGAGAAGCAACGGATCGCCATCGCCCGGGTACTGCTCAAGGACCCGCCATTGCTGATTCTCGACGAGGCGACCTCGTCGCTGGATTCCGCTTCGGAGCGTGCCATCCTGGCGACGCTGCAGGAGGTGGCCGCGCAGCGGACGACACTGGCCATTGCCCACCGTCTATCCACGATCCAGGATGCCGACCAGATTCTTCTCATCGATGGTGGCCGGATCATCGAGGCGGGAACCCACCGTGATTTGATCCACCGTGAGGGCGCCTACGCGCGCCTGTGGCGCTACCAGGAGGGGATCGCTCCGCCGCCGGACTAGTCGTCGGCGGGAATCCGCCCGCCGTTCAAGCGGCGCAGAATGATCGCACCGATCCACTCCAGCCAGGCCACGGCACGATCGCGCCAGACGACGAGGTCCTCCAGCAGTGCATCGACGCGGGCCCAGTAGCGCAGAACCAGCCGAAGAATCCCCCAGGCTGCGGCGAAGCCCAGCCCAAAGCTGACCAGATAGGCAATCACGCCCGGTTCCTGGCCGCCGCCGACGAAGATCAGGCTACCGCCCAACAGCAAGCCGATGGGCACCAGCAAGGCCAGGCCGAGCAAGGCTTCCAGAGCGTTGCGCAGGGCCAGGCGGCCGCCACCGAGGTGGCTGCGAAGGTCCACCCCTTCAGGCCCGCTGAGGCCGAGCAGATCCCACACCCCCAGGCGATAGCCGAGGAAACGGCCCACTGCCATGGCAAAGAGGACGCCCCAGGCAGGTATCGCAGCAATGACGGCGGTCAAGGCGAGGAACACGAGGAGTATGATCGGCCCAAGGAGGACGGCGACCAGGGAACCCGCCTCCAGGCCATGCCCTGCCCAGGCGGCATTGAGAAGGGCCAGCCCCACCCAGTGGAGGATGTAATACATGAGCAGCGCGAAAACCACGGCTGCCGTACCGATCCAGGCCTCACGGCTCCAGTGCATGCCTGCTCCCCTGTCATTGTGGCTCGACCACGACAGCTTACGGGCAAATCCGCAGTGTTGACTACGGCAGCAATGTCGCGCCTTGCTGGGTGACGCAACCCGTGCGCGGCTCTAAACTTCCAGTCAAGACTCGACAAGAGAGGACATAAGGAGATGCTTCGACTGCTACGTCTCGTAGTGATCCCTCTGATCGCGCTCCTTTTGCTGGCCTGTAACGATTCGGGGCAGCCGGCGGAGACCACCGAAGAGCCTTCGGACCCGCCCGCCGAGACCGCGGAGGCGACGGAAGCCGGGGCAAACGGGCCAGAGGAGGCGGAGGCGCCCGACGCTGCCGACCAGCCAGCCGCCGACAGCGGTGAGCCGGCTACCGCAGAAGATCCGAACAACGACGCAGGCGATACGGCCGCCGCGCCGGATAACACGGCCCCGGCCACGGTCGAGGAGCAGCACCCCGGCCTCGCCATCTACCGCGGCGGCACAGCACCGACCTGCCGCTCCTGTCACGACCGCGGGATCGCGGGTGCACCCCTGCTTGGGGATAGTGCCGACTGGGCCGACCGGTCCACGGATGTGGAGGAACTGCTCGAGAGCACCCTCTCCGGGAAGGGCGCGATGCCCGCATACCGTGGCCGCGCCGATGAGGACGATCTGCGCGAGGCCATTCGCTATATGCTCTCGACGCTCGACGCCACGTGAGCGAGCGCCGGCCTCAACGCGTCCCCAGCGGCCGCTGGGGACGCCTCTATCACCTGGGCCGTGCCACCGGGGATCTGGCACTCGGCATGGGCTGGCGCGGCCTGCTTGAGATGACGGGAACCAGCGAGGGCAGCGGCCCCATCACTCTCAGCCCGGAAAGGGCGCGGCGGCTCACCGAGCGACTCGGCCGGATGCGCGGGGCCGTGATGAAGTTCGGGCAGCTGCTTTCCATGGATGGTGCCGATATCCTCGACCCGAATGTCGCAGAGGTCATGGGCGCGCTTCGCCAGGGGGCCGACCCCATGCCCTTGAGCCAGCTTGATAGCGTTCTACGGCGCGAGTGGGGGCGTCGGTGGCAGGAACGCTTCACAACGTTCGAGTTCTCTCCTCTCGCCGCCGCCTCGATCGGGCAGGTACACAGAGCGCAAACCGCCGATGGGCGGGATCTGGCCCTGAAGATCCAGTTCCCCGGCGTTCGCGAGAGCATCGACAGCGACCTGGACAATCTCGCTTTCCTGCTTCGCCACTTCGACGCGCTCCCGGAGGGCGTGGCGGTGGACCCCCTTCTCGACGAGGCTCGCCGCCAGCTCCACCAGGAGGCGGACTACCTGGCGGAGGGTCGGGCGCTGCAAGCCTACGCCGCGGCCCTGGGGGACGATCCGGAGATCATCCTCCCGGCCGTCCACCCCGACCTGACCTCGGAACGCATTCTCGCCATGGACTTCATGAGCGGAGAGCCCATCGATCACCTGGCGGACCGGATCAACGATCAAAAAGCACGGGATCGCGCAGCGACCCTGCTCAGCCGCCTCAGCCTGCGTGAACTCTTCGAGTTCGGCCTCGTCCAGACCGATCCGAACTTCAGCAACTTCCTCTATCAGCGGGAGTCGGATCGACTGGTGCTGCTCGATTTCGGCGCCACGCACTCAGTCGCCCAAGGGTGGGTCGAAGCGTACCGGCGAATGGGTCGGGCCGCCTCGAAGAGCGACCGGGGGGCGCTGGAGGACGCTTGCCGAGAACTCGGCTACTTGCACCCGGGCGCCACCGCCGAGCAGCGGGAGGCGCTTCTCAACCTGCTGGAGATGACCAGCGAGCCGTTACGCCATCCGGGGGTCTTTGACTTCGGAGCGTCGGATCTCTTCGAGCGGGTCTACCACCGGGGGCGGTCGATGTTCTTCGCCGACCGTTTCAGCGGTGCACCGGCCCCCGAGACCCTCTTCCTCCACCGCAAGTTCATGGGCACGTTTCTTCTCTGCCGCAAGCTCCGGGCCCGGGTGGACATCGCCGGCCTGCTTGAGCCGTACTTGCGGGAGTGATGGGCAGCGGCCCGGTGGCGGGCCGCTGCGAGGGCGTCAGTACCCTTGGTGGATAATCTGGCGCACCCCTTCGGGATCGACGACACCGGGCACCTTGAAGCCGCTGCCATCTTTGCAGACGAAGCTCAGGCGCCCATAGCCGAGCACACGCCCCGCCCACCTCTGATAGACCCCCACGGCCTGGATCCGGTCCCGCTCGAGCACCCGGGTGGTCCGGACGACGAGTCCCGTACCGACGATGAGTTTTTGCGGGGTAAGCTCCAGCTCCGTATTCAGGAAAGTGCTCAAGGCATAGGCTGCCGTGCCGGGCAGGACGATGAGGTAAAGAACGGTGGCGATCACGTAGCCGACGGTGCCGAACGGCCCCACCGCCAGCAGCAGCGTCACCGTCAGCACGAGGATGGTCGGCAGAAAGACCCCCCAGTGGATGTCTGCCTGGTAGACGATCTCCTCGTAGGGCTCGAGCATCGTCTCGGCCAGTCGATTCCGGTCCCGCGTCGAGATTGCCAGAAGCACGAGGATGACCGCTGGCGGAAGCAGCATCAGGCCGGCCACCAGGAGCATTGTCCCCGGCGCAGTACCGAACCAGGCCACCCCGATGACCAGGCAGAGGATGGAGGCGATAGCAAGCCCGAGAGCCGTGATGTTCAGCCGCCGCCGCCAGTCCAGGCCACTGCGGACGCCCTCCGCCGCGTGCGTTGGCCACCAGCGCATGAGCGCGGAGATCAAAGCCGCCGGGAAAAGCACCACGAATGCGAGCAGGAAGCCGAAGGCACCCTCGCCCCAGACCAGGAAGGTCCCAATCAGCGCAATGGCCGCGCCGATCGCCAGGGCATAGGTGAGCCAGCGCCCCCAGGGTCGGTTCCGGGTATCCGTGTTCATCTTCTTAGCTCCTTCGTGGTTAGCTCAGGGCAGCAGCCGGTCGTACTGATCGCGCACCCAGTGATCCGCGCTCAGACGGCCTCCGCCGGCTCCGACGAAGGCGAGGGCGATCACCCCATAGAGCACCGCCATCTCCTTGCTCGGCTCACCGGGGGCGGCGAACAGCGGGTCACCGGCGTGGGCGCCGAAGGCGGCGACCAGCATGGCGATCAGGATCGCGGCGGCGGCGGGGCGCGTCAGCAGGCCGGCCGCCAGCAACAGGCCACCCACGAACTCGGCGATGCCTGCGAGCCAGGCGAAGAACAAAGGCAACGGGAAGCCGAGCGCATCCACGGTATCGACGAACCCTGCCTGCGGGGGGATCTTGCCGATCCCGTGGCCGAAGGCCATCATCAACCCGGCAGCGACACGCAGCGCGGTGATGGTCGCTTCCGCCACGGCCGCGGCCGGCGATACCCCACCGAAGAGTACCTCGCGCAAGAGCTGCATGGCGTCCTCCGGGATTGCACTGATTCAGGCGCCGGTACGAAAACGGTACCAGCTGTGGTTGCTATGACCCTAGCGCCTGGGCCGGGGCGCTTCAACGCACTCACCGCCGCACCCCGAGCGGGCCGGGAGCAGCCGGGATCAGGGGGCGAGTTCGTGCACCCAGGCCCCCGCAACCAGGCCCGCAGCGGCACCCAGAGTCAGTAAAAGCTGGAAGACGCCTGTGCGGGCCAGGCACAAATTGTAGACCTCAGCATGCTCTGCCCCCGCCAGCGCGCGCCAGATACGGATCCCGAAAGGCATGGCCGCCAACCCCAACGCAGCGCCGGTCCAGGGGGTCCCCAGCGTCGCGATCGCCAGCAGACCGAGCACGACGCCAACCAACAGGGTGCCGAAGAGCCAGATGGAACCACGGGCGCCGAGACGGATGGCAAGCGTCCGGCGCCCCGCTTTCCGGTCGCCGTCAAGATCGCGCAGATTATTGACCAGCAGCACCGCCGCAGCCGGCAACCCGACCACAAACCCCATCATCAAGGCAGGCACTGTCACTTCGCCACTGTGCAGGTAGGCGACACCGCCGACGGCCACCAACCCGAAGAAGACGATCACGAAAAACTCGCCCAAGGGCCCGCGCGAGATGGGACAGGGCCCTCCCGAGTAGGCATAACCCGCGGCCACGGAGAGCAGCCCGAGCACGAGAATGGGCCATCCCCCGATAGCCACCAGATAGAGGCCGCACAGGACCGCCAGGGCGAAGGCTCCGTAGGCGGCCCCGAGCACCTGCCGCGCACTGAGCCAGCCTCGCGCGGTCACCCGCACCGGGCCCCGGCGCTCCTCGGTATCGGTCTGGTTCAGTGCGTCCGCCGCATCGTTCTGAAGATTGGTCCCGACCTGGATCGCGGCGGCGGAGAGCGCGGCCGCGAGTGTTATGTCCGGGCGGGCGACGCCCGCCTCGACCCAGCCGACGGCCGAACCAGCGAGCACCGGGGACAGGGAGAGCGGCAGCGTCCGCGGGCGAATGGCATGCCAGGCAACCACCGCCCAACCGGGCCGTGAAGACGTTTGCGTCATCGACGGATCCATGCGAGAAATTGACCCTGATTCCGGGGGTTTCGGGCTACGGACACCCTAGCGTAAACGAGGTGATTGTGACCTGTCCGTGAAGGCAGGTCCAGCCTGCCGAGGTGAAGCGATGCGCATCGAGCTTTACGGGGTTCTCTCCGAAGTGGCCGATACTTCGGCCTTCGACGTCGCCGTGCCGGTGGATGCGACGGTGGCGGACGTGCTCGCCACCGTCGGGGCGGAGCGCCCGGAACTCACCCCCCACCTGGAGCGCGTCGCCGTGGCCATTGGCGACAGGCTGGTTCATTCGACGGATTCGGTCGGCAACGCCTCGGAGCTTGTGCTGCTTCCCCCGGTCAGCGGCGGCTGATCCGTGGCCGCCACTATTTGCGCAGGATCCAGAGGATCAGGGTCAGCACGCCACTGACCAGAAGCATCGTGGTGATCGGGAAGTAGAAGCGAAAGCCTTCCCGCTCGATGACGATATCCCCCGGCAGGCGGCCCAGCCCGAGCTTACTGATCCAGGGCCAGGCCAGCCCGATCACCACCAGGACGACACCGAGGGTAATCAGTAGACGCGGAATCTCCGACATCGCCGCCGCTGAACCTACTCCGCAGTCATGCGCCGCACACCGGACTCGGTGCCCACCAGCAACAGGTCGGCGGGACGCAGGGCAAACAGCCCGTTGGTCACGACGCCCGGGATATTGTTCAGCGTCTGCTCGAGCTTGAGCGGCTCAGTGATCGACAGCCCGTGCACATCGAGAATGATATTCCCGTTGTCGGTCACAAAACCTTCACGCAGTTCGGGGCGTCCGCCGATGCGGACCAACTCCCGGGCGACGGTGCTGCGGGCCATGGGGATGACCTCAACCGGCAGCGGAAACGCGCCCAGCACATCAACGATCTTGCTCTCGTCGGCAATGCAGACGAAGCGCTGGGAAGCCGAGGCGACAATCTTCTCCCGCGTCAGCGCACCTCCGCCACCCTTGATCAACTGCAGAAACCGATTCGCCTCATCCGCACCATCAACGTACAGCGGCAGCCGCCCCGCCGAGTTGAGATCGACGACATCGATTCCGTGATCCTTCAGGCGCGCCGTGGTCGCCTCCGAGCTGGAGACGGCGCCGCGTATGCGATCGCGCATATCGGCCAGGGCGTCGATGAAAAGGTTCACGGTGGAGCCTGTGCCCACACCGATCACTGCGTCTTCCTCGACAAATTCCAGGGCTGCCTCGGCCGCGAGGCGCTTGCCGTGATCCTTGCTCATCGTTCCTCCTGGCCATTATCCGTGTCGTGGGTTCGGTCAGGGCGCCTGTAGCGGTATGCTGTAGGCGCCATGACTACCCATCATAACCAAGTCGACGCACAGCCCGGCAAACACGCAGAGACCAGCGAACGGGAATACCTCGAGCGCATACTCACGGCCTGCGTGTACGACGTGGCAGAGCAAAGCCCGCTGGAGCCGGCACCGATCCTGTCCAGCCGGATCGGCAATCAGCTGCTGCTCAAGCGCGAGGACCTGCAGCCGGTCTTCTCCTTCAAGCTCCGAGGCGCCTACAACCGGATCATTCGCCTCTCCGAAGAGGCGCGCCAGCGGGGCGTCATCTGCGCCTCCGCGGGCAACCACGCCCAGGGAGTGGCGCTTTCGGCCCGGCGTCTGGGCATTAACGCGACCATCGTAATGCCGCGGACCACGCCGCAGATCAAGGTGGACGCCGTCCGGCGCTTCGGCGGTAACGTTGTCCTCCACGGCGACGGCTACGACGCCGCTTCCGCCAAGGCGCAGGAGCTGATCGAGACCGAAGGGCTGACCTACATCCCTCCTTACGATCACCCCGACGTCATCGCCGGCCAGGGGACCGTGGGGATGGAGATCCTTCATCAGCACCCGCGGGATATCCACGCCGTCTTCATTCCCGTCGGTGGCGGAGGCCTGGCTGCCGGCATCGCGGTCTACATCAGCCAGCTCCGTCCGGATATCCGGATCGTGGCCGTGGAACCCGACGATGCCCCCACGCTTGCCGCCAGTCTGGAAGCCGGCGAGCGCGTCCGCCTGGATCAGGTCGGGCTCTTCGCCGACGGCGTGGCCGTCCGTCAGATCGGCGAACACACCTTCCCGATTCTCCGGCAGTACGTGGACGAGGTCGTCCTTGTCAGCACCGACGAGATCTGCGCCGCGATCAAGGACGTCTTCGAGGAGACGCGCTCGATCCTCGAGCCTGCAGGCGCACTCGGGGTCGCCGGCGCCAAGAAGTACGCAGAGACCCGCGGAATCCACAATAAGACCCTGGTGGCGATAAACAGCGGCGCCAACATGAACTTCTCCCGCCTTGCCCACGTGGCAGAGCGCGCCGAACTCGGCGAACACCGGGAGGCGGTCCTTGCCGTCACCATCCCGGAACGCCCGGGGGCCTTCCGCACCTTCTGCGAGACCATCGGCGAGCGGCCGATCACCGAGTTCAACTACCGCATGGCGGACCCGGATACCGCCCATGTCTACGCGGGCATCGCGCTGCAGCGCGGCGACGAGGAGCGTCACGGGCTGATCAAGCAGCTGCGCGGTCAGGGCTACCCTGTCCTCGACCTGACTCAGGATGAGATGGCGAAGGTCCACGTGCGTCACATGGTCGGTGGCCGCGGTCACGGGGTCGAGAGTGAGCGGGTCTTCCGCTTCGAGTTCCCGGAGCGCCCCGGCGCCCTGATGCAATTCCTGGCGAGCCTCGGCGGCCGCTGGAATATCAGCCTCTTCCACTACCGCAATAATGGAGCCGCCTACGGGCGGGTGCTCTGCGGCATCCAGGTACCGCAGGATGAACACCAGGCCTTCATGGCCTTCCTCGACGAACTCGACTACCAATTTGCGGAAGAGACCGACAACCCGGCGTACAAGCTATTCCTCAGTTAGCCACCGATTCGCGGGGAGCGAGTGAACGATGCGATCCGATTTGAAATACCTCCTGAGCCTTGCCGCCACGGCGACTTTTGCCGGCAGCACCCTCGCCATGGGCCAGCCCCAGGACGCCCCCGTTGACGACGAGTGGGTGGAAGCCGACGGCAGCGCCGTGGTCTTCATGTACCACCGCTTTGGCGAAGACCGCTACCCCTCCACCAGCGTGAGCCTGGAACAGTTCGAGGACCAGCTCGACTACCTCGAGGAGAACGATTTCAACATCTGGTCGGTCGAGAAGGTCATCGATGAGATGCGCTCCGGTGGCGAACTGCCTGAGAAGACCGTGGCGATCACCGTTGATGACGCCTACGCCTCGGTCTACGAGGAGGCTTATCCGCGGCTCAAGGAACGCGGCTGGCCCATGACCGTCTTCGTGGCTACCGATGACGTGGACTCGGGACGTGCCGCGTACATGAGCTGGGATCAGATGCGTGAGATGCAGGAATCCGGGTTGGTCACCTTCGCCAACCACTCATCCACGCACGACTATCTCGTTCGTCGCGACGAAGACGAAGACCTTGACGCGTGGGAAGAGCGCATGCGGGAGGACCTCAATAACGCGCAGGAGCGCCTCCAGGAAGAGCTGGGCGAGGAGGTCAACACCGACCCGAAGCTCTACGCCTACCCCTTCGGCGAGTATAACGAGCGCCTGGCTGAGATCATCACGGACAAGGGCTACTACGCGTTCGGCCAGCACTCCGGGGCACTGGGCAGTGTCGAGGACCCGCGGGCCCTGCCGCGCTATGCGGTCAATGAGCAGTTCGGCGGCATGGACGACTTCAGCCTCAGGGCACGCAGCCTCCCCCTGCCCGTGGCGAAGATGGAGCCCTTCGAACCGATCATTAACGACAACAACCCACCGCGCATGGAGATCGAGCTGCGCGAAGACGCCGATGTGGCGACTGGCCGTCTCAACTGCTTTGCCAGCGGCCAGGGAGTGATGGACATCGAGTGGCTCGATGACGACCGCAGACGGTTCGCGGTAGAGGCCGACGAGTCCTTCGGGCAAGGCCGCGCCCGCTACAACTGCACGGCGCCGCACCGTGACGGCAGCGGGCGCTTCTTCTGGTTCAGCAAACAGTGGCTGAACTACTGAGCGCCCAGGAGGGCGGGCTCACTCCGAGAGCCCGCCCTCTTCAGCCTCCACCGCGGTGGCCTCTCTCATTTCCTCTTTGCGAAGCGCCAGTCCATTGAGCCGCTGTAGCTCGTTGAACCGAATCATCGAACGCACCTCTTCCACGTAGTCCTGCCCCCGCTCCGAGTAGGCCTCCAGGCCCGCAGCCAGAGCCTCGCCATCCAGGGACCGACCTTCCGCCCGGGCCTGCTCACGCTGCTCGCGGAAGTCGTCGTAAGCGTGACCGACATTCAGCGTGAAGTAGTAGGAACGGACGGCACGCTGCAGGCTCGGAAAGACGCGGATACGGTGCGTCTGGCCCTCGCCGCGGCGCTCCGGGATCAGGCCCTCCTCCTGAGTCCAGGTCCATTCCCCGAAGAGGTTGTTTGCTTCCCGTGTAAAGCGGGATGTGCCCCAGCCACTCTCGTTGGCCGCCTGAGCCATCGCCATGTCCACCGGGATTTCGTCGAGGCGGCGCAGAAGGTCGGTCACGGCACCCTCTTCGTCGAGGTCGACGCGGTAGTGCTCGGCGAGGGATTCCAAACGCTCCTCCTCGGGTGCGGTGAGTTCATCGGGGCGATCTGCAGCCTCCTCCACGAACTCCCGCGCCTCGGCCAGGCGCGCGTTCTCCGCGAGCATGACCGGCGTCATGACCCGATAGAAGATCTCTTTCCGATCCGCAACACTGGTCTCGGCCAGATCCTCAGGGAACGCCCGGGCGGTTACCGGTTCTACCACGTCCTCCGGTGGCCACTCCCTGCCCCCACGTTCGCGGAGGCGCTCAAGCAGTTCCTCAGCCGGCCCGACCTCGACCTCCTCCAGCTCCGGGACGGCGAAACGCTCCGGCACGTCCAGTTCTTCGACATCCAGTGGCGCTTCGGCAGGCTCTCCTTCCGGCGGCGGCTCTGCGGCATCGTGGGCCCAGAACGCCACCACCAGCCCCGTTACCGCGGCGACAGCCATGCTCGCCAGGGTCCAGCGAAATATGCCGAGGTTGTGCTGCGTGGTCTGGCTCATGATCCGTTCCTTCTGTTGGTCGTGCAGCCGGCTCCCGCCCCGTAGCGAACAGGGCACGAACAATCCCTTACATATCGCTCAGATGGCGGCCAAGGAACCGCTCCAGGCCGTCGGTGTAAACCTCCCCGCTGACCCGGAAGCCGGTATTGTGGTCGCCGCGGATGCGCAGCAATTCCGCATCCGCGGGCGCGTTTTCGACGAGCGACTCGGCGTGATGGAACGGCACGATCTCATCGTCCGGGCTGTGGACAACAAGTGCCGGAACCCGGGCCTCCGCAAGGTAGTCGGCGGTCGCATACTCCAACCGCGTGAGCAACCGAGCCGGGTAGATCGGGTAGAGGTCGCGGGCAACGTCCCGGGCCGAGGTGAACGTGGACTCCAGAATCAGGGCGGCGGGTTGCACCTCCCGCGCAGCGCTCGCTGCAAGTGCTCCGCCCAGCGATCGACCGTGGAAGATCAGCTTATTCGCCGGCACCTCCGCCTCGTCCTGGACCCAGCGGGCGACCGCCCGCGCATCATCGTGCAGCCCGCGCTCGTGGGCCCGCCCATCGCTGCGGCCGTAACCCCGATAGTCGAAGATCACGACGTCCAGACCCAGGTCCCGAAGGATGTCGATGGTGTCCAGACGGTGGGAGATATTGCCGGCGTTCCCGTGGAAGAAAACCACTGTAGCCCGCGGATCCTCTGCAGCGATCCACCAGCCGTGCAGGGTAACGTCATCCGTGCTGGGGATGTGCAGCTCGCGGTACGTCCAGCCGCGGTCACCCGGAGTCGCCTCGAGTTCCCGGCCGGGGACCTCGGGGAGGTGAACCAGTCGTCCCTGGGCCAGGAAGAGCAGCAGGCCGATGCCGAGGTAGGCGAGCGCACCCGCCGAAAGCAGGCTCAGCAGAAGACGCACGACTACTCCGTCTCAGCGAGCCGGCGTATGGTTTCCCACTGCGCTTCCGTGACCGGGACGATGGAGAGGCGATTGCCCCGCCGCAGCAGCGGGAAACCCTCCAGTTCCGGCGTGGCCTTGAGTTCGTGAAGGGGCACCAATCGCGGCAGGCGCTCCCGGAAGCGAACATCCACACAGAACCAGCGCGGGCTTTGCGGGTCACTCTTGGCGTCGTAATGGGGATCCTCCGGGTCGAACGCCGTCGGGTCGGCGTACGGCTCGCTGGCGATCTCCATGACGCCGACGACCCCAGGCGGCTTGGTATTGGAGTGGTAGAAGAAGGCAAGGTCACCAGGCCTCATGTGGTCCCGGATCATGTTGCGGACCTGGTAGTTGCGCACGCCGTCCCACATGTCCGTGCCCGCCGGCGCTGCCTCCAGGTCGTCGATCCCGAAGACATCCGGCTCGGACTTCATCAACCAGCGGTTCATGCTTGCTCCTGGCTTGCGTCCCGAACCGGCAGCTTGGCATAGCCGCGCTCGGTGATCACGCCTTCGAGCGGCAGGTCCCAGCTTGCGCCGGGAACGCGGGGCGCCTGCTGGACCGTGAAGGCCAACCCGATCAGGCGCGGGGGCTGCCAGCGACGCCCTTTCCGGTCGGCAAAAGTGGCGTCGTAGTAGCCACCCCCCATCCCGAGCCGCCGGCCGGCCGCATCGAAGCCCACCAGCGGCAGGAACACCACGTCGAGCTGGCGCCGCAGAGCAGCTGGCGCCGCCGCCGGATAGGGCTCAGGGACGCCGTAGCGGTTGGGGCGCAGCGCGGTCCCCGGTGCAAATTGGCGAAACTTCAGGCACCGGCTGCCCGGCCGGATGACCGGCAGGTAGACATCGACACCGGCGCACCAGAGGCTGCGGATCAGCCCCCCCGTCGGCACCTCACCGTCTGCGTCCAGATAGCAGGCTACGCGTCGGGCACGAAGTTGAAGCACGCAGGCCAGGGCTTCGCGCCGTATCCGGTCTCCCGCGGTGCGTCGCCAGGAGGCCGGCAAGCTGCGTCGCTGCCTGCGAAGATCGCGTCGAAGGGAGCGCTTGACGTCCAAAGGGTGCGGTCCAGAAGGGGAGCGTTAAAGACGGGGACATCCCCCGCATGTGCCGTACAGGCCTGCCCTTGAACCCTACGGTTCAGGTAGGGACGGGGGGAACTGCCTTAGGCTTTCCGCCCACGGCGGACATGCTCACCGGACAGCTCACGGCCCGGTCCCTTGGGCATTGCTCTGAGGCTCAAGATAACTCGGCCTGCGATCGGTCACCGCAGGGGATGCCTTGCACGCATGATCGCCCACCAAGCCGCACCGCGCAAGGCTCAAGAGCCATCCACCGCCTCGGCGATGCGGGCATCAAGCCGCGCCAGACGCTGACGGACATCCGCAAGCTGTTCGTTCTCCGCCTGTGCAGCCAGGAGTTCGTGCGCAATGTTCAGGGCAGCCATGACGGCCACCCGATCCGTACCAACCACCTTGCCGCTGTTACGGATCTCACGCATCTTGCGGTCCACATAGTCGGCGGACTGCAACAGTTCGTTGCGCGCCTCCTCGGGACACGCCACCGTGAAGTCCTGATCCAGGATCCGTACTTTGACCGCCTCGGTCATGCGCTACTGCTCCATAGCCTTTAGACGGCTAATCATGGACTCGATCTGGGAACGGGCCATCTCGTTTTTCTCCTGCAACGACGCCCGATCGGCCTGAAGCTGCTCTTGCGCTTCGCGAAGTACACGATTCTCCTCGCGCAGGCGCTCGCACAGATGGACCAGCCGCTCTACGCGCTGCTCAAGCCTAACCAGTTCTTCGACCGAGTAATCAGACACTTGGAGTCACCTCCGCTTATCGCCGACTATAGACCGCCGGTAGGGCACGGTCAATCGGCTGCGCCCCTGTTAGGATGAATGCTCAGCAGCCTGCCAAGAGGAGCGTCATGGCGAGCGGAGAACGATACGAGGGCGTCGCCGAGGTACTCGACGCAGTCGGCACCGCGGTGGGAGCGGCCGAGGCGCACGGCATGCTTACCGGCATGCTTACCGGCCAGGAAGAGACCAGCCAGGCCCGCTGGATTGCGGAGGTCCTGGCCGACACGCAACCGCGCGGCGAAGAGGCCCGTGCCTGCCTGGAGACCCTCGCTCTTCTCTATGACGAGACCGCCTCCGAGCTGGCCGATGACGCCATGGGTTTCTCGCCGCTGGTGCCTTCCGAGGACCAGCCGCTGCCCGACCGCGCCCGGGCCATCGCGGCCTGGTGCGGCGGTTTCCTCTTTGGGCTCGGACGCACCGAGCCCGGCTCCGATGCGCAGCTGCCCGCCGAGGTTCGCGAGTTTCTCAACGACGCAGCGGAGATCTCCCGGGTCGCCGCGGAGCCGGCGGACGATGAGGACGACGAAGGCGCCTATACGGAACTCGTCGAGTACATCCGTGTCGGGGTGCTGCTCTGCCGCGAGCACATGGGACACCCTCTGCAGCACTCGGAGCACTCATGAGCGAACCCATGGACCCCATCCGCTCCGCCGCGCTGCGTCGTCAGCGTCTTGCCGAGCGGATCGGCGAGGACGCCGCGCTGGTCGTGCCGGCCGCACGGGAGCAGCCACGCAACCGGGACGTGGAACACCCCTTCCGGCAGGACAGTGACTTTTCCTACCTCACCGGCTTTCCAGAGCCCGACGCGGTGGCCGTGCTGACACCGGGCCGTGAAGAGGGCACCTTCACCCTCTTTGTCCGTGACCGGGCGCCGTCCGCGGAGCAATGGTCGGGTCGCCGCGTGGGCCCGCAGGGAGCGCGCGAGGTCTACGGGGCCGATGAGGCGTGGCCGATCGAAGCACTCGACGAACAGCTGCCTCAGCTACTGGTCAATCGGGACCGGTTGATCGCTCCGCTCGGGCGCGACGAGCGCTGGGATCACCGGTTGCTGACCTGGCTTCAGGCAGCCCGTCGCGCCGCCCGGGGACGCGAAAGGGCGCCGCAGCGGATCGATCTGCTCGACGACAATCTCCACGAGCAGCGCCTGATCAAACAACCCGACGAGTTGGAGGCCATGCACCGCGCGGCCGGCATCTCCGTCGCTGCTCACCGTCGTGCCATGCAGGCGGTCCAGCCGGGGATGCGCGAATACACGCTGGCCGCCGAGCTCATCGGCATCTTCCACCGCCACGGTGCGGAGCCCGCCTACCCGAGCATCGTCGCCGGTGGGGCAAACGCCTGCGTACTCCACTACGTCACGAACCGCGACGAACTGCAGGACGGCGATCTGGTCCTGATCGATGCGGGCGCCGAGGCCGAGGGATACGCTGCCGACATCACACGGACCTTCCCGGTCAACGGCACTTTCACCGGGGAGCAGCGGGCCGTCTACGACATCGCGCTGGCGGCACAGAAGGCCGCCATTGACGAAGTCCGGGCGGGCAGGGACTTTGATTCGTTCCACCAGGCGGCCACCCGCATCCTCACGGAAGGGATGATCGAGCTCGGCTGGCTCGAGGGCGAGCGGGATTCGCTCATCGAGCAGGGTGCGCACCGGCGCTTCTTCCCCCACCGCACCGGGCACTGGTTGGGGGCGGACGTCCACGACGTCGGCCGCTATGCCGTCGGCGGTCAGTGGCGCACGCTGGAGCCGGGCATGGTGGTCACCGTAGAGCCCGGACTCTACTGCCCACCGCAAAGCGAAGGCGTGGACAGCCGCTGGCACGGGATCGGCGTACGCATCGAAGACGACGTGGTGGTCGAGCAGGAAGGACCGAGGGTGCTCACGGACGCCGTTCCCAAGGAAGCGGATGAGATCGAGGCCATGATCGCCGCCGTTCACAGCGCTTATTACGAGGACTCGGACTAGATCGTGTCGGCCCGCGAGTACGACGTCATTATTGCCGGAGGCGGCCTGGTCGGCGGGGCGCTTGCGTGCGGACTGGCCCACGTGGGGGCCCGCGTCGCCGTGATCGAGGCCATCCCACCGAGCCACGCGGAGCAACCCAGCTTCGATGAGCGAACCACTGCGCTGGCGCCTTCTACACGCAATATCTTTACAGCGTGGGGACTGTGGAGCGATCTGGCAGGAGCCATCACCCCCATCCGCCATATCCACTGCTCGGAGCAAGGGGTTCTCGGCTGCACCCATCTCGACGCGGAAGCCGAAGGCACCGACGCCTTGGGCTGGCTGGCCCCCAACCGGGCCCTTGGCGCCACCTTGAACCGCCGGCTTGCAGCGACCGCGGGCGCGGACGTCTATACACCCGCGGAACTCACCAGCCTGGAGAGGCGCGCCCAAAACATCACGGTCACGGCTAGTGGAGCGCAAGGCGAACACCTGCTGCGCGGCAGCCTCCTCGTGGCCGCCGATGGCGCGCGCTCGCGCACCCGTGACATGGCGGGCTTCTCTGTGGCCATGCAGGACTACCGGCAGAGCGCAGTCATTACCAATGTCACGCCGTCGCGCCACCACGACGGCTGGGCCTACGAGCGCTTCACCCGCAGCGGTCCCATGGCGGTACTGCCCATCAGCGAGGGACACTCGACCGTCGTCTGGTCGCTATCCCACACGGCTGCTGCAGAACGTGCCAGCGAGCCGGACGAGGTCTTCCTGGCACAGATGCAGAAGGCCTTTGGCTACCGGCTGGGCCGCCTGAAGGAATGCACCCAACGCCACGTCTATCCGCTTCATGGAGTCCACGCGCCTCGCCTGGCCGGCGAGCGGGTGGCCCTTGCAGGCAACGCGGCCCACGCGCTTCACCCGGTGGCGGGCCAGGGCCTGAACCTCTCCCTGCGGGACGCCGCTGAACTCGTCGAGATCGTCCACAGCGCGTTGAGCGCGGGCGAGGACCCCGGCGCAGAACCGGCGCTGGCCCGTTACAGCCAGCGCCGGCGCGCGGATATCGAGCGCACGCGCGCCTTTACCAACAGCCTGCTGCGGGGCTTTGCGATACCCGGGCGCTTTCCGCGCGCCGTCCGCGGTGGCGCACTGTTCACACTCAGCCGCTGCGGCCCGGCGCGCCGGGCCTTCATCCGCCTGGCTGCGGGTGAAATGGCGCCGGTGCCGAAAGCCGCTTGCCAAAAATAAACAAGAATCATTATCATCCCGGCTGTACGATTACGAATACGAGGGAGCGCCATGAGCCGCCGAACACCGATCATCATTGCGGCACTTGCCGGGGCCGTCGCCATCACCGGCTGCGATACCGGCGATGACGAACTGACCGTCTACTCCGCCCGTCAGGATCACTTGATCAAGCCGATTCTGGAGCGCTTCATGGAGGAGACCGGCACCCCGGTCCGGTTCGTCACCGATGATGCCGGGCCGCTGATGGAGCGCCTGAAGGCGGAGGGAGAACGCACTCCGGCGGATATGCTGCTTACGGTGGACGCTGGCAACCTCCACCAAGCGACGGAGAACGACCTGCTCGCCGAGGTGGACTCGGAGACGCTGCGTGAGCGCATCCCGGAGCATCTGCGCGACCCGGAGGACCGCTGGTTCGGGCTCTCCGTGCGCGCCCGCCCGATCATGTACAGCCCGGAGCGCGTCGATCCCGAAGAGCTCGATACTTACGCCGGGCTGGCCGACGAGAAGTGGGAAGGCCGCCTGTGCGTGCGCACCTCGCAGCAGGTCTATAACCAGTCCCTGGTCGCCATGCTGCTCCACCACCACGGCGAGGAGGAAACCACACGCATCGTCGAGGGGTGGGTCGATAACCTGGCAACCTCGCCTTTCTCCAACGACACCTCCGTGCTCGAGGCCATCGAGGCCGGACAGTGCGATGTGGGCATCACCAACACTTACTACCTCGGACGGCTGCTCCGCGACGATCCCGATTTCCCAGTGGAGGTCTTCTGGCCGGACCAGGACGGTCATGGTGCCCACGTGAACGTCTCGGGGGCGGGGATCACGCGCCACGCCTCCAACCCGGAGGCGGCGCGGGAGTTGCTCGAGTGGCTGGCCAGCGACTCGGCCCAGGAGCAGTTCGCCGCTCTCAATCTCGAGTATCCGGCGGTTGAAGGAGTGGAGTGGGACCCTATCGTGCAAGAGTGGGGCGAGTTCAAGCCGGACACCATCAACGTCAGTGAGGCGGGGCGCCTGCAGCGTCAGGCGACGATGCTCATGGACCGGGCGGGTTACCGCTAAACCGTGGGAACGGCGGCCGCGCGACTGCGCTACACGCTCCGCCTGCGCCGCCTCTGGCAGCGCATCGGCCCCTGGCGCGTACTCGCCGTAGGCGCCGGTGCGCTGCTCTTCACTCCGATCCTGGTCACGCTGCTCGCCTGGCTGAACCCGGATCACGAGGTCTGGCGCCACCTGGCTGAGACCCTCCTGCCGGAGATTCTGCGCAATACCGCGATCCTGATCTTCGGCGTCGGCAGTGCCGTACTCGTCATCGGGGTCGGGCTGGCCTGGCTAACCGCCGTGTGTGAATTCCCCGGTCGGCGGTTCTTCGATTGGGCCCTGATGCTGCCTCTAGCCGTACCGGCCTACGTCCTGGCGTTCGTCTTCGTCGGTTTTTTTGAGTACGCCGGCCCGCTCCAGACCGCACTCCGGGACCTGTTCGGCAGTGATTTCCAGCTGCCCTCGGTGCGTTCGGCTCCCGGGGTCGTACTGGTCATGGCGCTGGTCTTCTACCCCTACGTCTACATGCTCACCCGCTCGGCCTTTCTCTCCCAGGGGCGCGCACCGCTCGAGGCCGCACGTATCCAAGGCCTCTCCCCGTGGGCGGCGTTCTTCCGGGTGGCCATCCCCATGGCGCGGCCGGCGATCGCGGCGGGGACAGCGCTCGCGCTGATGGAGACTCTCGCCGACTTCGGTGCGGTGGCCATATTCAACTTCGAGACATTCACCACGGCGATCTATCGCGCTTGGTTCGGTTTCTACAGCATCAATGCAGCTGCCCAGCTGGCGGCGATCCTGCTGCTGATCATTCTCAGCGGACTGTGGCTGGAGCGCCGCGCTCGGGGTCGCGCCCGCTTCTCCCAGGGCAGCACCCAGCGGCTGGAACGAATCCAGCTGCGCGGCTGGCGGCGCTGGGCGGCAACCGGCGCTGCTTCCACAGTGCTCGGGCTCGGCTTCGTGCTTCCGCTCATCCAGCTGGCGGTATGGGCCTCGGGCCGGCTGGAGGACCTCAATGCCACCTACCTCGGCCTTATCCAGAACACGCTGACGCTGGGGATTGCCGCTGCCGTCATCACGGTCGCCCTGGCCTTGCTGCTCGCCTACGCACGCCGGGTCCAGCCGGATCGCCTGACGCAGAATGCGGTCACCGCGGCTACGCTCGGTTACGCGCTGCCAGGCGCTGTTCTCGCCGTCGGCATCATGCTCGCGCTCACTTGGCTCGACCACCTGCTCGCCGCCGCCATTGCGCCCTGGGGCGGGTTGGGGACCACGTTCCTGGCTGGCAGCATCGTGGCCCTGCTGCTTGCCTACGTCGTGCGCTTCATGGCGGTCGCCTACGGGGCCGTGGACAGCAGCCTGGAGCGGATCCGCCCGGTCCTCCGGGATGCAGCGCGGAGCCTCGGGGCCGGGGATCGCGAGGTCATCCGGCGCGTCTACATCCCTATCGTGACACCGGGCTTGCTGACGGCATTGCTGCTCGTTGGCGTCGATGTCATGAAGGAAATGCCGGCGACCCTTCTCCTCCGGCCGTTCGGCTGGGACACGCTGGCCGTTCGGATCTTCGAGTTCACCACCGAGGGCGTCTGGGATCGTGCCGCCGTTCCCGCGCTGACCCTGGTGGCGGTCGGCCTGGCACCCGTGGTATTGCTGGTACGTGGATCCGCGAAGGCGCACTGAGCCGGGCGCAGGGTCCACCAACCGGGGCCGTGTTTGGGTTTCCCCGGGTTTGTGCGTATAGTATCTCGCCACCCTAGCCATCGATTCCGAAGATGCCGCATCAAACCCCGCTCTACGAAGAACACGCGGGCGCCGGCGCCCGTATTGTCGATTTCGCCGGTTGGGCGATGCCGCTTCACTACGGCTCGCAACTGGCTGAGCACGAAGCCGTGCGCACCCACGCCGGCCTTTTCGATGTCTCCCACATGGCCATTACCGACCTCGGCGGCGAGCGAGCGCGCGATCTCCTGCGCTGGCTGCTGGCCAACGATGTGGCCAAGCTGGACGAGCGACCCGGTCAGGCGCTGTACAGCTGTTTGCTCAATGAACGCGGCGGCGTCATCGACGACCTGATCGTCTACTACCGCGAGCCGGGCAACTACCGGGTGGTCTCCAACGCGGCGACCCGGGACCGGGTTCGCCCCCTGCTGCAGGAAGAATCCCAGCGCCTCGGCGTAACGTGCAGCGCCCGTGACGATCTGGCCATGATCGCCGCGCAGGGGCCGCGGGCGGCCGAGCTGGTGGAGCAACTCTTCGGCGATCAAGCCGCAGCGGCTCTCGCGTGCAAACCCTTCCAGGCCGCACTCATGGGCGAGGTCTTCGCCGGGCGCACAGGCTACACGGGCGAGGATGGCTTCGAGTTGATCCTCCCCGCGGACTCTGCTCCGGACCTTTGGCGCCGGCTGGTCGCCGCGGGCGCGCAGCCGTGCGGCCTGGGGGCGCGGGACAGTCTTCGGCTGGAGGCCGGTCTGAACCTCAACGGCCACGAGATGGACGAGCAGACCACGCCGCTGGAGTCGGGCCTCGGCTGGACCGTGGCTTGGGATCCGGCGGACCGGGACTTCGTCGGCCGCGCCGCCCTGGAAGCGCAGCGGGCGCAGGGTTCCCCCTGGCGACTGGTTGGGCTTGTGGTGGAAGGGCGGGCACCCGCACGGGAAGGGTATACCGTCCACACCGACGCCGGCGACGGAGTGATCACCAGCGGCGGCCACAGCCCCACCATCGGCGGGCCGATCGCCCTGGCGCGCGTACCGGCGGCGGCCAAGGACGACTTCCGCGTCGTCATCCGCAAGCGCGAGGCCACCGCCCGGCCGGTCAAACCGCCCTTCGTGCGCCATGGTAAGGTACGCGTATAAGCCGGTCGAACCGTGTCGATCGGGCAGAAATTCATACCGAATCGCGAGGAACGCATCCCATGAGCCAGGTACCCGAAGACCTCAAGTACACCCAGAATCACGAATGGGTCCGCCTTGAGGCGGATGGCAGCGTCACGGTAGGCATCACCGATCACGCCCAGGAGTCGATCGGCGACCTGGTCTTCGTCGAGGCACCGGAGCCGGGCACCAGCGTACAAGCCCAGGAGGCCTGCGCGGTGGTTGAGTCGGTCAAGGCCGCATCGGACGTCTACGCCCCGATCTCCGGGGAGGTCACGGAAGGCAATGAGGCCCTCGCCGACAGCCCGGAGGCCGTCAACAGTGACCCTTACGGGGAAGGGTGGATCATGCGCATCCAACCCGCCGATGCTGGAGAGCTCGACGGCCTGATGGATGCTGCCGCCTATCAGCAGCTGGTGGCCGACGAGGGTTAACGCCACCTGCGAACACGGGACCCAAACCATGCCGTTCGTACCACATACAGAGCAGGAGGTCCGCCAGATGCTCGACACCATCGGTGTCGAACGCATCGAGGACCTCTTTGACGAGATCCCGGAGTCGCTGCGGAATGCCTCGATCGAGGCCGTGGCGCCGGGAATGACCGAGATGGAGGTCACCCGGCTGATGCGCGGGCGAGCCGCGCAGGATGAGCAGCCCGCCTGTTTCATCGGCGCCGGGGCCTACGACCACCACGTCCCCGCCGCCGTCTGGGAGCTCACGACCCGCGGCGAGTTCTACAGTGCCTACACGCCGTACCAGGCGGAGGCATCCCAGGGGACGCTGCAGCTCATCTACGAGTTTCAGACCATGATGTCGGAACTCACCGGCCTGTATGCGGCCAACGCTTCGCTCTACGACGGCGCGACGGCGCTCGCCGAGGCGGTGCTCATGGCTGTCCGTGCAAACCGTAAGGCGAAGAGCAAGCGCGTGCTCATGCCCCGCACGGTGCATCCGCATTACCGCCGGGTCGTGGAAAGTATCGTCGCCAACCAGGGCATCGAGCTTGTGGAGGCCCCGCTGGACGATACCGTTGGGCGTATCGATCCGGAGGCACTGGGCCGGTTCGAGGATGAGCCCTTTGCCGCTGTGGTCATCCCGCAGCCGAACTTCTTCGGCGCCCTCGAAGAGGTCGATCGACTGACTGACTGGGCCCACGGCCTGAACGCGCTCACCATTGCCGTGTGCAACCCGGTCTCCCTCGCCGTCCTGACGCCCCCCGGCGAGTGGGGCACGAAAGGGGCGGATATCGCCTGTGGTGAGGGGCAGCCGCTCGGCATCCCGCTCTCCTCGGGCGGGCCGTACTTCGGCTTCATGACCACCCGCAAGGAGCACGTCCGGCAGCTGCCAGGGCGAATCGTCGGGCGGACCGTGGACGCCGACGGGCGTACCGGCTATACGTTGACGTTGCAGGCCCGGGAGCAACACATCCGGCGCTCCAAGGCGACCTCGAACATCTGTACCAACCAGGGTCTGATGGTCACCGCTGCCACAATCCACATGGCGCTGCTCGGTGCAGAAGGGCTGGGCCGCGTAGCAGCGGTCAGCCACGAACGGACCCGCGAGTTGGTGCAGAAACTGACAGCCATCGACGGCGTTGAACGTCTCTTCGATGGGCCGTTCTTCCACGAGGTGCCGCTGCGGATTCCCGCGCCTGCCGAAGAAGTGCTCCCCCGGCTCGCCGAGAAAGGCGTCCTGGGCGGGTACAACCTCACCCATGATTTCCCGGAGTGGGGACCGACGTTGCTCGTGTGTGCAACCGAGACCCGGACCTCCGAGGAGATCGAACGGTTTGCGCGGGCTCTCGAAGAGACCGTTGGCCAGACCGGCCAACGCGCCCGCGCCTGACTCACGACCGCGTCCGTCGCGGAGGAGGTAACGCGCCATGGCCACGATCACCCTAAAAGGCTCTCCGTTCCAGACCTGCGGCGAGCTTCCGCAAACCGGGGCATCGGCACCGGAGTTTCGCCTTGTAGACGGCGAACTCCAGGACCATCGGCTCGCCGACTTCGGCGGCCAGCCGCTGGTCCTCAACATCGTGCCGAGCCTGGATACACCGGTCTGCAGTGCCTCCGCGAAACAATTCAGCCAGCTCGCCGCGACTCATCCCCAGGTCCGTTTCGCAACGGTCTCGGCCGACCTCCCCTTCGCGCAGCAGCGCTTCTGCACCAGCGAGGGGGTCGACAACGTGGTGATGCTGTCGACCATGCGCGACGGTGCCTTTCAGCGTGACTACGGCGTCCGCATCGAGAACGGCCCCATGGAGGGCCTCTGCGCGCGGGCCGTGGTGGTGATCGATGGACAGGGTCAGGTCACCTACACCCAGCTCGTTCCGGAGATCGCCCAGGAGCCGGATTACGACGACGTCCAGCGCGCTCTGTGACCATGACTGAGGAGTCCGAAGCCGTGCTCATCTACGATATTAGTCGCGAGGGGCGACGGGCCTACGCCCAGGCCCCCTCCGAATCCCCGAGTGCCGAGAGCATTCCGCGGCGCTTTCGGCGGCAGACCCCGCCGCAGCTGCCCGAGGTCTCGGAACTGGAGACGGTGCGCCACTACACGAGGCTCTCGCAAAAGAACTTCGCAATCGACACGCACTTCTACCCGCTCGGTTCGTGCACCATGAAGTACAACCCGAGGGGGGCGAACCGACTGGCGATGCTGCCGCAGTTTCTGGAACGCCACCCGCTTGCGCCCGACGAGACCGGACAGGGGTTCCTGGCCTGTATCCATGAACTGCAGCAGGATCTGGCCGTCATCACCGGGATGCAGGACGTCACCCTCTCGGTCATGGCCGGCGCTCAGGGCGAATTCGCCGGCGTCGCCATGATTCGCGCCTACCACGAGGCACGGGGCGACAGCGAGCGCACCGAGATCATCGTGCCGGACGCCGCGCACGGGACGAATCCGGCCACGGCGACGATGTGCGGCTACAAGGTCCGGGAGATCCCCACCGGATCGGACGGCGATGTGGACATGGAGGCCTTCAAGGCTGCCGTGGGACCGCAGACCGCCGGGATCATGCTCACCAACCCCTCCACCGTGGGCGTCTTTGAGCGCCGCATCGAAGAGATCGCCGCGATCGTGCACGACGCCGGCGGCCTGCTCTACTACGACGGCGCCAACCTGAACGCCATCCTGGGCAAGGCGCGCCCCGGGGATATGGGGTTCGACGTCATCCACATGAACCTGCACAAGACCTTCTCCACGCCGCACGGCGGGGGCGGCCCCGGGGCCGGCGCCGTCGGGGTCAGCGAGCGTCTGCTTCCTTACCTCCCGATCCCGCGGGTGACCCGGGAGGGCGATCGGTATCGGTGGCTGACCGAGACGGACTGCCCGCAGAGCATCGGCCGCCTGTGCACCTTCAACGGCAACTCCGGCGTGCTGCTTCGCGCCTACGCCTACGTGCGGATGCTCGGCCGTGAGGGCATGCCGCGGGTCGCCGAATACTCTACGCTCAACGCCAACTACCTGATGAAGCGCCTCCAGGAGGAGGGCTTTACGGTGGCCTATCCCGACCGGCGGGCGAGCCATGAGTTCATCGTCAGCCTCAAGCATGAGGCCAAGGAGCTGGGTGCCAACGTCATGGACTTTGCCAAGCGGCTCCTGGATCTGGGCTACCACGCGCCGACCACATACTTCCCGCTCCTCGTGCCGGAGGCACTGCTCATCGAGCCCACGGAGACGGAGTCCAAGCATGAGCTCGACGGCTTCGTGGAAGCGATGGTCCGGATCCGTGAAGAGGCCCGCGAGAATATCGATATGGTCAAGGGTGCGCCGTACCGACTGCCCGTTCGGCGGCTCGATGACGTCAAGGCGGCTCGCGAGCTGGACCTGCGCTGGCAGCAGGCCTCCTAGAGCCCCTTGATCTCACCGGGGCGGCCTCTCCAGGCCGCCCCTCCCACAAGCTTCAAGTCGCAAGTGGATGCCGAGCCCCTCGATCCGTCGACGCGAACGGGCTACTTGCAACTTGGATCTTGAAACGCACACTTCCAATTGGAGGGATGAATATGTCCGCCATTATCAGCGGCTCCGTCGCGTTCGATACGATCATGGTCTTCCACGACCGCTTCCGGAATCACATCCTCCCGGAGCAGGTTCACATCCTCAACGTCTCGTTCCTGGTTCCGTCGCTGCGCCGCGAGTACGGTGGCTGCGCCGGCAACATCGCCTACAACCTCAAGATGCTCGGTGAGGAGCCGTTGACGCTGGCGACCGTCGGCGCCGACATCGGCAGCTACGCCGACTGGATGAGCAGCCACGGCATCGAGCAGCGCTACATCACCACGCTCAACGAGCACTACACCGCTCAGGCCTACATCACCACGGACATGGACGATAACCAGATCACGGCTTTCCACCCCGGCGCCATGGGCGAGGCGCACACGGTGGACGTCCCGCGGGATACGGGCGCCAAGATCGGTGTCGTCGCTCCCAACGGCCCCGAGGGCATGGTCAAGCACGCCCGGCAGTTCGTGGATGCCGGCATCCCCTTCATCTTCGACCCGGGTCAGGCCATGCCTGCGTTCGACGGCGACCAGCTGCGCGAGTTCGTCGATGGCGCCACCTGGGTGGCAGTCAACGACTACGAGTCGCGGATGCTCACCGAGAAGACCCACATGGAGCTCGAGGATATCGCCAGCAAGGTCGAGGCACTGATCGTCACCCGCGGCGCCGAGGGCTCTCACATCTACACCAACGGGCAGGTCATCCACGTCCCCGCAGCCCCGATCAGCCAGGTCGCCGACCCCACCGGCTGCGGCGATGCCTTCCGCGCCGGCCTGCTTTTCGGCCTGATCCGCGGCATCGACTGGGAAACCACCGGCCGCATCGCCTCCCTGATGGGTGCGATCAAGGTCGAGCAGAGCGGCACTCAGAACCACAACTTCGATGCGGAGACGTTCAAGAGCCGTTACCAGTCGGCCTTCGGCCGCAGCCTGGACGTCCCGGTGGGCCGCTGAGGACTCGCCCGACGTCCGCCAACTCCGGGGCCCCGTACGCCGAAGGCGCGGGGCCCTTCTTCATTCCGGACGAGGCAGGCGGTGGCAGCAGAGCAATACCACATCGACACCGGCAGCGGGCAGCTCTATCCGGCCAGGCAGGTACCGTCGCCCAACCAAGGCCCCCGGCCTGAAGGCACGCCGATTGACCTCGCGGTCATTCACGCCATCAGCCTGCCGCCCGGAGAGTTCGGAGGCGACGCCATCGACCGCCTCTTCACCAATCGCCTCGACCCGCAGGCGCATCCCTACTTCGCCGGCATTGCCGGGTTGCGCGTCTCCGCGCACCTGCTCATCCGCCGCCACGGCGGTACGACCCAGTATGTGCCCTTTCACCGGCGGGCCTGGCACGCCGGGCGCTCCAGCTTCGCAGGCCGAACCGAATGCAACGACTACTCCATCGGCATCGAGCTCGAGGGCGATGAGCGGCACTCGTTCACGGCGGCCCAGTACCGGGCGCTGAGTGGCATTCTGGCCGCGCTGACCCGCACCTACCCGGGGTTGGGGCGGGACCGCATCGTCGGCCATGCCGACATCGCACCGGGGCGCAAGACCGATCCGGGCCCGCGGTTCGACTGGGATCGGCTTTTTGCAGAACTCGACCGGATTACGACTCGGGGCACTTGAGGCTATGGACGGTCTCGCTGCCGTCGTCGATGCGCACGGCGGTCAGCGTGTTCCCCCATTGGCACCCGGTATCGATACTCAGGACCCCGCTGTCATTGTGGAATCCGAGTAGTGACCAGTGCCCGGTGACCAGCTTCACCGGATCCGGCCGGGCCCGAAGCCGCTGACGGGCCTCGAACCAGGGGTAATGTCCCTCGGGCGCCTGATGCGGGGTGCCCTTGTAGCGCAGGAGCAACCGGCCGCTGCCGTCTACGAAGCGCATGCGCATGAACGCGTTGGTAATGAACCGAAGGCGCTCAAAGCCCTCCAGCTCATCCGACCATTCCGACGGCAGGTTACCGTAGATGTTGTCCATGAAATCGAAGAACGGGATACCGCCACGCAGTGCGTGCTCGAGTTCCCTCGCCCGCAGCTGGGCCTCAGCCACGCTCCAGGCTGGGGGGAGCCCGGCGTGGACCATGGCGTAGCCGTAGTTCTCGTCAAGGTGCATGACCGGACGCCGACGCAGCCACTCGATTAACTCATCGGCATCCGGTGCATCCAGCGTGGCCCGCAGGGTGTCCGAACTCTTGAGCCGGCCGTGGCCGCACCAGACGGACATCAGATGGATGTCGTGGTTGCCAAGAACGGTTACGGCCCGGTCCCCGAGTTCGTTGCGGACCAATCGCAGCACACCGAGCGAGTCCGGGCCGCGGTTGACCAGATCCCCGACGAACCAGATCCGATCCTCCGCCGGGTCGAAGCGGAGCTCGTCAAGCAGCCGACGCAGCGGATCGCAGCAACCCTGGATATCCCCGATCGCGTAGGTGGCCAAACTGCCCTCCTGTCTCTCCGTACGGCATCACGGCCTGCGGGTCTCAGGCCGGCGCGGCGCCCTTGAGCTTCTCCCGCAGAGCGCCGAGCAGGCTGTTATGGGCCTCGACAAACGCCTCTATGCCCTCGCGCTCCAGTTCCTCCATAAACGCCTGGAAGTCGACCCCCAGGTCGGCGAGGGCGTGCAGCTCATCCACCGCACCCGATACCCCCTCTTCCAGCCGCCGCGCCGGCTGGCCCGAATGAAGGTACGCGTCATAGGTCGCCGGGGGAAGGGTCGTCACCGTCTCCGGCCCGGCCAGCGCCTCCACGTAGTAGGTCTGAGGATAGCGATCGCCCTTGACCCCCGTGCTGGCCCAGAGCAACCGCTGCGGACGGGCCCCCGCCGCGGCCAGCGACGCAAACTGATCCCCGTGGAACACATCCTGGTAGAGCCCGTAGGCGGCGCGCGCATTGGCAATGGCAGCGCGCCCGCCCCACTCCTCGAATGCCTGCGGGGCCTCCTGCTGGAGCCAGGCGTCGACCTTGGCGTCGAGTCGGCTGACGAAGAGACTCGCCACGGAGGCCGGCTCGCTCACCGGCTCGCCCGCCTGGCGGCGGCGCTCCAGGGCGCGCACGTACGCCTGCGCGATCTCGTAATAGCGCTCGACACTGAACAGGAGGGTCACGTTGACCGGAATGCCTCGGACAATCAGTTCCTCGAAGGCCTCCACGCCGGCGGGCGTGGCAGGAACCTTGATCATGACGTTGGCCCGGGCAACATCGGCGTGCAGCCGCAGCGCCTCGGTCACCGTGCCGCGCGCATCGTGGGCGAGGCCGGGCTCCACCTCCATGCTTACGTAGCCATCGACCCCGGCGCTGCGATCGAAGACCGGCCTCAGGACATCCGCAGCGATCCGGATATCCTCCATCGCCAGCTGCTCATAAACACCGGATGGATCGGTGCCAACCGCGGCGACTGCCTCCTGAATCGCCTGGTCGTACTCGCTGGTGCCCCCGATCGCCTTTTGAAAGATCGCGGGGTTCGTGGTGACGCCGCAGAGGGCGTCGCGATCCACCCGTTCCTGCAGACCCTGCGGCAGCATCCCGCGGTGGATGTTGTCGTACCAGACGCTCTGGCCGAGCGCTGCCAGCCCCCGAAGCGGATTCTCCGTCATGGCCAAGCCCATTTCCTGAAACTGTCTGATGGTTGGATCAGTATAACGAGGGCCCCCAGACACGGGAACCAAGACGCGGGGCGTCCGGGTTCCCTGACCCGGCACCCGCGAGTCGGTATAATCGAGACTTTTCCCCACGACCCCGGTGGAGGTACCACGTTGCGCACTTTCCTGGCAGCTGCCGTGCTGATCGCGGCGCTTATCACCGCCACCGCCTGCGGGCAGAAAACGGATCTCTACCTCCCGGATGAGGCCGAAGAGGGCGAGGCATGAGCGATTCCGCGTTCCATCGCCGCAGCGGCCGGCTTTTCGCTGAGGAGGTCGCCCTCGAGGAGGTTGCCGCGCGCTACGGAACCCCCTGCTACGTCTACTCCCGCGCCGCCATCGAGGGCCGCTGGTCACGCTACTGCGAGGCGCTCGGGGACCGCGGCCAGGTCTGCTACGCCGTCAAGGCGAATGGCAATCTGGCACTGCTCGGCCTGCTGGCACAGGCTGGAGCCGGGTTCGACATCGTCTCCGGCGGGGAGCTGGCCCGGGTCCTGCGCGCCGGAGGGGACGCCGGTCGCGTTGTCTTCTCCGGCGTCGGCAAGGGCAGCCGCGAGATCCGCCGCGCCCTGCTTGCCGGCATCCGGTGCTTCAACGTGGAGTCGGGCGCCGAACTCGAGCGCATCGCAGCGATCGCCGCGGAGACCGGAACGCGGGCGCCGATCGCCCTGCGGGTGAACCCCGACGTCAATCCAGAGACCCACCCCTACATCGCCACCGGACTGGCCGAGAGCAAGTTCGGCATCCCCCTGGAGGAGGCCACGGCGCTCTACAGGCAAGCCGCCGACCACCCCAGCCTCGATGTCCGCGGCATCGCCTGCCATATCGGCTCCCAGCTGCTGAACGTCGCACCGCTGCGTGAGGCGGCCGAGCGGGTGCGGGAACTCCTGGATACCTTGCAGGCGCTCGATATCCCCATCGAGCACGTTGACATGGGCGGGGGGCTCGGCGTCCGCTACCGGGACGAATCGCCCCCCGATCCGGCAGACCACGTGGAGGCGATCCTGCCCCCGTTCACAGAAACCGGGGTGGAGATTCTCATCGAGCCCGGGCGCGCCATCGTAGCCGAGGCCGGCGTGCTGCTGACACGGGTGGAGTATCTCAAGGAAAACGGCGCACGCACCTTCGCCATTGTGGATGCCGGCATGAACGACTACCTCCGTCCGGCCCTCTACGATGCTGAACATACCCTCGAGCCCATCAACACCGGAGCGGGGAGGCCACTGCGGCCCCTGGATGTGGTCGGACCGGTCTGCGAATCCGCCGACCGCTTTGCCACCGGCTACCCCCTCTCGGTCGAGGCCGGGGACGTACTGGCCGTGCGCAGCGCCGGCGCCTACGGATCGGCGATGAGTTCCCAGTACAATGCCCGCCCGCGCCCGCCGGAGGTTCTTGTGGACGGGGGGCAGACGCACCTGATCCGTGAGCGCGAAACCGTCGACGACCTGATGCGCGGGGAGTCGCTGTTACCCGGAGGGTAGGCCGTGCAGTTCACGAAGATGGAGGCGCTCGGCAACGACTTCGTCGTCGTTGACGGAATCAACCAGTCCTTGGCCCTGACGCCGGCCACAATCCGCCAGATCGCCGACCGGCGAGCCGGTGTCGGTTGTGACCAGCTGCTCATCGCCGAGCCTCCGGCCCACATGGCGGCGGATGTCCGCTACCGGATCTACAACGCCGACGGCACGGAGGCAGAGCACTGCGGCAATGGTGTGCGGTGCCTTGCCCGGTTCCTGGTCGACCGGGGCCTGACCCGTTCCGAGCGGCTGCGCATCGAGACCGACGGGCGAATCACCGAGACCGAGGTCCTGCCGGACGGTCGCGTGACCGTGGACATGGGCGTCCCTGAACTTGACCCGCAGCGCATACCGTTCCGCGCGCCGCGCCAGGAACTCGATTACCGCCTGGCCACCTCGCAGGGCGAGCGGATCATCGGCGCCGTGTCCATGGGCAACCCCCACGCGGTGCTTGCCGTGGATGACATCCACACCGCCCCTGTTGCCACCCTCGGGCCCGAGATCGAGCAACACCCCCGCTTCCCGCGGCGGGTGAATGTCGGCTTCATGGAGATCCACGGCCGAGACCGCATCCGCTTACGCGTCTACGAACGCGGCGCCGGCGAGACGCCCGCCTGCGGTACGGGAGCCTGTGCAGCGGTCGTCGCCGGCCGCCTCTGGGATCGACTCGACGCCCAGGTGGCCGTCGAGCTGCCCGGGGGGACGCTCATGATACAATGGCGCGGCTCCGGCCGGTCCGTATGGATGACCGGCGCCGCGCGCACGGTCTTCCGCGGCGAGATCGACCTCCCGCCGGAGCAGGCGAAGCCGCACGAGCCCTCGTCCGCAACCAGGACACAACGCCTTGACTAAGACCGCTAGCAGCCGATCCGCGCCAACCGTCGATGAGCAGGCCGTACTCGACTATCTGGCGGACCACCCCGATCTGTTCTTGCGCCGTCCGGAAGCACTTGCCGGGCTGACACTTCGCCACGACTGCGGGGATGCCGCCTCGCTGATCGAATATCAGGTCCGCATCCTGCGCGAGGAGAACACGACCCTGCGCCGGCGCATGGACGAGATCGTCCGCGTTGCCCGTCACAACGACGGTACCGCCGAGCGTCTCCACGAACTCACCCTGGAGCTTCTCGCCACCGATGACCTGCAGGCTGGCGTTGAGTCGCTGCGTGCAGGGCTGCGCGAAGGGTTCCACGCCGATGCGGTAGGGATGCTCCTGGTTGCGCCGCAGAGTAACGCCCGCCCGGCCGGCGATCCGATTCCGGAGATCGTCCCCGCCGACGACGCTGCGCTCGAGCACTTCCGCGACATCCTCGACCGGGGACGGCCGAGCTGCGGCACGCCGACCGACGCGCAGCGCCGTGTCCTCTTCCCCGATACAGAGCAAACCATCCACAGTGCCGCCCTGGTCCCGATGGTGGATGACCGCTGCATCGGTCTGCTCGGCATTGGCAGTCAGGACGCCGACCGCTACCACGCCGGGCAAGGCACCGTCTTTCTTCGGCGCCTCGGCGCCATCGCCGCCCGCGTTCTGGACCGTCTGCTGCGACAGAGGTAGGCCGTGACCCCGGCGGAGTGGTTGCAGCGTTTCGATCGCTACCTCGGTTCGGAACGTCGCGTGGCCGCGGAGACCCGCACTCGGTATCACCGCGATCTTCAGCGTTTCCTGGCCCACTGCAACCACCACGGCATCGACGAGTGGGCCGCGGTGACGCCGGCCACCGTGCGACATTTCACGGGTAACGAGCGCCGGCGCGGCCTGGCGCCCGCAACACTCGCCCGGCAACTCGCCGCGATCCGGACGCTTTTCCGCTTTCTGATCCGTGAAGGGGCGGCCACCGCCAACCCCGCCGCCGACGTGCGGCCGCCGAAGGCGCAACGCCGGTTGCCGAGCACGCTGGACCCGGACGAGGTCGCCGCGCTGCTCGATGGCTCCACGGATGACGGGCTTCAAGTGCGTGACCAGGCCATCTACGAACTGGTCTACTCCAGCGGGCTCCGGCTCACCGAGGTGACCACCCTCGACACCGCGGACATCGACCTGCGCGAGGGCATCGTTCGCGTCACCGGCAAGGGCGCCAAGGACCGTGTTGTGCCCGTCGGCCGCAAGGCGCGCAGCGCCATTGAGGCGTGGCTGGCGCGTCGCGGCGAGTACGCCCGGCCAGAGATTGCCGCGCTCTTCGTCGGCCGGCACGGTCGCCGGCTGACCGGCCGCAATGTCCAGGAACGCCTGCGCCGCCTGGCGCGGCTGCGGGGGGTGCAACGCCGCGTCCATCCACATATGCTGCGCCATTCCTTCGCGACCCATCTCCTTGAATCCAGCGGCGATCTGCGCGCCGTCCAGGAGTTGCTCGGGCACTCGGACATTGCCACCACCCAGATCTATACCCACCTGGATTTCCAGCACCTGGCGCGGGTCTACGACCGGGCGCACCCGCGTTCGAGGCGGCGCAGCCGGCCCCGCTCGGAACCCGACGCCGGGGATGATCAGGATCGATAGAACCGAGCAGCCCCGACGTCGACCCGAGGGCTACGCTGTCGGGTACAATGAGCGCCGCGATCAGAAGGAGGCACCTTGGAGCAACTGCACGGCACGACAATACTGGCGGTGCGCCGAAAGGGCGAAGTGGCCCTCGGCGGGGACGGGCAGGTGACCCTCGGCCATACGGTCCTCAAGGGGAATGCGCGTAAGGTCCGACGGCTCTACCACGGGCGAATCCTCGCCGGCTTTGCCGGGGCCACGGCGGATGCGTTCACACTTTTCGAACGCTTCGAGGGGCAACTGGAGAAACACCACGGGCAGCTGGCCCGCTCGGCCGTGGAACTGGCCAAGGAGTGGCGCTCGGATCGTGTGCTGCGCCGCCTGGAGGCGCTCCTCGTCGTGGCTGACGCGGAGACGGTCCTGACCCTCTCTGGCACCGGGGACGTCATCGAACCGGAGCACGATCTGATGGCCGTCGGCTCCGGCGGGGCGTATGCCCAGGCTGCCGGCCGCGCCCTGCTTGAGTCCACCGAGCTCTCGGCCGCCGAGATCACGCGCCGCGCGCTCGAAATCGCCGGTGACATCTGCGTCTATACCAACCGCCACATCACCGTCGAGACACTCCCCGACAGCCCCGAGGAGACGTGACCATGTCCGAAGCCACGATGACCCCGCGGGAAATCGTCCAAGAGCTGGATAAGCACATCGTCGGCCAGGGGGAGGCCAAGCGCGCAGTCGCCATCGCTCTGCGCAATCGGTGGCGGCGGATGCAGGTGGACGACCCGCTGCGCAGCGAGATTACACCCAAGAACATCCTGATGATCGGGCCCACCGGCGTAGGCAAGACCGAGATCGCGCGGCGCCTGGCGCGCCTGGCGCGCGCGCCTTTTATCAAGATCGAGGCGACAAAGTTCACGGAAGTGGGCTACGTCGGCCGCGATGTGGAGTCGATCATTCGCGATCTGACAGACCTGGCACTAAAACTCGTGCGCGAAGAGGCTATGGACCAGATGCGCCACAAGGCCGAGCGCGCGGTGGAGGAGCGGTTGCTCGACGTCCTGCTGCCCGGCCCCAGCTCCGGTGACGACAGCAGCCGCGAGACCTCGAGTTCGACCCGGGAGAAATTCCGCGAAAAGATCCGCCGCGGCGACCTCGACGACCGTGAGATCGAGATCGAGGTGCAGGCCGGTGGGGGCGGGGTGGACATCATGGCCCCCCCGGGTATGGAGGAGATGTCCCACCAGCTCCAGGGACTGTTCCGCAACCTCGGGCAGGAGCGCACCCAGCGGCGCAAGATGCCCGTCCGGGAGGCCAAGCGCGTGCTCCGCGAGGAGGAGGCCGCCAAGCTGGTCAATGAGGAGGAGGTCAAATCCGAGGCGATCAAGCGCGTCGAGGAGCAGGGCATCGTCTTCCTCGACGAGATCGACAAGGTGACCAAGCGTGCCGAGCAAAGCGGCGGAGGCGACGTCTCCCGGGAAGGCGTGCAGCGGGACCTGCTGCCGCTCGTCGAGGGCGCCACCGTCTCCACGAAACACGGCATGGTGCGCACGGATCACATCCTCTTCATCGCCTCCGGCGCGTTCCATGTCGCCAAACCGTCGGATCTGATCCCGGAGCTGCAGGGGCGGCTGCCGATCCGCGTGGAACTCGACGCCCTGGGGACCGAGGAGTTCGTGCGCATCCTGACCGAGCCGAGCAGCTCGCTGGTCGCGCAGTACCAGGCGCTGATGGCCGCCGAGGGGCTCTCACTGAGCTTTACCGATGACGGGGTGCGCCGCATCGCGGAGGTTGCACGCCAGGTCAACGAGCGCACCGAGAACATCGGCGCCCGGCGCCTGCACACGGTCATGGAGCGGCTTCTCGAGCAGCTCTCTTACGAAGCGGCTGATCTCGGCGGGCAAACACGCACCATCGATGCCGACTACGTGGACCAGTACCTGGCCGGGCTTGCCGAGGATGAGGACCTGAGCCGGTACATCCTCTAGGACGACCCGAAACGGAAGGACCGGAAATGCCCACGCCGACCGATATCCGGTTGCACCGCGGCTCTCGCAGCCTGGAAGTGACCTTCGATGACGGCGCACATTTCACGCTCAGCTGCGAGTACCTGCGCGTCCATTCCCCCTCGGCGGAGGTAGCCGGCCACGGCCCCGGACAGGAGGTGCTCCAGGTCGGCAAAGAGAGCGTCAATATCGTCGGAGTAGACCCGGTCGGCCATTACGCGGTGCGCCTCCGCTTCGACGACGGCCACGACTCCGGGCTCTACACCTGGGACTATCTCTACGACCTGGGCAGCAATCAGAATGCCTACTGGCAGCGCTACCTGGAGCGCCTGGAACAAGCCGGTTATCAGCGAACCCCTCATCAAGAGCAGGGGCAGGAGAGGACAGAGTGAGTGAAGACAGCACGACCCATTTCGGCTATCGGCAGGTCCCGCTTGAGGAGAAGGCGAAGCGGGTCGCCTCGGTCTTCGACTCGGTGGCCGACCGCTACGACCTGATGAACGACCTCATGTCCGGCGGCCTGCACCGGATCTGGAAGCGCCAGACCGTCGGACGGACGCTCATTCGCCCTGGCCACCACGTCCTCGATCTCGCTGCCGGGACCGGCGACCTGGCCAGCCACGCTCTGGAGAAGGTCGGCCCCGAGGGCCGCGTCGTGCTCAGCGACATCAACCACTCCATGCTGGCGCGCGGTCGCGACCGGATGATCGACCAGGGCGTCGGCCCGCGGGCCCACTACGTGATCGCCGATGCCGAAGAGCTTCCCTTCCCGGATGGCTCCTTTGATCGCGTGACCATCGGCTTCGGCCTGCGCAACGTCACGCGCAAGGAGAACGCCCTGGCGGAGATGCGCCGCGTCCTTCGGCCCGGCGGGCGGGCAGTGATCCTGGAGTTCTCCCAGGTCTACGTGCCGGCGCTGCGGCCGTTCTATGATCTCTACTCGTTCCGCATCATGCCGCTGATGGGGAAGCTGGTCGTCAATGACGCGGAGAGCTACCGCTACCTGGCCGAATCGATCCGCATGCATCCGGATGCACCGACCCTCAAGGGCATGATGGAAGAGGCTGGTTTCGAGGATTGCGACTACACGCTGCTCACCGGCGGTGTGGCCGCGATCCACGCCGGCTGGGTTTACTGAACACCGCCAACCATGCTCGATACGCTGCTCAACCGCATCCTGAGCCTCGATCCAAATGCCGGGCAGTTGCTGGAGCCGCTGGTCGGGCGCCGGATCCGTTTTGTCATTGACGGGCTGCCGGAGACCACGGTGCGTTTCCATGCCCACGGTGTGGATCTGAGTGAGCGCCCGAGTCCTGGGGACGAAGTGGACGCAGAGGTCCACGCCAGCCGTGAAGCCCTGCGGGCACTGCTGTTCGAAGGCAGCGACGCCGTCGGCCGGTTCCGGATCCGCGGCGAGATCTCCGTGGTTGAGCGCCTGCGCGACCTTTTCCAGAACCTCCGTCCCGACTGGGAGGAGCCGCTGACCCGCATACTCGGGGAGCGGCTGGGGCGCTGGAGCGCGCAGACCGCCCGTGACTCCGCAACATGGACCTGGGAGACGGCCGACCAGGCCAGTCGTGATCTTGCGGAGTGGCTGACCGAAGAGTCCGGCCTGCTTGCGCATCCGGAAGAGATCCAATCCTTCCTCGACGATGTGGACCGGCTCCGCGCCGACGCGGACCGGCTGGCCTGGCGGGTGCAGCGCCTGGAGCGGAGCCGGTCATGATCGGGCCGCGCCGCCTACTCCGCCTGACCCGGATCCAGCTGGTCATGCTGCGCCACGGCGTGGACGACGTGGTCCTTGCCGCACCGATTTTCCGACCATTGCGGTTCCTCGTCCTCTTCATGCCGTGGCGCTGGGTGCGCCGGAAGGCGCCGCGCGGCGTCCGCGTCCGTCGCGCGCTGGAGGATCTCGGACCGATCTTCGTCAAACTCGGCCAGATCCTATCCACCCGCCAGGATCTGCTGCCGACCGATGTGGCGCGTGAGTTGGCGCGGCTCCAGGACCGCGTACCCCCATTTCCGCACGAAGACGCGCGGCGCATCGTGGAGCGGACCTACGGCTGTCCGATCTCGGAGGTTTTCAGCCACTTCGAGGACACACCGATTGCGTCGGCCTCCATCGCGCAGGTCCACGGAGCGCGACTGCTCGATGGGACCGAGGTGGTCGTCAAGGTCGTCCGCCCGGGCATACCCGCGGTGATCCGGCGCGACCTGGATCTGCTTTACACGGCGGCGCGCCTGGCCGAGCGCTACGTCCCCGACGCCCGTCGACTGCACCCGGTGGAGGTCATCTCGGAGTTCGAGAAGAACCTCTACGATGAGCTCGACCTGATGCGCGAGGCAGCGAACGCGTCACAGCTGCGCCGGAATTTCGAGGGTTCCGACCTGCTCTACGTCCCTGCGGTCTACTGGCGGTATACCGGCCGCAACGTGATGGTCATGGAGCGCATGTACGGGCTGCCGATCAGTGACGTGGAGACGCTCCGCGCCCACGGGATCGATCTCAAGAAGCTCGCCGAGCGCGGTACGGAGATCTTCTTTACGCAGGTGTTCCGGGACAGCTTTTTCCACGCCGACATGCATCCGGGCAATATCTTCGTGGATCCCACCCGGCCCACCGAGCCGCGCTACATCGCCATCGATTTCGGCATCATGGGTTCGCTGGCGCCGACGGATCACCACTATCTGGCCGGCAATTTCATGGCCTTCTTCAACCGCGACTACCGTCGGGTGGCGGAACTGCATGTGGAGTCCGGCTGGGTCCCTCCGGGGACGCGCGTCGAAGAGTTCGAAGCCGCCATTCGCACCGTCTGCGAGCCGGCCTTTGCGCGGCCGCTCCACGAGATCTCCTTCGCGCAACTGCTGCTGCGGCTGTTCCAGACCGGCCGGCGCTTCAACATGGAGGTCCAGCCGCAGCTGGTCCTGCTGCAGAAGACGCTGCTCAATATCGAGGGCCTCGGCCGCACCCTCTATCCGGAACTGGATCTCTGGACCACGGCGAAACCCTTTCTGGAGCGCTGGATGCGTGAGGAACTCGGGCCCGCGGCGGCATTGCGCAATATCCGCAAGCAGCTGCCCGAGTGGAGCGAGAAATTGCCTGAGCTGCCCGCCCGCATCGACCGGGGACTGGACGATCTCTCCAGCGTGCGGGCGGAATTGAGCCGCCACTGCCGGGAGATGGAACACCTGCGACGCGAGGTTGACCGCGGTAATCGACGGGTCTATGCGGCCATCGCCGGGGGCGCACTCATCATTGCGGGCCTGCTGGCGCCACCCGGTGAAACCCCGACCGATCTTTCCGAAGTCTCCGCGGTGACCTGGGGCCTGGGCGGCGTCGGCGTGGTCGCGCTCCTCGCTGCGCTACCCCGAAGGCGCGGCGGCTAGCCCGCGTAGCGCAGGTGCGCTGGCGGCCGCTGCAGGCCCTGCTCTACCTCGGCGGCCTTCTCCTCACCGAAGAGGACCTCGATCAGCTGCAGCGCGAAGTCCATGGCTGTCCCCGGCCCGCGCGAGGTAATCACAAAGTCGTCCACAACCACTGTTGCCTGTTCCGGCGTCATGCCGTACGCCTCCAGATGCCCCGGGAACGCTGTGGCCCTGCGCCCGTCGAGGATTCCGTTGGCCGCGAGCACTCGGGGGGCGGCGCAGATGGCCGCGATCCAGTCGCCGCGGTCATACTGGCGCCGCAGCATTCCGGCGATGCGCTCATCGCCCTCAAGCCGCTCCGCGCCTCCGACGCCACCGGGCAGGACGATGAGATCGAAGCGCTCGCCCGTCACCGCATCCAGTTCCACATCCGGCTGTAACGTAACCCCGCGACTGGCTTTCACCGTGCCCGTATCGAGCCCGGCAACGACCACGTCGGCGCCCGCCCGGCGCAGCAAGTCCACCACCGTGACCGCCTCCAGCTCCTCGGCACCGTCCGCCAGCGGAAGCAAAACCCGTACACTCATGGCTGCACTGCCTCCTTTTAATCTGCGCTCGAACCCGTACGCCCCACCAGTTTGCTGGCCGGAACCAGCCGCACACCGCGCCCCGGTAGCCGCGGAAGCTCTCGCTCAAGAAGTTCGAGGGTCTCTGGATACGGGTGCGCTATGGCGATCATGCCATCTTCCACCCGGGCCCTTTCAATGAACACCTCGAATTGCCGCTCGATCACCTCCGGATCCCGCTGCGGATCGATGAACACGGCCCGGGCTGCCGTCTCCAGGCCGTTTTCCCGGGCCAGCTGCTCCGCCACGGTGCGAGCCGAACTGCGGCTGTCGATGAAATAAAAATCGCCGCGGCTGGCCAGTTCATCCATCACCCAGTCCATATGACCCGGATGGCGGGGCAATAGGCTGCCCATGTGATTGTTGACCCCGGCAGCCTCGGGCACATGCTCGAGCGCTCGGGCCACGGCCTCGCGAACCTCCTGCTCATCCATGTCCAGGAACAGTCCGCCCGGCCCCGGATCCACATCGGCTTTGGGCTCCATGGGCAGATGGAGCATGACCTCTCGTCCCCTCGCTTTCGCCCGCCGGGCGAGCGTTCGCGCATGGGGGGTATGCGGCAGGATGGAGATCGTCACCTCGGCGGGCAGATCCACACTGCGCTTGCCGAGTCCCCGATGGTCACCAACGTCATCAATGATCAGGGTCGCGGGGTTCCCCGCGGGCTTGGAGGTAGCCGTTATCTCGGGGAAGGGCAGCGCCCCCGGGCTGGGGGCGGCTTTCACAACGGATGGAGCCAGGGGAACCAACAGCGTCAGAGCGAGCGCAATCGCAACCGGCCGCATCAGCGTTCCTCAAAAATCCGCAGTCCACGGAGCAGGTTCAGGGCCTCGAAGAGGACATAGTCCTCCCTGGCCAGATCGGCAGCTTCCTCCTCGGCCTCGGAAGGCGCCTCGCGGTGGCCCGGCTGGTCCGGGTGCGCCGGTGGCGTCGCCCGCTCGGTCAGCTCCAGCTCTTTGACGGGGATGTCCGGCTGGATACCCTCATCCTGGATCGATCGCCCCTGGGGGGTGTAATACCGTGCCGTGGTGAGCTGGATAGCGGCGCCATCGAGCGGCAATACGCTCTGCACCGACCCCTTGCCGAAGCTCGCCTCGCCCAGTACCACGGCCCGTCCATGATCCTGCAGGGCCCCGGCGACGATCTCCGACCCCGACGCCGAGCCGCGATTGATCAGTACCACCAGCGGTGCACCGTGGATGCGGTCCACCGGGTTAGCGTGGTGTTCACTGGCCGCCTCGGCCACACGCCCCTCGGTGTAGACAATCAAGCCGTCGCCCAGGAAGGTATCCGCCACGGCAACGGCGCTGCTCAGCACGCCGCCCGGGTTGTTGCGCAGATCGAGGATGATGCCGTGCAGGGCACCGTCGGCATCGGCCACCAATTCGTCGAGTGCCGTGCCCAGGTCCCGCGCGGTCCGTTCCTGGAAACGACTGATCCGAACATAACCGTAGCCTGGCTCCAGCGTCCGGCTGCGAACACTATCCACCTGCACAGTGTCGCGCTCCAGCTCCAGGGTCTCCGGCTCGTCGCGTTCATCGCGCAGAATCGTCACGGTCACGGACGATCCCGGCTCACCCCGCAGACGTTGAATGACCTGGTTCAGGCTTTGGTCGCGCACCGCCTCGCCATCCACCTCCACGATCAGGTCACCGGCCTCGATGCCGGCACGGCTCGCCGGGGTGTCATCGATGGGAGCGATGACCCGGATGCGGTCCCCGTCGCGGCTGAGCTCGAGCCCGACGCCGCCATACTCGCCGCGCGTTCCCTCCTGGAGCTCTTCGAAAGCCTCCGCGTCCAGGTAACCGGAGTGGTCATCAAGCTCAGAGAGCATGCCGCGTATCGCCGCGCGGAAAAGATCAGCGTCGTCCACCTCATCGACGTAATCGCGCTTGATGCGGCTGTAGACCTCGGTCAGCAGTTCCAGCTCCTGCATCGGGAGTGCTTCAGTATCCTCCGCACCGGCCTCAGCGAGCGCCGTTGCGGGCGAAGCGATCAAACCGACGATGAGAAGAAGGCTTGCGGCGGTGAGCAGACTGCGGGATTGCATCGGGGCTCCTCGGCGAATGGACAGAGTGTCGGGGTGGACGCTAGCGCAACCAGGCCATCGGGTTCTGTGGCTCCTGGCCATGGCGGATCTCGAAGTAGAGACCGGGCTCGCGGCGCGTCCCGCTGCGGCCCACGGTGGCGACTACATCCCCGCCTCCGATCCACTCCCCCACATCGACGTAGAGCGCTTCCGCATGCCCGTACAGGGTCAGGAAGCCATCGCCGTGATCAATAATGACCAGCAGCCCAAGCCCGCGCAACCAATCACTGAACACGACCCGCCCCGGGGCCACGGCCTCCACGTCGGTGCCGAGCTCTGCCTCCACGACGATGCCCGTACGCTGCAGCCCGCCGCTGCGCGACTCGCCGAATTCAGCGACCACCTCCCCGCTGACCGGCCACGGGAGTTCCCCCTGGACGCGGGCAAAATCCTCCGCCGGGGACAGATCGTCCGGGACATCGGCAAGGCGGCCACGCAGGTCTTCGAGCAACGCCTCTTGTTCCTCGGCCGCCTCGGCAATGCGCTCGGCTTCCTCGCCACGCTCAGCGATCCGCTCCTCCAGGGCAGCACGCCGCTCGTCCCGATCCGCCTTCCGCTCTTCCAGCCGCTCCTGCTCAGCGAGGGTCTCCGCCTCAACCCGCTCCAGGCTCTCCATTTCGGCTTGAAGCTCGCGGCGCAGCGCCGCCAGCGAGCGCAGTGCCTCCGAGGCAATCTGGATCTGCTCCGCGCGGGCCTCATTGAAGTAGTCGTGGTAAACGAGCAGCCGCTGCGCGGTCGCCGGTTCCTGCTCGCTGAGCAGAAGCCGCAGCTGGCCGCGACCACCGCTGATATAGGCGGCAACAATCTGTTCGGCCAGGGTATCCTGGTGTTCCGATAACTCCTCGGACTTCGCTTCGTACTCGGCGCGCAACTCATCCACCCGATCGGCGAGTTCGGACTGCTCCTCCCGCAGCTCCGCGACCTTGCGCGAGGCACTGCTGACCTGCCGCTCCAGCTCGGAGATCTCAGCCTCCACCTCGTCGTGCTCAGCACGATCGGCCTCCAGGGCTTCCTCGATCGCGGCGAGGTCGCTGCGCAGTTCCTCAAGCTCCTCGCGCTCGGCGTCGTAATCCTGTGCCTGGAGCGGCCCCGCCAGCAGCAGGCCACCGCTCAGAAGAAGCGTGACCGGTACCATCCGGGCTCGGCTGGCCCTCATAGCAACTCCGCGGTTCGTTCTCGCAAAGGGTCCATGGTAGCGCGGAATCGCGCCCGATCGCCTGCAGGGGCGCAGGACGGCTGGTATCATTGCCGGCTGAATGGCAACGATGAGGACGCCGGTTTCCATGCAGGAGTTCCTGGAGTTTGTACAGAATAACTGGGGCCTTGTGCTCGCCTTTGTGCTGATCCTTGGCTGGTGGATTGGCGGTGAGCTCTTCCACTGGCTCAGCGGGGTCAAGGTCGTCGATGGGGAGACAGCGACCCGGCTCTATAACCGGGAATCGGCTCGGTTTATCGACATGCGGCCGCGCAAGGATTACGAGAATGGCCACCTTCCCGGCGCTTTCAGCATGCCGGAGGCGGAATTTGATCAGCTGATCGACAAACTGCGCAAAGAGGCGCAAAACGATCCGCCGCTGATTGTCTACGACGATAACGGTCCGCAGGCAGCCCGGGTTGCCCGCAAGCTCCGGCGCGCCGGGTTCAACCGCGTCTACCGCCTCAAGCACGGTCTGCGGGCCTGGCAGGGTGCCGGTTATCCGATGGAAAACGTCAAGGCAAAGGGTTAAAACCATGGCAGAACAAAACGGCAATGGCAGTGCCGCCGCCAGCGGACAGAGCGAGAACCGGCAGCGCTTCCAGATCGCGAAGGTCTATCTCCAGGATGTCTCCTTTGAGGCGCCGAATGCTCCCGCGGCATTCCGCGATGAGTGGAAGCCGCAGATGGACGTGGAGCTGGGCACCCAGTCCAAGGCCATCAGTGAGGGCGCCTACGATGTCGTGCTGACGGTCACCGTCACGGCGCGCAATAATGAACAGACGGCCTACCTCTGCGAGGTCAAGCAGGGCGGGGTCTTCCGCCTGGAGGGCTTCCCGGAAACCGATCTGGAGCGGGTGCTCGGAGCTTACTGCCCGGCGCAACTCTTCCCGTTTGCCCGCGAGGCGATCAACGACCTGGTGGTCAAGGGCGGTTTCCCGCAACTGCTGCTGGCCCCGGTCAATTTCGAGGCCCTCTACCAGCAGCAGAAACAGCGCCGCCAGTCCGGGGAGCAGACTGAGCAGGGCAACACCTCCAGCGCAACCGGCGAGCAGAACGCCTGAGGCCATGGTACGGATCGGCGTGCTTGGGGCGGGCGCCTGGGGGACGGCGCTTGCCATCGTCCTTGCCGGTAACGGGCATCGGGTCCGACTCTGGACCCGGGATCCGGAGCACGCCACGGCCCTGGAGCAGGATCGCGAGAACCGTCGCCATCTCCCGGGCTGCCCCCTCCCGGAAACCCTGAGCGCCACTGCTGACCTGGAGAAGGCTGTCCACGGGGCCGACTGGCTGCTCGTGGCCGTACCCAGCGGCGGCTTCCGCGGGCTCCTGCAGCAACTCGCGCCGCACCATCCTGGCAAGATCGTGTGGGCGACGAAGGGTCTGGAGTCCGGGTCGGGTGGCTTCCTCCACGGCGTCGTTACGGAAACCATCTCGCCGGAGCCCGCGATGGCCGTTATCTCCGGCCCCAGTTTCGCCGCCGAAGTCGGCCGCGGTCTGCCCACAGCGATCACCGTGGCCGCCACGCGGGAGGACCTCGCCGACGAGGTTGTGCGCGCCTTCCATAATGAACGGTTCCGCCCGTACACCAGCGCCGACATGGTGGGTGTACAGCTCGGAGGCGCCGTCAAGAATGTCCTCGCCGTTGCCACCGGGGTCAGTGACGGCCTGGGTCTCGGTGCGAACGCCCGCTCGGCGCTGATCACCCGCGGACTGGCGGAGATCTCGCGTCTCGGGGCGGCCCTGGGGGCTGATACCCAGACGCTGATCGGGCTCGCCGGCATGGGGGACTTGATCCTCACCTGCACCGACGACCAGTCCCGCAATCGCCGCTTCGGCTTTGCCCTCGGACGTGGAGCGAGCATCGACGAAGCCCTGGGGTCCGTCGGCAGCACCGTCGAGGGCGCCCGCACCGCAGCGGAGCTCCATGAACTGGCCCAACGCTACAATGTGGACATGCCGATCTGCCGGACGGTCCACCAGGTTCTGACCGGTACCCTCCCGCTGGAGAAGGCGGTCCGGGAGCTAATGGAACGGGACCCCAAGCCGGAATTCCGTAACCCGCCGGAGAACAGCGGCATGGGCAGCTCCTGAGCCCGGCCTACTCCAGCCCGAGCTCTTTGATCTTTCGGGTGAGCGTATTACGGCCCCAGCCCAGCAGTCTTGCCGCTTCCTGGCGGTGCCCCCCGCTGCGCGCCAGAGCCGCTTTAATCAGGGTCCGCTCAAAGGTCGGAAGTGCGTCTTCCAGCAAATGGTGGCTGCCACTGGCCAGTGCTTGATCGGCCCAGCGCGCCAATGCGCTCTGCCAGTCGGTCCCCGAGGCCGGTACGGCGCCGGTGCTCGCCTCCGTTGACTCACGCAAATCGCCGGGCAGATCCTCCGGAACAATCTCCTGGCCGCTGGCCATGACCGTCAGCCACCGACAGGTATTCTCCAACTGCCGCACGTTGCCCGGCCAGTCGAGACGCATCAGTAACCGCTCCACATCCGGATGCAGCACCTTGGGCTCGACATTGAGCTCTTCCGCCGCGGCGGTCAGAAACCGCCGGGCCAGGGCCGGGATATCCTCGCGGCGCTCGCGCAGGGAGGGTAGCTGGATCCGGATGACATTCAGACGGTGGTAGAGATCCTCCCGGAATACGCCGTCGGCCACCCGGCGCTGCAGATCCTGGTGGGTGGCTGCAATGATGCGGACATCCACCTTCATGGCCGTGTGCGCCCCCACTCGGTAGAACTCGCCATCGGCGAGCACGCGCAGCAGCCGGGTCTGCAGGTCTGCTGGCATGTCGCCGATCTCATCGAGGAAGAGCGTGCCGCCATCGGCCTGCTCGAACCGGCCGCGCCGGGCCTGCTGCGCCCCGGTGAATGCACCTTTCTCGTGGCCGAAGAGTTCCGACTCCATCAAGTCGTGGGGTATGGCAGCCATGTTCAGTGCCACAAACGGACCCGCCGAGCGCGGGCTGTGGCGATGCAAGGCCCTTGCAACCAGCTCCTTGCCACTGCCCGATTCACCGGTGATCAGGACGGTTACGCTGGATCGCGAGAGCCGGCCGATGGCGCGGAAAACCTCTTGCATCGCCGGCGCTTCGCCAAGGATCTCCGCGGATCCGGCATCGTCATCGGGACGAGCGGAGGATGTCGGCTGCCGGCTGGCGACGGCGCGGCCGGCCAGCTCCACGGCCTCATCCACGTCGAAGGGCTTCGGTAGGTATTCGAAGGCGCCGCCTTCGTAAGCCGAAACCGCCGCATCGAGATCGGAGTAGGCCGTGATCACAATGATGGGCAGGCCGGGGTTGGCCTCCCGAAGCCGGCGCAGCAGTTCCAGGCCGTCGGTTCCCGGCATGCGGATATCGGTAATCAGGCAGTCCGGCTCTTCACGCTCAATGGCCTCGAGGGCATCGTCGCCGCTGGCGAATCCCTCCACCCGATAGCCGGCGCGGTGCAGGGCCTTATCCAGCACCCAGCGAATCGACCGATCGTCATCAACAACCCAGACCAACGCCTCGCGATCCGTCATGAGTCCGTCTCCATGGGTAGCCAGATGGTAAAGACCGTCTTCCCGGGCTCGCTGACGCACTCGATCAGCCCCCCGAGGCGACTGATCAGGCTCTGTGCGATGGGCAGGCCCAGACCGGTGCCTTCTGCCCGCGAGGTCACCATCGGATAGAAGATCTGTTCCTGTTGCTCTGCCGGGATCCCCGGCCCGTCGTCGATGATGTCGATACGGGCAACGAGGCGGTGCGGCTTTTCGGCAATGGTGAACTGGCGCTGGGTCCGGGTCCGAAGCGTAATCTGCCCACCCGGCCCTGTCGCCTGGCGGGCATTGCGAACCAGGTTGAGTACGGCCTGAACCAGGTGGTTCTGCTCGGCCCGGAGCAGAGGGATACTGGGGTCGTAATCGCGCTGGATGGTGACGCCGGGGGAGTCGGGGCCTTCCTCCGCATCCTCGGCCACGGCGAGGGAGCGAACGTGCTCCAGAACCTCGTGGATATTGACCCACTCCTCACGCGCCGGGGCATTGGGGCCGAGAAAGGCATCAACCAGCTGCTGCAGTCGATCTGCCTCGCTGATGATGACCTGAGTGTATTCGCGATGCTCGGTGCCCGGAAGCTCCGCTTCAAGAAGCTGCGCCGCCCCGCGGAGTCCCCCGAGTGGATTCTTGATCTCGTGGGCAAGGCCCCGGATCAGCTCCTGAACGGCCCGATTCTGGGAGAGGAGGTGCTGCTCCCGCGTAATTCGCGCGTGCCGGTCCACCTCGGCAATCTCGACCAGAACCCGATCGGCGGCCAGTGGCGTAATGGTGCAATCCACGGTCACCGGGCGCTCACTGTGGACCGGCAGGCGCCGCTCCCGCTGGGTATAGGCGCCCCCGGTGCGCATTGCCGTGGCAATCAGCTCGTGGAGGAGATCGGCACCACGCAGCGCCTGGGCGATGGGCTGCCCGAGGATCTGGCGACTGCTGACGCGAAAGAGGGTCTCCGCCGCGTGGTTGACGAAAACCACATGGAGATCCCCATCCACCAGCAGTACGGCGGTGGTCATCTCTTCGAGAAGCTGACCACTGATGTCGATGGGCTGATTCATATCAACTTGCTGTGCAAGGCGCGGGCCAACCGCCGGCCGGCGCGCGACACCGTCTTCAGGGGGAAGAAGCGGCTGCCTCATGCACCCTTCTGGTGCAACCAAAAAGGGCGGAAGCCTTTCCGGCCCCCGCCCTGACCCGCGAAACGCGCTGCGCTGCGGTCCGTTCAGACGCTGTAGTACATGTCGAACTCGACCGGGTGGGTGGTCATGCGCAGGCGCGTGACATCGTCCATCTTCAGCTGAATGTAGGCGTCGATCAGATCGTCGGAGAAGACACCGCCCTGCTTGAGGAACTCCCGATCGTTGTCGAGCGCCTCGAGGGCCTCGTCCAGCTGGAAGGCCACCTTCGGGATCTCCTTCTCCTCCTCCGGCGGCAGGTCGTAGAGGTCCTTGTCCATCGCCTCGCCGGGGTGAATCTTGTTGCGGATGCCGTCCAGGCCGGCCATCAGCATGGAGGCAAAGGTCAGATACGGGTTGCCCGTCGGATCCGGGAAGCGGACCTCGATGCGCCGCGCCTTCGGGTTCGCCACATACGGCACCCGCACGGAGGCTGAGCGGTTGCGGGCCGAGTAGGCCAGCAGCACCGGCGCCTCGAAGCCCGGGACCAGGCGCTTGTAGCTGTTGGTCGAGGCGTTGGCGAAGGCATTGATCGCCTTGGCGTGCTTGATGATCCCGCCGATGTAGTAGAGCGCCTCCTCCGAGAGCCCGCCGTACTGGTCGCCGGCAAAGATGTTCTTGCCCGACTTGGAGATGGACTGGTGGACGTGCATGCCGCTGCCGTTGTCGCCGACCAGCGGCTTGGGCATGAAGGTCGCGGTCTTGCCGTAGGCGTGGGCGACGTTGTGGACGCAGTACTTGAGGGTCTGCAGCTCGTCGGCCTTCTTCACCAGGGTGCGCGCGGCGACGCCGATCTCGCACTGACCTGCGGTGGCGACCTCATGGTGGTGAACCTCGGGCTCCAGGCCCATCTCCGTCATGGCCTGGCACATCGCCGCGCGAATGTCGTGCAGCGAATCCACCGGCGGCACCGGGAAGTACCCCCCCTTGACGCCGGGGCGGTGGCCGATGTTGCCGTCTTTGTAGACGCGCTCCGAGTTCCAGCCCGCCTCCTCGGAATCCACTTTGTAGAAGGTGCCGCTCATGTCGGCGCCCCAGCGGACATCGTCGAAGACGAAGAACTCCGGCTCGGGACCGAACAGCGCCGTATCACCCAACCCGGTGGAGGCCAGATAGGCCTCGGCGCGCCGGGCCACTGAACGCGGATCGCGATCGTAGCCCTGAAGGGTACTGGGCTCGAGGATGTCGCAGACGAGGTTGAGCGTCGGCTCATCGTAGAAGGGATCGAGGGTCGCCGAGCCCGGGTCGGGCAACATGATCATGTCCGACTCCTGGATCCCCTTCCAGCCCTGGATCGATGAGCCATCGAACATCGAGCCGTGCTCGAAGAGGTCTTCATCGACCTGGGAGGCCGGTAGGGTGACGTGCATCTCCTTGCCGCGGGTGTCCGTAAAACGCAGGTCGACGAATTTGACGTTCTCGTCCTCGATGAGCTTGAGGACCTCTTCTGCGGTATGCGCCATAGCTGATCTCTGCCTCTGCATCGAATGTTACACGGGTGAAGTTGTACCGTCGTGGTGCAACCACCCGCGATCGCGCCTTATTGTGGGGCATTTGGACGAGTGGCGCACGGTTTCTGTTCGTCGCGGCGCGCTGCAGGGGTGCAGCGTCAGCCGGAACCAACCCGCAGACGTACGTAGATCTCTTGCCCGGATTCCCGGGTCTCGATCACCTCGTGGCCGTGGACGCGGGACCAGGCCGGAATATCCTCAAGAACGCCGGGGTCCGTGGCAACGATCTCAAGCTCGTCGCCAGCGGCCATCCCGGCAACCGCCGCCTGCGTCCGGATTACCGGCATGGGGCAGAGCAGGTTGCGACAGTCGAGGGATTCACTTGCTGCCATGCTGGCCTCCCACATACCAGTCATCGGGGACCGCCTCCGGCGGTAGCGGTGCCACGCGCAGGCTCCGGCTGGTGCCGTCGCGCTCGATGGCCTCAACCTCCACTTCATCGGCACTGCGTCCGGAGGAGTAACGGGCGACGAGCCGCGCCGCCAGGTCCAGGTCCTGCTCGCTCGCCGAACCGTCGAGCAGAGCAATGGGTCCCCCGTGGCTGACGGTACGCAGATGAGTGAACTGCTTGCGGTACCCTTCCAGGAAGCGCGTCTCGCCCTCCTCGCGGGCGATGATCAGCTTGAAGTGGGGCCGGGGACGGAGGTGGCGACCGACCTTGAGCAGCATGATGTCGTCCATGTCGTAGTTGCGCGCTCCGCGCGCCTCCCAAAGGTCGGCGAGCTTGGCGGAGTAGGTCTCATCGGTGAGGAAGCAGCAGCCGCCGGCCGGTTGCGCCCAGGTTTCGATTCCCAGCCGCTTGGCGAGGGCCATTTGCGGCTTACGGGAACGCCCGGAGAAATCGTAGAGCTGGTCTCGATCCACCCAGCCCTCGCGCTCAGGGCGTGTCGGCTCCAGGAGCTTCGCACTCAGTGGCCGAAGCAGCCGATCCTCGGCACCGGACTCCCGGGTCACCACCGGCAGGTGCTTGCGCGTCTGCGACTTCGGCCGCTGCCCGATGACCTCGCCGGAGATGATGAAGTCGTAACCGTTCGCCTCGATCCACTCGAGGGCCTTGCCGACCATGAAGATCTTGCAGTCCAGGCACGGGTTCAGGTTGGCCCCGTACCCGTGACGGGGATTGGTGAGGACCTCCTTGTACTCCTCGATGACATCGACGATGTGCAAGGGTATGCCCAGCTGCTCAGCGACCCAGAGGGCATTGTTGCGCTTCGGTCGCTCCTGGTCCTGACGGCGTATGGCGTGAGTGTGCCCCTCGACGCAGAAGCCGGTAAAGAAGTTGATCCCCTCGACATGCACGCCCTGCTCCTGGACCACGCGGGCGGCGAGCATGGAATCGAGGCCGCCGGAGATCAGCGCCACAGCCTTTGGCTGGTCAGTCATGGCCGGTTTCGATCCGTTCCGAATGTGACGGCGATTCTACCAAAAACGCCCGGTATCCCCGTGCAAGGCGCGCCCGCGCCTCGCTATACTGCGCGGCTACGTCGAAAACCGCCGCGAACACCAACGGAGGCGAGCTTGGCCGAGCGACCGCGGGACTTTCAGGACCTGATTCTTCGGCTCCAGGAGTACTGGGCCCGACAGGGATGCGTGGTGGTGCAACCGCTGGATATGGAGGTCGGCGCGGGCACATTCCACCCGGCAACCTTCCTGCGAGCGGTAGGCCCGGAGCCCTGGCACGCGGCCTACGTGCAGCCCTCACGCCGGCCCACGGACGGCCGCTACGGCGAGAACCCGAACCGCCTGCAGCACTACTACCAGTACCAGGTGGTGCTCAAGCCCTCGCCGGCGGATTTCCAGGAGCGCTACCTGGGCTCGCTGGAGCAGCTCGGCATCGATCCCCTGGTCCACGACATCCGTTTTGTCGAGGATGACTGGGAGTCGCCGACACTCGGCGCCTGGGGACTCGGCTGGGAGGTCTGGCTCAACGGCATGGAGATCACGCAGTTCACCTACTTCCAGCAGGTAGGGGGCCTCGACTGCCGGCCGGTGATGGGCGAGATCACCTATGGGCTCGAGCGGATCGCCATGTACCTTCAGGACGTGGAGAGTGTCTACGACCTGGTGTGGACCGAGACCGACGCAGGACCGGTGACCTACGGTGATGTCTTCCTTCAGAACGAACGGGAGCAGTCGGCTTACAACTTTGAGCACGCACCGGTTGCCGAGCTGCGAGAGGCCTTCGCGTTGCAGGAGCGGGAGTGTCAGCGGCTCGTCGAACTCGGTCTGCCGCTGCCAGCCTACGAGCAGGTCCTCAAGGCCTCGCACACCTTCAACCTGCTCGACGCCCGCGGGGCGATCTCGGTGACCGAGCGGCAGGGCTACATCCTACGGGTGCGGGATCTCGCCCGCGCCGTAGCGCACGCGTATTACGAGGCGCGTGAGGCCCTCGGTTTCCCCATGCTCCGAGAGAAGGAGTCGCAGCAAGATGGCTGAATATCGACCGCTGCTCATCGAGATCGGCACCGAGGAACTGCCGCCGAAGGCCCTTCGGCGGCTCATGGATGCATTCGCCGAGGATCTGGTCAATGCGCTCGAAGAGGCGCGACTGGAGCCGCAGGGCGTGCACCGCTACGCCACCCCACGGCGCCTCGCCCTGTTCATCGAGCAGCTGCGCACGCAACAGGCCGACGCGCCGTTGGAGCGATTGGGGCCCAAGGTCGAAGCAGCCTACGACGAGGCGGGCGAGCCAACCCGGGCAGCGCTGGGCTTCGCCCGCTCCTGCGGTGCGGAATTGGCGGATCTGGAGGTGGTCTCCACGGACAAGGGTGATCGCCTGCGCTGGCAGGGCGTCGAGCGGGGACAGCCTGCCACCGATCTGGTCCCGGAGCGGGTCGAGAACGCCCTCAAGGGTCTCCCGATCCCGAAACGGATGCGCTGGGGCAGCGGGGAAGTGCAGTTCGTCCGCCCCATCCACTGGTGCGTCGGCCTCCTTGGGGAGAGCGTGATCCCGGGGTCGATTCTCGGCATCCCAATCGACCGGGTCACCTACGGGCACCGCTTTCATGGTGCCGGCCGACAGGGGATCGAAATCTCGCAGCCGTCCGCCTACGCCCAGATACTGCGCGATCAGGGTTGGGTCGTTGCGAGCTTCACGGAGCGCCGCGAGGCCGTTTACGAAGCGGTGCAGGCACAGGCTCGGGCGGCTGGCGGCGAACCCGTCGGGGATGAAGCGCTCTTCGATGAAGTAGCCGGACTGGTGGAGTGGCCAGTGGCCCTGACCGGAGACTTTGACCAGCGCTTCCTGGCGATGCCCGAGGAGGCGCTGATCTCCAGCATGCAGGGCCATCAGCGCTGCTTCCCGGTGCGCGCGGCAAACGGTGAGCTGACCGCGCGCTTTGTAACGGTGGCCAACATTGAGAGCCGCAACCCGGACGAGGTGCGCCGCGGCAATGAGAGGGTGATCCGGCCCCGTCTGGCCGATGCCGAGTTTTTTTGGCACCAGGACCGGCGTACGCCGCTGGGCGAGCGTCTCAGCGGGCTGGAGGAGGTTACCTTCCACCGCCGCCTAGGGACGCTGCAAGCCCGCAGTCAGCGCATCGCGCGCCTAGCGCGCTCCATTGCAGAGCGGATTGGGGGTTCCGGCACGGCGGCGGAACGCGCCGGCCTACTGTGCAAATGCGATCTCACTACCGAGATGGTGGATGAATTCCCCGAATTGCAGGGGATCATGGGCGGCTACTACGCGAGCTCCGACGGTGAGCCGGAGGGCGTCGCTCGCGGGATCGCAGAGCACTACCGCCCCGCATTCGCCGGGGATGAACTGCCTGCGAGCCTGGAGGGCCGAGCGGTCAGCATCGCCGACCGGGCGGATACGCTGGTGGGAATCTTCGCCGCCGACGGCCCCCCATCGGCGGAGAAGGATCCGTTCGGGCTGCGCCGCTCAGCCATCGGCCTCCTGCGGTGTCTGATCGAGGGCGGACACCCCGTATCCCTGCGGGGCCTGTTCGACGA
>PUNM01000147.1 GCA_003552625.1 Ectothiorhodospiraceae bacterium
CGCCGCGGATCCGCTTCAATTACATGGCCGAGGAGCGGGATCGTCAGGAGATGCGGGACGCCATTCGCCTGACCCGTGAGATCATGGCCCAGGCCCCGATGGATCCATTCCGCGGCGAAGAGCTCGCCCCGGGGCCCAACGCAACCAGCGACGAGTCCCTGGATGCCTTCGTCCGGGAGCACGGTGAGAGTGCCTACCACCCCTCCTGCACTTGCCGGATGGGTGCCCAGGATGATCCGGAGGCTGTGGTCGACAGCGAAGGCAGAGTGCACGGCGTCCAAGGCCTTCGCGTCGTCGATGCCTCGATCATGCCCCGCATCGTCAGCGGCAACCTGAATGCGCCGACCATCATGATGGCCGAGCGCATCGCCGATACCCTGCGCGGGCGGGACCTGCTGTGCGAGGATCAGCCCTGGCACACGCCGGAGTCGTGGCAGAGCGCCCAGCGGGAAGGTACGCCTGAGCGAGCATTCGACGGCGCCCAGGCACCGCGGGCCGGTTGATCGCGAGGCGGTGGCGCCCGCCCGGGCGTCACCGCCTCGCCCATTACCGCGTAAACAGCGAGGATTAGTGGTAGCATGGAGCCCGGCGACGGCGGTCCGTGATACGCTGCTCGAGCTCCTCGATCAGAGCGGGACGCTTTACGATCGGGAAATGCTATCGGCATTAATCAACACGATCGGCATCTACCCCGCTGGCAGTTTTGTAGCCCTGGACAATGGCGAGCGCGGGGTGGTCATACACCGCGGCGTACGGAACGCACACCCCATGGTGGCAGTCATCATCAAGGCCAACGGCCAGCCCACGGCCCGCCCCCTGTTCCGGGATACCAGCCAGGACGACGCACCGAGCGTCGCGACCCTGGAGCCGGCGTCTCCTTACGCCAAACGCTTCCACATGGCCTCGCTCTGGGGCTACGAGAAGTAGGCAGGATGGCGCTCCTCCACCGGCTTTTCGGTTCCGCCTGGCTCCCCCATCTTGTGCTGCTCGGCCTGGCGCTGGCCTGGATCGCATCGGGCGGCCCCTTTCCCGCTCCCTGGGCGGAGTGGCTAACGGACTACGCCGAGTACGCCATCGCCGCCGTCGGTTCAACCGTCGCGGTCCTCGCGCTGCTCTACCGCCAGGCCAACGTGGCCTTTCAAGCCGCGATCGCCGTGCTCGCGTTCTTCGCCCTGGGCCACGCGACCGCCGCGGAACTGGCTGTCGCCCTGGTTGCCGTTCTGGCCCCCCTGAACTACTTCGCGCTGACGCTGCTCGATGAACGCGGACTATTGAGCCGGGCCGGCCTCCTGCGGCTTGCGGCCGTTGGCGGACAAGCCGCGCTGGTCGTGGCAACCCTGGAGTACGCCCCTGCGTTCAGCCGCGCGATCACGGATACGACGCTGCTTCCGGAGGTTCTCCGCGGGGGATACAACCTCCCGGACCAGGCGATGGTGATCGCTTGTGCCACGGCCACGGTCATGCTGGGCCTGGCGATCGCCCAACCGCTTCCGTCGCGCGTCGGCGCGCTGAGTGCACTGCTGGCGCTCCTGATCGGCCTCGAGCTTACCCTTGCCAGTAACCGGGGACTCCTTCTGCCCGCGCTATTCACCCTCCTCGCTCTTGCCCTGCTGCTGCTGGCCATCCTCCAGGAGGCTCACCGCCTGGCCTTTCGCGATGGGCTCACCGGGCTGCCCAACAGGCGTGCCATGGACACGCTGCTCGCCAGCCTCGGGGGCCGCTACACCATTGCGATGATGGACGTGGACCGCTTCAAGGCCTTCAACGACACCCACGGTCACGACGTCGGCGACCAGGTTCTGCGCCGCGTTGCCCGCAGCGTGGGGCGTGTCGGGCAACGCGGCCGCCCGTTTCGCTACGGGGGTGAGGAGTTTTCTGTGGTCTTTCCCGGCCAAGAGGTCGAGGCGGTAGTACCCGCACTCGAAGCAGTACGGGAGGAGATCGCCGCCACCCCTTTCCGGATCCGCTCCCGGCACCGCCCTGCAGACGACCGTCGCGGCAGCCGGCGGCGCGGCCAGGGAGCGGAGCAAGCGGTGCCGATCACCATCAGCATCGGCGTCGCCGGCACCGGCGAGGAGGCGACGTCGCCGGAAGAGGTCGTACAGGCCGCGGATCAGGCGCTTTACCGGGCCAAGCGGGCAGGACGCAACCGCCTGGCGCAATAACCCTTCCCTTGCAGGCAATCGGCAGAGGAGGCACGCGCGATGCTGCTGATACTCAAGACCGGGAGCACGCTGCCCCCACTTCGCCACCAGGGCGATTTCGAAGACTGGATCGAGGCCGGCGTCCGGCCAACGCCGGTGACGACGAAGGACGTGACACGGGGCACGACGCTACCGGATCCTTCGGCTCTGGCCGGCGTGATTGTCACCGGATCGCCGGCCATGGTCTCCCACCGGGAGCCGTGGAGCGAAGACGCAGCCGTCTGGTTAAGCCGTGCAGCCAACGGCGGCTTGCCAATCCTGGGGATTTGCTACGGGCATCAGCTCCTGGCCCACGCCCTCGGCGGGAGTGCCGGCCCCAACCCTCGAGGCCGGGAGATCGGCACCGTCACCGTCAAGACGCGACCGGAGGCGGCGCACGACCCGTTGCTCGGCGCATTGCCCGGCTCGTTCCCGGCCCACGTCACCCACGAGGAGTCGGTCCTGGAACTCCCAGCCGGAGCCATACGGCTGGCGGAGAACGCCCACGATGCGCACCAGGCCTTCCGCTGGGGCAAACACGCCTGGGGCGTCCAGTTCCACCCGGAGTTCGACGCGACGATCACCCGCAGCTACATCTTCCACCGCCGTCACGACCTGCGCCGCGAGGGCCTGCATCCGCGGGGCATCTACAGGCAGGTTCAGGAGACTCCCTACGCCACGAGCCTGCTAGAACGGTTCACCACCTACTGCATGAACCTGGAGCACCCCCGCGTCCCCCCGCGGTGATCCTTTTGGCCCCGCCACCCCCATGCGGGCGGCGGGGGCCAGTCACTACAGGCACTCAGTCGTCATCGACCACGATGTTGGGAAAGGCGCTCCCCGTGCTGCGCTGCCGCAGGGCCAACTGCCCCCCGATGCGCCGGGCAATATGACGATAGTCTTGGGCGATCCGACTCTCCGGAGCCGACGAGACCGTCGGGTGGCCACCGTCGGCCTGCTCCCGGATCCGGATGTCGAGCGGAAGCGAACCAAGCAGATCCACCCCGTACTGCCGAGCCATCGACTCACCGCCGCCGGTTCCGAAGATATGCTCCTCGTGGCCGCAGTTCGAGCAAATGTGCAGGCTCATGTTTTCGATGATCCCCAGGACCGGGACGTTCACCTTCTCGAACATCCGCAGCCCCTTGCGGGCATCCAGAAGGGCAATATCCTGCGGCGTGGTGATGATCACCCCCCCGCTTACGGGCACCTTCTGGGCCAGGGTGAGCTGGATATCCCCGGTCCCCGGCGGCATGTCCACGATCAGGTAATCCAGGGCATCCCAAGCGGTCTCGGTCAGCAATTGCTCCAGGGCCTGCGTGACCATCGGCCCGCGCCAGATCATCGGGGTCTCCTCATCGATGAGGAAACCAGCGGACATGACCTGAATCCCGTGCCCGAGCATTGGCAGCATGTGCTTTCCGTCTCGCGATTCCGGCTGCCCTCGGACGCCGAGCATCCGCGGCTGGCTCGGCCCGTAGATATCGGCATCGAGGACGCCCACCCGCGCCCCCTCGGCCTGCAGGGCCAGGGCGAGGTTGGCGGTCACCGTAGACTTGCCCACTCCGCCCTTGCCGGAGGCCACGGCGATGATATTCTTGATCTGGTCCATACCCTTGAGTCCAGGCTGCACAGCGTGGGCATGGATCTCACTGCGAACGTGCACCTGGGCCTTCGATACCCCGTCAACGGCCTCAACAGCCTGGCGAAGAGCATCTCCCAGGGTGGCCCGATAGCCCTCCGCGGGATAGCCGAGGGCGACGCGCACGGCCACCTCAGCGCCATCGATCTCGACGCTCTCCACCGCTCCGCTGGCAACCAGGTCCTGACCCAGATGGGGATCTTCTACGGTACGCAGGGCGGCCTCGACGGCCTCGCGGGTTACATTGCTCATACGCCTCCCATCATCGATCGAATCTTCGCGCTACGTAGCGCAGGCAGCGGAAGCGGCCTAGGAGGGGCTCAAGGGGGTCCCGTCCTGAAAGGCCCGAGTGCCGTCGCCGTAGTGCTCATCCTTCCAGAAGGGCGCTCTCTCCTTGAGGGTGTCGATCGCATAGCGCCCGGCCTCGAACGCCTCCGCACGATGGGCCGCGCGGACCACGACCACGACACTCTCCTCCCCGATCTCCAGCGCGCCGACGCGGTGTACGATGCGGCAGGCCAGGGCACCGAAGCGCTGGCAGACTTCCTTCTCAAGCTCACTGAGCACGCGCTCTGCCAGCGGCCGATAGGCGCTGTACGCGATCGCCGCAACTTCCCGCCCCTCGTGGTGATCGCGGACGGTCCCGCCGAAGACCACGTACGCCCCGGCCCCCGGGTGCTGAGTCTCCAGCAGCAGGCGATTGAGATCGATGGGCGCCTCGGTTACGTGCTCCATGGGGCCTCCTCCTAAGTCCGCGTCATTATGACACAGTGGCCGACGCGGACCCTACGGGCGCAGCACCTTCAGGCCGTTCACGACCGCCCTCGAGCTGAAGGGCGCAGAAACGCTGATAAAGGGGGCTGGATGCCAGCAGTTCCTGGTGGGTCCCCTGCGCTTGAACACCCCCCTGATCGAGAACGACGATCCGATCGGCGGCCACCACCGTAGCCAAGCGGTGGGCGATGACGAGCGTCGTGCGCCCTTTCATCAGGCGCTCCAGCGCCTGCTGCACGGCACGCTCGCTTTCGGCATCGAGGGCGCTGGTCGCCTCATCCAGTAGCAGAACGGCGGGGTCGCGGAGTATCGCC
>PUNM01000106.1 GCA_003552625.1 Ectothiorhodospiraceae bacterium
CCCGCCGAGAGCAGCGATGCCCTGTGCCTGGCCTGCCGGCTGACGGACACGATCCCCAACCTGGGCAACGAGCTCAACCGCATCTATTGGCGCCGTCTGGAAGCGGCCAAAAGGTACCTGATCAACGACCTTCTCCGCCTGAACCTGCCGCTGGCGGATCGCTGGCAGGATCCGAATCGCGGCCTGGTCTTCCAGTTTCTAGCGGATGCCGACACCGCTGAAGGGGCACAGCAGATCATCACCGGCCACGCCGGCGGACGAATCACCATTAACGTCGCAGAGGCCGATGAGATCCACCGCGAGCGCACGCGCATCGCCCTCGGCGAGGCTTATCGAACCCTTCTGGGCCACATGCGCCATGAGGTCGGCCACTACTACTGGATGCGCCTGATCGAGGGCTCTACCTGGCACGGGCCGTTCCGCGAAGTCTTCGGGGACGAGCGCGAGCCCTATGAGCCGGCCCTGCAGCGTTACTACCAGCACGGCCCCCAAGGGCCCGACTGGGCCGTGCGCCACATCAGCGCCTACGCCGCCTCCCACCCTTGGGAGGACTGGGCGGAGAGCTGGGCCCACTACCTGCACATCACGGACGCTCTGGAGACAGCCGACGTTTATCAGCTGACGGGGCCAACACCCCGGCACGGCGAGCCGATGGAACAGTTGCTGGAACGCTGGCACCAACTCAGTGAGGCGCTGAACGCTTTGGCACGAAGCCTAGGCCAGCGCGACCCGTACCCTTTCAAGGTTACGGCGCCTGTTGCCGAAAAGCTTCGCTTCATTCAACGCGTCGTCGAGGAGGCGGGGTCGAGCGGGGGGGCCGGCAACTGATCGAACAGCTGCTGCAACCCATCGCGCCAGGCGTCGCGCAAGCTAGCGAAGTACGGATCCTGCGCCTCGAACGCATGGTAGTAGCCTGGTTCAAGGCTATCGCGCTCGTAGCTCAGCAACTCCACCGGCGGCCCCACGGAGAGATTGCTGCGCATGGTCGAGTCGATGGAGATCAGCGCACAGGTCGCCGCGCGATCGAGCGGCAATTGCCGGGAGACAATGCGATCGAGGATCGGCTTGCCGTACTTGGCTTCCCCGATCTGCAGGAATGGGTGAAGCGGCGAGGCGGTGATGAAGTTCCCCTGCGGGTAAACAAGGTAGATCCCCGGTGCCTGCCCCTTGACCTGACCACCGATAATGAACGTCGCCTCCACCGCCAACCCGCTGTGCTGGGCGGCCTGCTCTACAGATCGACGCTGCAGCGCAACGCTGACGTCGCCCAGGTATTCCGCCGCATCCTCAAGCGTCGGGGCCGTCGCCAGGGAAGGCTCCACGCCATCGAACCAATCACGATCCAGTCGGCGGACAACCCCCTGGGTCGTAGCCAGGTTGCCGGCAGAGAGCACCACCAGGTTGCGCTCTCCAGCGCGGGCGTACTTGTGCATCTTGCTGTAGATGCTGACCTGATCAACACCGGCGTGGGTCCGGCTGTCGGAGGCAAAGACCAGCCCCTGTTCCACGGCGATCGCCAGACAGTAGGTCATCGGCGGCTTCCCTCGGGCGCATCCGTCCGCGCCCGGACTGTGACTTAGAACGGATCAACATCACGCACAGTATGACCCGAACCAGCACGGCGCAACCGCCTACCTTGGCAGCGGTGACAAGGGGGCGGCGGCGCCTGCCGCGCGAGTCATGCGCGGAAAAGGGCCGGACCGCCGTGCACAAGGCGCCCCCCGCTGGCAGAATGACAGAGGATTTGCAGGGCACCGGCCCGGCCTCGACGCGACGCGACGCGACGCGAGATGACCCTGCCGGTAAGACGAACGCACCAGCGAGCCACAGGCAGGCGCAATAATGAGCGAGCGGCCCGAATCCAACGACCTGGTCATCGTCGGCGGCGGCATGGTGGGCGCCGCACTGGCCCTCGACTTCGGACGCCGTGGCTGGCGCGTCGGCCTGGTCGAGGAACGCGAACCCGCCGCGGTAACGGCCGACACCCCCTACGGGATCCGTGTCTCTGCCCTTAACCGGCGCTCGGAGGTTTACCTGGATGATCTCGGCGCCTGGGGATCGATCCGCGCTACGCGCGTCTGTCCCTACGAGCGCCTGGCCGTCTGGGACGACGACCGCCCGGCCCGGGTGGAGTTCCAGGCCCGGGAGTTGGGGCCGGAGGTTGACCACCTCGGCCATATTGTCGAAAACGACCTGATCCAGTGGGCGCTCTGGGAACAGCTGGGCCAGCTGCCCTCGGTCACCCCGTATACGCCAGCCGCCGTGGCAGGCCTGGAGCCGGCACCGCTCGGTGCAACCGTCCGCCTGGAGGACGGTCGTCGGCTCCACGGCCGCCTGGTGATCGCGGCCGACGGCGCACGCTCGCGCCTGCGCCAGGCTGCGGGGATCCCGATCGACGTCCACGACTACCGGCAGAGCGCCGTGGTGGCCGACGTCCGGACTCAGTTGCCGCAGCAATCGATCACTTGGCAGCGCTTTGCCGATGAGGGGCCGCAGGCTTTCCTGCCGCTGGTCGGGCAGCGCGCCTCGCTGGTCTGGTACATGCCCCCGGAACGGGCCCGACGCCTGGCGCAAGGCTCACCGGAGGAGCTGGCCGAGGCCGTCACATCCGCGTTCCCGAGTGATCTTGGCGGGATCGATGGCGTGGTTCAGCAGGCGAGCTTCCCCATACGCGCCCAGCACGCACGCTACTACTCCGCACCCGGCGTGGTGCTGGTCGGGGATGCCGCCCATACCATCCACCCGCTCGCCGGCCAAGGCGTGAATCTCGGCTTCCGCGACGCTCAAGCCCTCGTCCGCCACGTCACCGCCGCCGCGGAGGCGGGGACCGCGCCCGACGACCCATCCGTGCTCAGCGCCTACGCCCGCGAGCGACGTCGGGACAACCAGTTGATGCAATCGGCGATGACGGCCATCCGCGAGGCCTTCGCCACCCGCTGTGGCCCCCTGCCGTGGCTCCGTCAGGCCGGGCTCTGGGCAGCCCAGAACGCCGGCCCGGCCAAGCGCCTAGCCCTACGCTACGCCAGCGACGGGGCGCTGCTATAGCGAGTGCAGGGCCCCTTTCCGCCCCGGGCACGGCCAGCTGGCCTGCTCAGTGGCGGTCGCCGGTCGCCTCCTGCGCCATCTGCTCGAAGCTGGTATGGCGGACATTCTTGCCCCGGACGAAATAGACCACGTACTCGCAGATATTCCGGGAACGATCGCCGATGCGCTCCAGCGACCGCGCCGTCCAGACCACGTCCATCGCCCGGGGTACGGTCTCCGGATTGTGCATCATCTGCTCCATCAGGCGGTGGACGATGACCTCGTACTGACTGTCCGCGTGGATGTCCTGCTGCGCCACCCGCACCGCCTGCTCGACATCCATGCGCGCAAAGGCGTCGAGGGCGTTGTGTAGCATATTGCGCACGTGCTCGCCCATCTCCTGGAGCTCCGCGATCGGCCCAGTCTGGCGATCCAGCTCCAGGAAATGCAGCGCCATGCGCCCGATCCGCTCCGCCTCGTCCCCGATACGCTCGAGGTCGGTGATGGTCTTGACGACAGCCATGACCAGGCGCAGATCCGAGGCGGTCGGCTGGCGGCGCACCAGGATCTGGGTGCACGCCTCGTCCAGCTCCACTTCCACGGCGTTGACTTGGTAGTCGCTGGTCACGACCTTCTCGGCGAGCTCCATGCGCCCCTCCGCCATGGCCGCCACCGCGTCGTCGAGTTGCTGCTCGACCAACCCGCCCATAGAGAGCACACGGGTATGGATGGCCTCCAGTTCCGCATTGAAACGCTGAGAGATGTGTTGGTGGAAAAAGCTCTTGTCCACCGAGTCGTCGCTGCTCATGGCGCTCTCCTCAGCCGTAACGGCCGGTGATGTAGTCTTCGGTCTGCTTCTTGGCAGGGTTGGTGAAGAGCGTGTCCGTATCGTTGTGCTCGATGAGCTCGCCGAGATAGAGGAACGCCGTGAAGTCCGACACCCGCGCGGCCTGCTGCATATTGTGGGTGACGATGGCGATGGTGTAGCGCTCCTTGAGTTCAAACATCAGCTCCTCAATCTTGAGCGTAGCCAACGGATCGAGGGCCGAGGCCGGCTCGTCGAGCAGGAGCACCTCCGGCTCCACGGCGATGGCCCGGGCAATGACCAGGCGTTGCTGCTGTCCGCCGGAGAGGCCGAAGGCGTTTTCGTGGAGCCGATCCTTGACCTCGTCCCAAAGCGCTGCGCGGCGCAGGGATCGCTCGACCACCTCATCGAGGGTCCGGCGATTGCGCACGCCCTGCAGACGCAGCCCGTAGGCGACGTTCTCGTAGATCGACTTGGGAAACGGATTGGGCTTCTGGAAGACCATCCCGACGCGCCGCCTCAGGTCCGGCACATCCATCCGCCGGTCGTGAATGTCCTCACCATCCAGCGTGATCCGCCCCCCGACCCGGCAGTTGTCGATCAGGTCGTTCATCCGGTTGAAGCAACGCAGAAGCGTGGACTTGCCGCAGCCGGAAGGCCCGATGAAGGCGGTGATCTCGCCTCGGGGAATCTTCAGGTCCACCCCCTTTAGCACGTGCTCCTCGCCGTACCAGAGGTTGAGGTCGTGGGTTTCCAGGCAGATGTCGCTGCCCAGCCGCTTCGGTGCGCGCCCTTCACGACCCCGGTCCTGCAGCGCCTCGCTGCTGAAGCCGTGGGTCGGAGTGGCCGTGGTGTCTGCAGGACTCATAGGTTCCTCACTCAGTCGCTCTCGGCCTTGTACTTCTCGCGCAGGAAGTTGCGGATCGAGATGGCGGTCAGGTTGAGCACGATGATGACGAGCACCAGGATCAGCGCCGTGGCGTAGACCAGCGGCCGCCCGGCCTCGACGTTGGGGCTCTGGAAGCCGACGTCGAAGATATGGAAGCCCAGGTGCATGAAGCTGCGCTCCAGGTGGATGAACGG
>PUNM01000038.1 GCA_003552625.1 Ectothiorhodospiraceae bacterium
CCAGGCCGCCGTCGAGGAGCGTCTGCCCGGCTGGGAAGAGCGCGTCGCCGACGCCCCCGGGGTGCTGCTCTTCCACGAGGACATCGACTACCTGCTCCACCGCCTGGACGTTCCCCTTCACGGCTACCTGGAGCCGCTGCCCGGCGTGCCGCCCACGGCTCGCCACCTGCGGCGGCTGGTCAGCGAGCTGGAGGACGAGCGGGGCGTGACCCTGTTCACCGACTTCCAGCCGGCGGACGCGGCCCGGTTCATTGAGCGGGAGCTGGGCTGGTCCTACTACGGCCTGCCCACCCAGGTCCCGGAAGGTGGCGACGCCGAGGCGTACTTCCAGGTCATCGACGACCTGGTTGAGGCCATGGCTTCGGCGGAGTGAAGCCTGCCGCCCTCCTGGCGGCTTGTGGCGGCCCTACGGGGCCGCCGTCTTTTTGTGCACGCTGAACGCGGCTCTTGGCAGGCGCAGGGCCGCGCCCTACCATGCGCGGCGGTCCCTGAGCCCCATTCGCGCGAGAGGAAACAGCCCCGTGACCACACCCCCGCTGCTCGCCTTCGACCAACTGCGCGCTGGCTACGCGGAGCCAGTGGTCGGCCCCCTGAGCTTCCAGCTCCGCGCCGGTGAGGTGGTCGGGCTGGCCGGGCCGAACGGCTCCGGAAAGAGCACGGTCTTCAATGTCCTCACCGGGTCGGCACGCCGCTTCGCCGGCCGAATCCACCGCCTCGACGGCGCCGGCATCGCCTGCCAGGCGCAGACGCCGTACCAGGGCGGTGAGCTGCCGCTGCGCGGCGACGAGCTCTTCCGGATCATGGGCTCCGACCCCAAGGTCCTGCCCCAGGCCTTGAGCGTACTGCTGCCGCGGCGGCTCGATCGCCTCAGCGGGGGGCAGCGCCAGAGCCTGGTCGTCTGGTCGGCGCTCGGCCACCCCGGCGCCATCGTCCTGCTCGATGAGCCGACCAACAACCTGGATGCCCAGGGCCGGGCGCTTCTCATTGAGGGCCTGCAGCACCTCGCCCCGCACCGGGCGGCGCTGGTCATCAGCCACGATGACGCCTTCCTCGACCAGGTCTGCCACCGCGCCGTTCACTTGACGCCGGACGGCGCGCCGCAACCCGAGGCCGCCTGAAATGGACCTGCTCTTCGACCCTCTCTTCCGGCTGCCCTTCTTTGCCGGACTCGTGGCTGCCACCGTCGCCGCGGTGATCGGGCTCTACCTGCGCCTGCGCGCCGAGTGGCTGGCCGCCCTCGGCTTCGCCCACGTCGCCGGGGCAGGCGGGGTCGCGGGCCTGCTGCTGGGCGCCACCCCCTTGCTCGCGGCCCTGGGTGCCAGCGCCCTGGCGGTGGCGGTCAAGGGGGCGCTGCAACGCACCGGCAACGACGTCTACGCCTGGCTGATCCTCTTCGGCTGGGCAACGATGATGGTCGGCGCCTCTTTCAGCCACCACGCGAAGATGCTGGGGGATACCCTGCTCGAGGGGCAGCTCTACTTTGCCGGCCCCCCCGAACTCTGGGCGACCCTGGCCGTCGCCGGCGCCACGGCGCTGCTGCTGCCGCTGCTCTCGCGGCGGCTGCTTCGCCAGCGCCTCTTCCCCGGGCACGACGCAGCCAACGGCCTGCGAGCCTGGCCGGTCACCGTCGGCTTCGACCTGCTCGCCGCAGCGACCATCGCGGTCTCCGCCCTGGTCATGGGGGTCATGGCCGCCTTCGCGCTGGTCTTCATGCCGGCCTGGGTAGCCTTCGGGGTTGCCGGCGGCTGGCGGCGGGCGGTGGCGTGGACAGCCGGGCTGGCCGGTGGGGTCTACACGGGGGCCTACGTGGCCGCCATGGCGGCCGATCTGCCTTTCGCCCCGGTGCTTGTGGGGCTGGCGGCGTTACTGGCTCCGCTGCGCCTCCTGCGCCGCTTCCAGGCCGGCGCGGCCTAGGGCGCGCTTTCAGGCGTAGTGATCGATAAGCCCCACGCCCTCGCGGCCCGGGTCGCCGTCGCTCTCGTCTTCCTCACCGGCACTGCCGTCTTCCCGCCCCGAGGACTCCGCCACCGCGTCGTCGCCCCCCCCTTCGCCCTGGGAGACATTGACGTCCACGTCCTCTTGACCGTGGTCGGCAAGGAATTGCCTGAGCCGCTCCATGTCCTGCTCCAGGGCATCCCGGGCCGCCTGGCTGTGGGCCGTGATGTTGACGGTGGTCCGTTCGTCGCCGACGTTGACCTGGATATCCAGCGGGCCGAGACCCGGCGGATTGAGCTGCAGCCGGGCCTGCTGGACACTGTCATTGACCATCCAGACCACCCGCTCACCCACCGCCGAGGTGAACTGCTGCTGGCCCACCGACTGCGGGATGCTCAGCTGCACGGCACCGGAGCGTTGCGCCCCCTCCATGGCCTGCATGGCACCGAGAGCGGCGGTGAAGTCGCTCCGGGCACTCGAGGAGCCACCACCACGCTCATCACGCTCCTCCCGGCCTTGGAGGGCCTGCAGCAGCGCCTCATGGGCACCACTGCGATCACCGCCGGAGGTCGTGCCCCCCTGAGTCGAACCCTCGCCGGCATCGCCCGGAAGGGCGGTTCCAGCCCCGGCAGCCACTCCGAGCAGCCCCCCGGCGCGCAGCTCACGGGCGATCTGATCCCCCATGGGGGTGCTACTACGCAGCGATTCCCCCTCTTCTCCGGCAGCCGCCGTGATCAACGCCGAGGTGCTCCCCGCCACGGCGGCCAGAAGTCCCTCTTCAGACTCGCTTCGGCCCTCGAGCGATTCGGCCTCCAGGTCGGCGAGCCGTTCCTGGAGAGCGGTGACGAGCTCCCGACCGCTGAGCCCTTCATCCTCCAGTTCGGCCAGCGCGCGCAGGACCTCTGCACGCTCCACCGCCTTTTGGCGCTCCGCCTCGAGGGCGGCCCGGGCCTCTTCCACCGCCTGCTCATTGCCGGCAAGCAGCGCAGCGACCAGCTCCTGGCGGCGCTCGCCCTCCGACCCGCCCTGCTGCACCGGGGCGCCGCCCTCCGGTGCCGCCTCGTCGAGGATCTTGAGTTCCTCCAGGTCGAGGCCATCCAGGGCGGCTTCGGCATCTCCTTCGCCCACGCCGCTGAGCGCTTCGAGCACGGCCTCGAGTTTTGCCGACAGCCCATCCAGATCCTCCGGCAAGGCCTCACCGTCGAGTGGCACCCCCTTGCCGCCCTGACCGGCTCCGAGGAAGTCGAGCACGGCCTTCAAGTCCGCTTCGTCGATCCCCGCTTCCTGCAGGGCCGGCGTCTCGAGAAGAGACTGGAGAAAGCCGTCTCCCTCACCTGCCGCGCGCTCGGCACCACCCCGGCGTCCACCGCGGGAGGCTTCAAGATCGAGACTGGCAAGGTCGAGCATCGGCATGGACGGGATCCTCCGGGGGTCGGGACCCTGTGATCAATGCAAACACCGGGCCAGGATTTGCCCCTAGCCGCCGCCCTGACCGGGAAGGAGACCGCGCTGACCCGCCTGGAAGAGGAGCCGGGCCGTCTCGTCGGCTTCGATCCGCTCGCGGCGATCCGCCTCCATCCGCTCCTCTTCGGCGCGCCGCTCGACCACCTTTTCGATGGTACGGTGCTCGCCCCAGCGCTTCAGCCAGTGACGGTGGAGCTGATGGACCCGGCGCTGCTGCTGGGTGATCTGCTCACGCTGCTGGACGATCGCCTCGTCCAGACGGGTGAGAAAGGCGTTGAAATCACGCAGGCGTCCGGCCTCGATGGCACCGTCGGCGGTCAACTGGCGGCGGTACTCCTGGCGCAGTTCGAGAATCTCCTCGAGCTTGGCCTCACTCTGGCGCAGCTCGGACTCGGCACGCGCCAACTCGGTGGCAGCCTGTTCCTTGCGCTGGTCGGTCAGGCGCTCCACCGGGCGGAGTTTTTGCGAGCCCTTACTCATCCGTTCGCCTCACCGGTCAGTCGCTGCAGCGTGTTCAGTGATTCCTGGAAATCCACGGCCTCGCCGACATCCTGCTGCAGGAAGGCGCGCAGCCGCGGCTGATACTGGATGGCCTGATCGACGAGCGGGTCGGAGCCGCGCTGATAGGCGCCCACGCTGATCAGGTCTTCGTTCTGGCGATAGGCGCTGTAGAGCTCACGGAAGCGCTGCGCGGCCTTCTGGTGCGGCGAGTCGGTGATCCCCATCATGGCGCGGCTGATCGAGCCCTCCACGTCCACCGCTGGATACAGTCCCGAGTCGGCCAGGGACCTCGACAGTACCAGATGGCCGTCGAGGATGGCCCGGGCCGCGTCGGCGATGGGCTCCTGCTGGTCGTCCCCCTCCACCAGAACGGTGTAGAAAGCGGTGATGGACCCTCCCCCGTCTGCGCCGTTCCCGGCCCGCTCGACCAGCCGCGGCAGGAGTCCGAAGACCGATGGCGGGTACCCTTTGGTGGTTGGCGGCTCCCCGATGGCCAGGCCGATCTCCCGTTGCGCCTGGGCGTAGCGGGTCAGGGAGTCCATGAGCAGGAGCACGTTGTAGCCCTGGTCCCGGAAGTGCTCGGCGATACTCGTTGCCCGCATGGCCCCGTGGAGGCGGAAAAGCGGCGAGGTGTCCGCCGGGGCCGCGACCACTACAGCCCGGGCCAATCCGTGCTGCCCGAGAATCTCGGTGATGAACTCGCGCACCTCGCGTCCCCGCTCGCCGATCAGTCCGACGACCACCACGTCGGCCGTGGTGTAGCGGGTCATCATCCCCAGCAGCACGCTCTTGCCCACGCCGGACCCGGCGAAAAGCCCCATGCGCTGCCCGCGGCCGACGGTGAACAAGGCGTTGATTGAACGGACGCCGACGTCCAGGGGCTGATCGATCGGCGCCCGCTCCAGCGGGTTGATCGGCTCCGCCATCAGCGGGGTCCGCTCCCGCGCCTTGAGCGGTCCGCCCCCGTCGATGGGCTGACCCCCACCGTCGATGACCCGGCCGAGGAGCTCCTCGCCGACCCGGGCCTGGGCGCCGGAGCCCCGCGGAATGACCCGGGCACTGGGCATGACGCCGTGAAGGTCGCCCGTGGGCATGAGGTAGAGGCGATCCCCGGCAAAACCGACCACCTCCGCCTCAACACCGCCCTGGCCATCCTCGATGGTGCAGCGGGCACCGAGAGGGGCACGACACCCTTCGGCCTCCAGCGTCAGGCCGACCATGCGGCGCAGCACGCCCTCGACCGGCGGGCGCGGCGACTCCAGGCCGTCCACGCGCCGGCGCACACGGGCCGTCCAGTCGCGACCCAGGCCAGCCGCTCCCGTCGCGGCGGGTCCGGGAGCCGGTGTCTCCACCGCCTCCGTCATTGCGGGTTGTCCTCTCGCCGCGTCCGGGCACTGCGCGAGCGGCTCCGCGCCTTGCGCTGGCGATTGCCGTTCCGCCGGCCTGCGGAGCCTTCCTCCGCTGCGCTACTCGCCGCCTGCTCCGACGAATCGGATTGCTCCCCGCCCGCGGACGACTGGGACGCCTCCTCCTCACGCGCCGGCGTACTGCCGCGATAGGAGCGGGTCACGGTGTCCGGTTCCTCGCCGGCGTGGGCATCTCCGAGCAGTTGCTCGGCGACAGCGTCAAGGCGGCGCTCCACAGTCGCGTCCACCCGGGACGTCTCCGTGGTGACGATGCATCCGCCGGGGCTCAGGTGGCGATCGGCCACAACCGACCAGCCCCGTTCATCCACCTCTGTACCCAACTGCTCGGTGATGAAGGTGTGCTCCTCGGGATGGACCTGGATGGTCACGGTGCGCTGATGGCTCGGCAGTTCCTGCACCGCCTGGCGAACGGCGGCGAGTGCGTGCTCCGGGTCGGCACGCAGCTCCTCGAGCACCAGGCGGCGCGCAATGGCGAAGACCAGGTGGAGCAGTTCATCCTCGGCATCGCGATCGAGCTGCTCGAGGGGCCGGCCCAGGGTATCGAGCAGCGAACGTAGGCGGCGGACCAGGATCGCCCCGGCCCGGCGGCCATCGCTCTGGCCGGCCTGCAGCCCCTCGGGATAGCCGGCGTGGTAGCCTTCGTGCCGACCGGCGGCGTAGCCCTCTTCGTAGCCCTGCCGCCGGGCCGTGTCCCGGATCTGCTCGATCTCCTCCACCCCGGGGAGCGCTCGCCGTGCCTCATCCTCCAGGCGCAGGCGTTCCTCCACGGCCTTGCGCCGGCGCTCCCGGCGGCGCTGCTGCCGCTCCCGCTCCCGGCGCCGCGCCTGCTCCTGCTCGGCGAGGCGCTGGCGGTCGATCTCCGGCTGGTCGAAGTCCGGGGTCTCCCAGGTCTCGGCGTCCCGGGCGAACTCGCCGGGGATGATACGCAGCCGCTTGTCGGCGCTCTCCATGGAGGCTCTCTCCCAGGGTCGATGCATCCGGCACTGCACCGCAGCGCCGGCAGGAGGCTTCAGACGTACTGCTCGGACGTGCTTGCCAGGTTGATGGTGCCCTCATCAGCAAGGCGCTTGGCCGTGCTGAGGATCTCCTTCTGCGCCGCCTCCACATCCGACAGGCGCGCCGGACCCATGGCTTCCAGGTCCTCCTGAAGCATCTCACCGGCCCGGCGCGAGAGGTTGTTCATGAACTTTGCCTGCAGCTCCTCGCTGGAGCCCTTCAGAGCCATGGTCAGGCTATTGGTATCGAGCTCGCGCAACAGCTGCTGCATGGAGCGGTCGTCCATCTGCTTGAGATCCTCGAAGACGAACATGAGCTCCTGAATCCGCTCGGCCAGCTCCTCGTCGAGCTCCTTGACGCTCTCGATGATGGCGTTCTCGTTCTTCGTATCCATGTTGTTGAGGATGCTCGCCGCCGACTGCAGTCCGCCGATCGTGGAGGACTTGAGCCGTTGCTGGCCGGAGAACTGCTTCTCCATGATCTCGTCGAGTTCCTGCAGGGCGCGGGGCTGGATACCTTCCAGCGTCGCCACGCGCATGACGATATCGTGCCGGATTCGCTCCGGCATCTCGGCCAGGACCTGCCCGGCCTGATCCGGCTCCAGGTACGAGAGCACGATGGAGATGATCTGGGGGTGCTCCAGGCGGATCATCTCGGCGATGGTCCGGGGATCCAGCCACTTGAGCTGATCCAGCCCCCGGGTGCTGCCACCCATGACGATGCGGTCGATGATCGACCCGGCCTTCTCTTCACCCAGGGCCTTGACCAGGGTGGAGCGGATGAAGTCCGTGGAGCCGATCCCGAGGGAGGTCTGCTCGGCCGCGGTCTGGATGAACTCATCGAGGACTTCATCCACCTCCTCGCGGCTGATATTGCCTACCTGGGTCATGCCCAGGCCGAGCTTCTGCACCTCGCGCGGACCGAGGTAACGCATAATCTCGGCGGCGGCGTCCTCACCGAGGGTCAGCATGAGGACCGCGGCGCGGTCGGTACCTTTCATCGCCATGCCCGCCTACCCCCTGCGCCGGTCGTCTTCGTCGAGCCAGGCCTTGACCGCGTTCGCCGCGAGCTCCGGTTCGTTCTCGACGAGCTCCAGAACCGCCTGGAGCTTCGCTTCGTAGGGACGCTCGCGCATATCGCTGAGCTGCTCGCCACTGATCCCGGCGAGTTGCAGCGCCGCCTCGGCACCGCTCTGTCCAGAGCCGGCGACAGCCCCTTCAGGACCTTCAAGCGTCTCCCCGGCGGGGCGATCGAGGCCCTCCGCCTCCGCCGCGCCCGGATCGGTCTCGTCTTCGTCGCCACTGCTGAGCATGCGATTGACGATCGGCCGAATCGCGACGATGTAGATCAGCAACCCGATCGCAGCAAAGACGGCGAGACGGATCAAGTCGCGGACCCACTCCTGCTCCCAGACCTCTTCCGGCGGATCCGGCGGCTCGACGATCTCGGCGAAGGGCACCGTGGCGACGCTCACCGCATCCCCCCGGTCGGCATCGTAGCCGACCGCGTCCTGGACCAGGTTCTCCAGCGTCTGGATCTCCTCATCCGAGAGCGCCTCGCGGACCACCTCGCCGTCTTCGTTCTCCACGTAGCGGTGGTCCACGAGCACGCCCACGGTAAGGCGGTCCACGACCCCGATCGCCGGCTGCACCTCGCTGAGGGTACGCCCGACCTCCCAGTTTCGCGTCTCGTCGGAGCTGAACGGGACCCCGCCCCCTTCCGGCTCGCCGGCCTCGCCATCCAGGGCGCCGGGCCCCGGCGGTTGGTTGGTCAGGGCACCGGGGATGCCCATCGGCCACTGGCCACCGCCACCGCTGCGCTCGCCCATCTGCTCGCTGCGGATGGCGCTGCGTTCCGGGTCGAAGAACTCCTCCATCTGGCGCCGCTCATCGAAATTCAGGCGCGCGCTGACTTGGGCACGCACCCGGTCCGGCCCGATGATCGGTTCGACCATGTCCTCGACGCGACGCTGGATTCGCTCCTCCATCCGCCGGGTCAGTTCGAACTGCTGAGCGGAGCGGGTCGCTTCGGTGGGCTCATCCTCGGCCGTCAGCAGGCGGCCACGGTGATCGACGACGCTGACGTTGCCGTGCTCCAGATCGGAGACGGCGCTGGCCACCAGATGGATAATGCCCTCGACCTGGCGCTCCGGTAGCTGGCGATCCTGATCGAGTTCGAGGACCACCGACGCCTTGGCCTCAGAGCGGTCCCGGACGAAGACCGACTCCTGGGGATCATCCAGATGGACCCGGGCGCTGACCACACCGCGCAGCGTCTCGATGGAACGGGCCAGTTCGGTCTCCAGCGCCCGGTCGAAGCGGGCGTGCTCCATGAACTCGCTGACCCCGAAGCCCGGGTCCTCCTCCAGCATCTCGTAGCCGAAACCGGTCCCCCGCGGGAGACCCTCCGATGCCAGGAAGATCCGCGCCCGGTGCACGGCATCGGCCGGCACTTGAATATCGCCGGTGCGCTCGTCGAACTCGACACGTACACCCTGCTCCTCCAGGGCGTTGATCACCTCAGAGGCGTCATCGGCGGAGAGGTCCGCATAGAGCGTTCGGAGCTCGGCCGGCTCCTGAGCCCAGAAAAAGAGGCCGACGCCCAGCCCGAGGATGGCCAGCAGCCCGGCACCCAGCCCGATCTTGCGCAGCGGGTTGGCACCGAGAACGCGCTCGAGCCGCTCCTGCCAGTCATCCGGGAGCAGACCACCGAGCCCGCCCAGACCGCCACCACTCACCCCAGCGTTCTCGCCGGTGCTCTGTAGCGGCGACGGTGGGTTGCCACCCCCCGCCTCGGTCATGGCCTGGCTATCCGCCATGGCAGCCCCTCAAGCGTTACACCTGCATGTTCGAGATTTCCTGGTAGGCCTCCAGGAACTGGTTGCGCACCTCCTTCATGGCTTCGAAGGAGACATTCGCCTTCTGCGCCGACATCATCACGTCGGTCAGCTGGACATCCTCGCCGCTCATGAAGGCATCCTGCATGCCCTGAGCATCCACCTGCTGCTCATTGACGTGCTCCACCGCGTCGCGCAGGACACTGGAGAAGTCCTCAACCGGCGAAGCGCTCTCCTCCTGCGGCTTCTCAACGGCCTGACCGCCGATGGCACGCATCTCGTTCAGGGCCTGCTGGATACGGAAATCGGACATGGGTCAGCCCTCAGTTGCCGTAGGCGTAGGCTGCGCCGGCGCGTTCAGGGATCTCGACCCCTTCCTGGCGCATGCGCGCGAGCTTGTAGCGCAGTGTGCGGCTGCTAATTCCCAGCCGCGATGCGGCCTCTTTGCGATTGCCGCCGACATTGGCAAGTGTCTCCAGGATGCGCCGGTACTCGCGGCTCTTGAGGTCCTCTTCCAGGGTTCCACCGCCGTTGCCGGCCGTCGCCGGCGCAGCCTGGACCACGGAGGGTTCCGGCCCCGCGCCGGTCAGACGCTCGTCACGGTAGAAACCGTCGCTGGTGGGCGCCTCGCTGCGATTGACCGAAACCGGCTCGAAGCGGATCGCCTCGGGGCCGATTGCCTCGCCCTCCGCCAGGATGAGCGCGCGTTGAACCACGTTCTCCAGCTCCCGCACATTGCCCGGCCACGGGTGCTGGATGAGCATCCGCTCCGCCTCGGGGGTAAAGTTGATCCCGGCCCCGCCGCTAAGCTGGGCGTACTTCGTTGCAAAGGAGCGGGCCAGGGGGATGATGTCCGCCGGCCGCTCCCGCAGAGGCGCGAGATGGATCGGGAAGACGTGCAGCCGATAGAAGAGGTCCTCGCGGAAGCGGCCAGCCTGGACCGCCTCACGCAGGTCGCGGTTGCTGGAGGCGAGGACGCGGACGTCGAGCGGGATCGGGTTCTGGCCACAGAGCCGCTCGATCTCCTTCTCCTGGAGCGCCCGCAGGAGCTTGGCCTGGAGCCCCGGCTCGATCTCGGAGACCTCGTCGAGGAGGAGGGTGCCACCCTGCGCCTGCTCGAACTTGCCGGCGTGGGCCCGGTTGGCGCCGGTGAACGCCCCCTTTTCGAAGCCGAAGAGCAGCGCCTCGAGCATGTTCTCGGGGATCGCCGCGCAGTTGACGGCGATGAAGGGGCCGTCGGCGCGGGGCGAGCGGTCGTGGATGTAACGGGCGAAGATCTCCTTGCCGGTTCCGGACTCACCGGTAATCAACACGGTGACCTCCTTGCCGGCGACGCGCTGAGCGAGCGCCATGAGCTGCCGGCTGCTTCGATCCTCGGCGACCAGCTCCGGCCCGGCATCGGTGACGCGAGCCACGGCCGCAGCGAGTTCGCTCCCCGGGGCACTCTCGGCGACGTAGTCGGCGGCTCCATCGCGCATCGCAGCCACCGCCCCGCTGACCTCCGCCCGCGGCGAGACGACGATAACCGGCGGGGCCATGGGATGACGGGTAAGCAACCGCCAACTATCCCCTTCGGCCTCGTCCTCGCAACAGACCACGGCGGCCACCCCGCCATGCTCCAGGAACCCTTGTGCAGCCTGGGCGTCTTCCGCCTCGGCCGTCAGGAAACCGGCGTCGTCCAGTCGCCGGCGCTGCTCTGAGCGGCGTCCCGACTCGCGGGCCACCACGAGCACGCGTTGCTGACCCATATACTTTTCCCCCTCAGCGCGAATCCGGCCGCAACCTGAGCCTCGTGCGGCGGCCCAAGATCTAGCAATCCGCGTGCCATCACAGCGCTCGACGAGCAATCAAAGGGTTAATACCTGCCGGCGACAGCCTGCCGCCGCCACAACGGCAAGCGGCAGTCAAAGTTCTGGCGAAGCGTCGAAGCGGCAATCGATTGCCGCTTGAGACAGGAAGGTTGCCGGCCCGCGGCAAACCGCTGCCGCTGCCGTGGGCAATCAGGCTGGCCGCTCGATGTCGTAGCGCCGGAGCTTCTCGACGAGCGTCGTGCGCCGCAGACCGAGCAAACGAGCCGCCTGACCGACCACTCCATCGGTGCGCTCCAGGGCCTGGCGAATCAGCGCCTGCTCCACCTCCGTTAGGTGGTGCTTGAGATCGATCCCCTCGGCCCAGTCCACCTCGGGCAGGGGCAGGCTCGCGTGACCGTTGACGCGCTGCCCGGTCGCGCTGCCCCGGGGCGGCTCCACCTCCACCGGAGCATCTTCCCGGGCGGCCTCGCGGATTTTGGCCGGCAGTTGCTCGACCCCCACTTCACCGTAGGGGCAAAGAATCGCCAGACGCTCCACGACGTTGGCGAGTTCACGGACGTTGCCCGGCCAATGGTAAGCGGACAGCGCCGACATGGCGGCGGGGCTGACCCGCACCGAGCCGCGCCCCTCATCCTCGATGCGCCGGATAATCTCCTCGACGAGCACCGGAATATCCCCGGGACGCTCGCGCAGAGCGGGGATCTCAATCGGGAAGACGTTGAGCCGGTAGAACAGATCCTCGCGGAAAGTCCCATCCCGGATCCCCGAGTCCAGGTTGCGGTGGGTCGCAGCGATGACCCGCACATCCGCATGGATCGGCTTGTTGGAGCCGACCCGCTCGAAGGTCCGCTCCTGGAGCACGCGCAGGAGCTTGACCTGCATGTGCATGCTCATATCGCCGATCTCGTCGAGGAAGACCGTCCCGCCCTGCGCCATCTCGAAGCGGCCCTGACGAGAGCTGATGGCCCCGGTAAACGCACCCTTCTCATGGCCGAAGAGCTCGCTCTCGAGCAGATCGGCGGGAATGGCCCCACAGTTAATGGGGACGAAAGGGCGCGACCGACGGGAGGAGCGGGCGTGAATGTTACGCGCGACGACTTCCTTCCCGGTCCCCGACTCGCCGAGGATGAGAACGCTGGCGTCGGTGTCGGCCACTTGCTCGATGAGGCTGGTGACCCGTTGCACCGGGCGGCTCTCGCCCACCAGGCGCGGCGCCCGCCCTGCTCCGCCATGTTCCCGATTCCGCGAATTGTGGCTGAGAGCCTGGCGCAGCGCCGCCGTCAGCTGGCCCTGGCGCAGCGGCAGATCGAGAAGCCCAAGAACGCCCTGAGGCGTGCCCTCGCCGCCACGTCGCCGGGCGTCCGCGTCCGAGGCGAAGAGAAACACTGGCAACTCCGGGCGGCGTTCGGCAAGTTGCTGCAGGGTGCTGCGCTCCTGGCCGTCGATGCCCACCAGGGCCATCGCGACCCCCGGTGTCTGGGCTGCGTAAGAACCTGCGTCAGCAGACTCGGTTACTACCGGATCGTGTTCGAGGTACTGCAGCACCGCCTCTACACTCGAGCGGCGCCCGAGGTCGCTATCAACGACCAGAACCTGAACCAAGGCTTCCTCCGGATAGCAGCGCGATGACAGGGGATACGGCGCAGTCTACGGCGCTGCAACACGGCCGTCAAAAATACGTCGGCACGCTGATGTAGTGGATGCAAAACTATTCCGGCGGGCCGCCGGCATCGGCGATCTGGCGGTAGGCGCGCTGTGCGGCGCGGCTGTGCTGTTCGTCGCGAGATTCTGTGCCGAGCCGGTCGCGCTCGGCCTCCATCCGCTTGCGGACCTCTTCTTCGAGCTCCAGCGAGCGCTGGAGCGCATCGCGGATGACCGAAGCGTCCGGGTGGCGCGGATCGTCCGGCAGGGAGCGGGCTTGCGCCTCGCGCAGGGCATTGCGCTCCATGACCCCGTCCCAGTCGGCGGCCTCAGCACAACGAAGCATCTGCCGAGTCAGCGCAACCAGGCGGGCGGCAGCTCGCCGAGCCTCACCGCCCGCCTTCGGGCCCGATTTCGCCGGATCTTCCATCAGCGCCGCTGACTACTGCCCCCGAGCCGCAGCCGCCTCGGCGCCTTCGCGTGTCCGGACCTCAGGCGGAATCGCATCCCAGGCTGACTTGACCTCACGCATTAGCGACGCGACCTCATCGAGGTACTGCACCTCGTTCTGTGCGTTCGCCTCAACGAGGCGTCGCTGCATGTAGGTGTAGAGCTCCTCGAGGTTGGCGGCAATCTCCGCACCGCGCTCATGGTCGAGCCCGGAGCGCAGACCGTCGAGGATGGAGATCGCCTTGCTGATCAGCTCGCCCTTCGTCGCGATCTCTTCTCGCTCCATCGCACCGCGGGCCTGCGCCACGCGATCAAGGAACCCATCCATCAACAACTGAACGAGGCGATAGGGATCCGCGTAGGCCGCGCTGGAGTAGGCCCCGACTTGTTGGTACTGGTTAATGCCGCGATGCATGCTCATATCCCGTTCCTACTTCTGAGGGGTCGTGGATTCGCGCTCTCTGTCGTTGGCGGCGGAACGTCGGAATTCTTGAGGGCAAAACTTTTCCGGAACACCCGTTCCGCCGTTAATCGTCCTGGTTCATCACCGCGAGACGCTCCTTGAGGAAGTCCGAGGTCTGATTCAGCTCGGCCACCCGGGAGTCCATCCGCGAAAACTGGCTGCGCAACTGGTCCTCGCGCCGCTCCATCCTGCGGTCGAGGCGCTCATAATCATCGGCGATGCGGTCGAGCCGGCTCTCCAGGCCGTCGGTGCGCATCTGAAGCACACTGTCACCGCCTACGGCGTAATCGATGACATCCTCCAGGCGGGTCATTACGCCGTGTTCCGGGTCGGTCATCAGCCGGGTCACGAGTTCCGGGTGCTGGCTGGTCGCCTGCTGGAAGCTCTCGCTGTCCAGCTCCACGGAACCGTCGCGATTGGTCCGCACGCCCAGATCGCCGATCGCTTGCAGGGGCTGCCCCTCCAGCGCCGGCACTGGCTCAGTCAAGGCGCGCCCGAGTCGGGACTCCACATTGCGGATGGTCGCATCCCCCTGGAGCGGACCGGCTTGCTGCGTATCCGGATCGTAGGCCGTTAGCTGATTCACGGCCCCGCGCACCTGGTTGTAGGCCTCCACCAGACGCTGGACGTTCTCCTCGGCAAGTCCGGTCTGCTCCTGGATATTGATTCGCGCCCGCCCTTCCTCCTGGATGTCCAGCGTGACCCCTTCGATAGCGCCTTCGATGCGGTTCTCGGCACGGGTAACGCGCATCCCATCGATCACCACGGAGGCGTCATTGGCCGGGCGGATCTCCTCAAAAGCGCCCGGCAACGGCTGCCCTTGAGCGTCCTGGGCGTTAAATTGCAGCACCCCCAGCCCGGGCGCCTCGGGTTCACCCTCCAGCGGCGCCTCCTCGGCCCGGATCTGCGCGATGGCGTTCTCTTCGCCGGTCGCTTCAGTGGCAATGGCCAGACGGGGCCCGCCGCCATCATCCACGATCGAGGCGCGCAGCCCTTCCGTCTGTTGATTGATCGCATCGCGGATCCCGAGCAGCGAGCTTTGCTCCTCCCCGATCTCGACCACCTGCTCCTGACCGCTGCCAGCGACGACCGTCAACCTTCCGACGCCCACCGCATCGGAGCTATCCTCGAACACCCCGGTTGCAGTAGCCAGGCGCTGCGTGCGCGCGCGCTGCTCGACCTCGACTTCATACTGGCCAGGGCGTGCCTCTTCACCGGCACTGATACCGACGACTTCCGGGTTGCTAGATTCAGCATCGATCCCGGAGTAGGCCCCAGGATCCGAAAGCCCCTGAATGGACTGCTGGAATTCATCGATCGCCCCGCGCGCCTGCCCCAGAGCCGAGATCTTTTCCTGAAGCTCTTCTTCACGACGTGCCAGACGCTGCTCCGTCGGCGCGCGCTCCGCCTGGACCAGATCCTTGACCATCTTGTTGGTATCGATGCCCGAGCCGACGCCCATCTGGCTCGGCATATCGGGCATCTGATCCAGCGGCGATACCATGGCTAACCTGCCTCCCGGCCTTTGTCCTGATTCAGGGCTTCAGCCGATTCGGGCCCGCGGTGGACAACCGTGTTCCCGGGCGTCTCACGCCTGGCCATTAAAAAGAAGACCCTGGACCTCGCGCATGCGCTCAGCGATGGCCAGCATCTCCTCCGGCGGAATCTGGCGTACCACGTCGTCCGTACCACGGACGTAGACGGTCACGACCGTCTTGCCGGTCGCATCATCGACGCGGAATTCAAGGTCCCGGCCCACCCGTTGCATGAACTGCTCCATGCGCTCGACAGCGCGGGCTAATGCCTCCGGGTCGTCCGCCTTGTAGTGTTCGAGTGGCTCCAGATCACCGACAGGGATCTGACGTCGGTCTTCCATCTCGGCCTCGGCCGCTTCCCCGGCGGGTGTGCGACCACCTTCCATCGGGACCAGCGAGCGCTGCGACTCCTCGGGCTCGCTTCGGCCCCAGTGAGCATGGCCGACCGCAACGCTGCCGATCTTGTGCACTTCCGTCATACTGCCTCCCGACCGGCCCTGGCGTTTAGGGCTCCCGAGCCGGGTTCCGGAAGGCGACTACCCCGGAGTCCCGGCCGTCGTTATTGTTGCAACAGCTGTACCACCTGCTGCGGGATTTCGTTCGCCTGCCCCAGCACCGAGGTTCCAGCCTGCTGCAGGATCTGGGTCCTTGTCATCTCGGCGGTCTCCTCCGCGAAATCCGCATCCAGAATTCGGGAGCGAGAAGCCTCCATGTTCTCGGAGGAGATGTTGAGGTTATTGATGGTTGCATCAAAGCGGTTCTGGACCGCACCGAGTTCCGCGCGGGTGTTGTTGATCTGCTGCAGGGCATAATCCGTGGCGACAATGGTATCGCTCGCCGTCTCCCTGGTCCGCACATCCACCGTCTGGGACCCCCCGATGGTGTACTCCCGCTGCTCCAAAGGCTCACCGCTGCCGACCTCGGAAAGCCCGGTCAGCGCCAAATCCCCATCAGTGTCAACACTGCCATCCGCATTGTCGTAGACGCGCAGTTCATTGCCCACCTCAGTGGCAAGGCTGATACCGCGCTCGATAATCATGCCGGTGGTATCTTCGTTGTCATCTTGAGACGACCCGACCACCTGGCCACCGATCGCAATGCCACCATCGCCCTCGTACTCCACCTCAAAATCTTCGTTCGAGGTGAAACTCCAGCTATCATTGTCGAGCTGCTCCAAGCGCACGCCGGTCTCGGAGACCTGATCGTTGACCGCACGGGCCAGATCGTCCTCCGTCTCGATTCGATCGCCATCGAGTTCGATCACGTGGCCATTGATGCGAACACGCCCCACATCGCCCTCTGCCGGAAGATCGATATCCACCGGCTGTGAACGGGCCTGGTCGGCACGCTCCGCCGTAACACCGGTGACCGACTGCATCTCGTTGAGTTCGCGCGCGACGTCATTGAGATCGCGAGCACCCTCGAAGGCGATGCGCTGCCCATTGACGAACAGCTCCTCCGGCACCACATCTCGCGGGTCACTGCCCATCTCCCGCTGACTTGCCAGTCCGTCAATGACCTCGGCACCGAGGTTCTGTGTGCGCACATCCACACCGCTGGCATTGATCGTCTGGCCGCGATTGGCACCGACCTGGAAAACCAAGTCGCGCAAGGTGCCGTCAAGCACGTTCTGCTGGTTGAACTGGGTGCTCTCAGCAATCCGCTGCACCTCGGCAACCGCCTGCTGCACCTCTTGATCCAGCGCGCGACGATCCGACGGCGAGTTGGTGTCGTTCACCGACTGCACCGCCAGCTCGCGAATCCGCTGGAGCAGGTTGCTCATCTCTTCCATCGCTCCCTCGGCGGTTTGCGCGAAGGAGATGCCGTCATTGGCATTGCGCGCCGCCTGGTTCATGCCGTTGACCTGGCCCGTGAAACGCTCACTAATGGCCAGCCCGGCTGCATCGTCCCGGGCACTGTTGATGCGCAGCCCCGAGGAGAGGCGCTCGAGGGCTACCTCTTGGTCACCCTGGGACGCATTCAAATGCCGCTGCGCGTTCAGCGAAGCAACATTCGTGTTGATCACCTGTGCCATGACCCGTCTCCTCACATTTGGCGCTCACCATGCGCCGTTCGCTGACCCCAGCGCGAGCGCCCCTATTCGCTTGGGCACGGCTCTCGCGCTCTTGCCCAAACGTATCGGCGCTCCTTCGCAAAGCTTTAACGGGCCGTTTCAGTGTCGGCACCGCCGGGGTCGTGAGTCCGGGTCTTGGCCTGCCTGTCGTTACCTCCTTATGTGTTCCGGTGTTCCTCGACCTGCTGAATTATCGAAGACGGGTCTTAACATTAGGTCAGCGAAAAAGACGCGGAGCCCAGGGGGTCAAGCCGGGCTCCGCATCACTTCGTCTTACTGCAGCAGGGTCAGGACGTTCTGTGGGGCTTCGTTGGCTTGAGCCAACACCGAGGTGCCAGCCTGCTGAAGCACCTGAGCCCGCGTCATGGCCGCTGTCTCGGCAGCGAAGTCCGCGTCGAGGATCCGCGACCGGGAGGCCTCCATGTTTTCGGAGGTGTTCTGCAGGTTGCTGGTGGTCGCCTCGAATCGGTTTTGCATCGCACCGAGCGTCGAGCGGGCGTCGTTGATCTGCCCCAGGGCGAAGTCCACCGTGCGGATGGCGTCATCGGCGTCCGTGCGGGTGGCGACGCTCAGGGCATCGGGACCGCTGACGCGATGGCGGCTCTGCTCAAGCTGATCTTCCCCCATACCCAGAGCTTCCAGGGTGTCACCGTCCCCCTGAACATCGATCCGTGCCCCGAGATCGGCAGCCAACTGCACACCACGCTCGAAGCGAACGCCGGACTCATCCTCACCGAGGCCCATATCGCCGATGGGGCTGTCATCACCGGGCTCAATCCGGAAATCGGATTCGGAGACGAAGCTCACCGTCCCCTCTTCCTCATTGACTTGAGCACGCACCCCGGTGGCGTCGGACTCGGCGTTCACGGCATCAGCGAACTCGCCCACACCGGCGTCCTCATCAACGCTGATGGTGGTGCCGTTGATCTCCATGCTCCCACCGCCCTCGTAGTTGAAGTCCTCGGTGGTGGCACGGTCAGCTCGCATGGCCTGGACGCCGGTCGCCCGGGAGTGGGCGTTAATGGTGTCAATGGCATCCGAGACACTGCGGGAGCCGCTGACATCAACTTCTATGCCGTTGATATCGAGGCTGCCATCAATGTCGAGATCGTCGTAGTTGCCCTCAGCATCCAGCGTGCGCTGCACGGCCTCGCCCTCAGCAACCTCAGCACCCAGGTTGTGACCCCGCACGTCCATTCCGCCGGTGTTGATGCTCTGAGCCCGATTGGCACCAACCTGGAAGACCAGCTCATCCAGCGAGCCGTCGAGAACGTTCTGCTGGTTGAACTGCGTATTGGAGGCGATCCGGTCGATCTCCTGCACCGCCTGCTGCACCTCGGCCTCAAGAGCCTGGCGGTCCTCAGCGGTGTTGGTGTCGTTGGCCGACTGCACAGCCAGCTCACGGACCCGCTGCAGGAGGTTGCCCATCTCCTCCATGGCACCCTCGGCGGTCTGGGCGTAGGAGATGCCGTCATTGGCGTTCCGCTCGGCCTGGTTCATGCCCCCGATCTGCGAGGTGAACCGCTCACTGATGGAGAGGCCGGCCGCATCGTCGGAGGCGGAGTTGATCCGCTGACCAGAGGAAAGCCGCTCCAGCGCCTGCTGTTGCTCGGCTTGGCTGCTTGCGAGGTGCCGCTGGCCGGTCAGCGACGCAACGTTGGTATTAATGACCTGTGCCATTGCTCTTCTCCTTATGCTCCGCTGTTCGAGAAGGCCCGGGCGGCGACTGCTTGCCACCGACGAGAACCCTGCTTTGCCTTCACCCACCGTATCGGCGCGGGGCGGCAACGCTTTACCCCTTTAGCGGAAAATTTTTTCCGTCGCCGGCAACGCGGCAGCGGACGGCCTGTTAGCCGCTACAAATCAGACAGTTATAGGCCAACGCCAAAGTCGAAAATGGTGCCATAACGCCGCTGCGGTGTGCGTCCGGCGGCGCACCGGCATCGCCGTTCCGGCTGCGAGCGGCAATGGACGCCCGCGAACGCGGCGATTCCTTGCCTGTCTGCGCGGCACACTCAGGCCAGGTTTCGCCGGCAACGGGCGGCACTACATGGCAAGGCCGGCAACGCAGGCTTGCGGAATCAGTGGAGTCAAAGGGGGAAGGAGGAAGCCAAAAAAGAGGGCCGGCACCCGTATGGATACCGGCCAAACATGCCGATCGCTCGGCTGGAGGACTGTCGTGCAAGCAAACGACAGCATGAGCACCCCGCCGCAAGGCGGGAACCCGTGATGCTCTTTAGAAGTCGACGCGCATCCCCGCCCAGTAGGTCCGCGGCGCACCGGGCCGTGCCCCCGCCGGGCGGTGGTGGGCGACGTAGGTCTCGTCGGTGAGGTTCTCGATGCTGGCGAGCATCCGCAC
>PUNM01000094.1 GCA_003552625.1 Ectothiorhodospiraceae bacterium
GGCTCGAGGCTCGCCCGACGGCAACGCTCTGCATCGATTGCAAGTCGCTTGAGGAGATTCGCGAGCGCCAGCGCGTCGCGTGACGACGCGCAGCGGCGCTCGAGGGATCAGTCGGAGCCCTCTGCGATCGACGCGAGGGCTTCGGCTTGATGCTCCTGGAGCAGTGCATCCAGGAGTTCGTCGAGTTGCCCCTCCATGACCTGCTCCAGCTTGTAGAGCGTCAGCCCGATACGGTGATCCGTGATCCGTCCCTGCGGAAAGTTGTAGGTGCGGATCCGCTCTGAGCGATCCCCGGAGCCGACGGCCAGGCGCCGTTGCTCGCTCCGCTCCGACTGCTGCTTGGCACGCTCCATCTCGGTCAGGCGTGCCTGCAGCAAGGCGATGGCCTTTGCCCGGTTCTTGTTCTGGGAGCGCTCATCCTGGCACTCCACCACGAGCCCGCTGGGCAGGTGCGTGATTCGGATCGCCGAGTCCGTGGTGTTGACGTGCTGCCCGCCTGCGCCGGAAGAACGGAAGGTGTCAACGCGAAGGTCGTTCGAGTTGATCTCGATGGCGTCCACCTCGTCCAGCTCCGGCAGCACGGCGACTGTGCAGGCCGAAGTGTGGATGCGCCCCTGGGACTCCGTGGCCGGCACCCGCTGCACGCGGTGCGCGCCGGACTCGAACTTCAGACGTGAGTACACCTCCCGGCCGCTGACCCGGGCGATGATCTCCCGATAGCCGCCGTGTTCCCCCTCGCGCGCGGAGAGAATCTCTGTCGACCAACGTTGCCGTTCCGCATAGCGGCTGTACATGCGGAAAAGATCCCCGGCAAAAAGGGCAGCTTCATCCCCGCCGGTTCCGGCGCGGACCTCGAGGAACACGTTGCGCTGATCATCCGGGTCCGTGGGGATCAGGTGGCTCTGGAGTCGCTGTTCGAGCTCCTCGATGGACTTGCGCGCCCCGGAGATCTCTTCCTCGGCCATGGATCGGATCTCCTCGTCCGGATCCTTGAGCATCTCTTCGGCCGAGGCGAGGGCCTCGCTCGCTTCCCGGTAGGCGCGCAGGTCCTTGACGACGGGCTCAAGCCGGGCGTATTCGCGGGAGAGATCCGCGAATTGGGCGGTATCGTTTACGACATCAGGATCCGCCAGCAGCGCGGCGATCTCCTCGTGCCTCTCCGCCATCCGCTCCAGCTTGTCTTGTATCGTCGCCTTCACTAGACCTCTCTACCAAGTGGGTTTCAATGGCCAATGTCTCCAGCGCATGCTGGATCCGGGTTCGGTCGCCGGTGGCGGCCGCTGCTCGCAGCCCGACGGTCGGCGCGTGGATCAGGCGCCGGGTCAGCGTGTGGGTGAGCCACTCGATGACCTCGTAAGGATCCTCGCCGCGCACCAGCTGGCGGGCTGCCTGAGCCCGGGTCGCACGCGCATAACTCTGGGCGCGGCTGCGGAAGGACCGGATGGCCTCGCCGGCGTCGCGAGCCCGCCGCCATTGCAAGTAGTGGCCGACCTGCTGCTCGACAATGGCCTCGGCTTGTTCGGCCGCCTCGCGCCGGGAGCGCATGTTCTCAGCTACGACATCGCGTAGATCATCCACCGTGTAGAGGTAGACGTCGTCCATTTCGCCGGCTTCCGGCTCGATGTCGCGCGGCACCGCGAGGTCCAGCATGAACATGGGGCGATGGCGCCGCGCCTTGATCGCCCGCTCCACGGTGCCCTTGCCCAGGATCGGCAGCGAGCTGCCGGTCGAGGAGACGACAACGTCCGCCTCATGAAGGCGCCGCGGCAGCTCGTTGAGCGCCATCGCCTCGCCATCGTGCGCCTCGGCCAGCCGTTTGGCGCGCTCGACGTTGCGGTTGGCGACGATGACGCGACCGATTCCCTGCTGGGCCAGATGGCGGGCGACCAGCTCGATGGTCTCCCCGGCACCGACCAGTGCGGCTGTGCGCTGCGGGAAGTCGTCGAAGATCTGTTTCGCCATGGTGACCGCGGCGAATGCCACCGAAATCGGGTTGGACCCGATGTCGGTATCCGTGCGGACTTGCTTGGCCACGGAGAACGCGTGCTGGAACAGGCGCTCGAGCACTGCCCCGAGGCTGCCGGCGTTCGCTGCCTTGTGGTAGGCATCCTTGACCTGCCCGAGGATCTGCGGTTCGCCGAGGACTAGCGAGTCCAGGCCGGCCGAGACACGCATCAGATGGCGCATCGCCTCCGTGCTGCGGCGGACATAAAGGTGAGGGCGCACCTTGCGCAGCTCCACCCGCTGGAAACGGGTGAGCCAGCCGATCACGACTTCCGGGTCGGTATGCGGAAGCCGGATGTAGATTTCGGTCCGGTTGCAGGTGGAGAGAATGGCGACCTCATCGGCGCCGGTCTCCGTCTTCGCATCCTGCAGGGCGTCCCCGAGGGTCTCGGCGTTGAACGCCAGGCTCTCGCGGACCGCTACCGGTGCACTGTCGTGGTTGAGTCCAATCGCAAATAGAGGCATGAGGCTGGCGTCATTAGTCTTTGTTAGGGCACCATCAGTAGTCTACCGCGGATTATTACGAAATGCGCCGGGCTGGGTAAAGCACCGCGCATGCGAAAAAATGCCCTATCGTCCCCTTGCCAACCCGAAGGCGCCGGCCCGCCGATGCGGCCGGCTTGCAGTGCCGCTGCTTACCGCTGCGCTGATATCCGGGTGTGCTGCCGGCCCCGGGCCGGAATCCGATGCCGCGTGGATGGTTGATCCTCTCGCTCCCGTGCTGGAGCGCATGCCGGCTTCGGATCGGGATCGGGCGATTCAGCATGTGCTGGCGGCCGAGATCGCGGTGCGCCGCGAGAGGTATGGACTCGCCCTTGAGCATTACGCCGAGGCCATGCAGTTGACCGGTGACCCGCAGGTGGCTGAGCGCAGCGTCCAGCTGGCCATTGCCCTGGATGATGCAGAGCGGGCGGAGGCGGCTGCGCGGCGCTGGAAGGAGCTGGCGCCTGAGCAGGCGGAAGCGCACCAGCTCCTCGGTTTGCTCGCTCTGCGGCGCGGCGATGTCGATACCGCGGAGGCAGAGCTGCTGCGGGCGATCGAAGGCTGGCCCGGTCCGGTGGGTCAGGGGGTTGCGCAGGTCAGCGCGCTGCTTCGTCACGGCGTGGACTCCGGTGTGGCCTTCTCCGTTGCCGAAGGGTTGGCCAAGGCGCACCCGGAGGTCGCCGAGGCCCACCGCGGCCTCGCCCGCGCGGCGGCTGCCGCTGAACGTCCGGAGCGGGCCCTGGAAGCGGCGAGGCGCGCGTTTGAGCTGGATCCGGTCAGCCGGCAGGGTGCCGCGCTGCTTGTGGAGCTGATCTGGGAGGGGGTTCGCGAGGAGCAGCTGGATCCGGAATCCGCGATCGGTCCATTGGCGGAGGTCCGCGAGCATCAGCCGGCCATGGCCGAGCGAGTGGCGTTCCTGGAGGGGTACGTGCTGCAGCGTGCCAATCGCCTTGAAGAGGCCGTGGAGGCTTACGACCGCGGCCTTGAGAGTGCGCCTGACGATAGTGACCTGCTCTACGGCCGCGGCCTCGCTCACGCCGAGCTTGGCCATGCCGAGCGTGCGGAAGCGGATCTGCGCCGGGTCCTCGAGCTCGATCCCGAGAATCCGTACGCGCTTAACGCGCTCGGCTATACGCTCGCCGACTTCGATCGTGACCTCGAAGAGGCGCAGGGGCTGATTGCCCGGGCCTTGGAGCAGAAGCCGGAGAACGCCGCAATCCTGGACAGCAAGGGGTGGGTGCTGTACCGCCAGGGTGACTTGCGCGCAGCGCACGATTATCTTGAGCGCGCTTATCAAACCGAACCCGACGCGGAGATCGGCGCGCACCTGGGTGAGGTCCTCTGGGAGTTGGGGAAGCAAGACAAGGCCCGGGAGATTTGGGCCGATGCCTGGGGGCGAGATCCTGAGCATCGCGTCCTCAAGGAGACGCTGGAGCGCTATGAGATCGATCCGGAGACACTGTAAGCCCGCAGCCGGGGTGTTGCTTGCCCTGGTTGTTCTGGGCGGGGCGGGGTGTGCATTGCTGGTCCCCGAGGACGAGCGGCAGGAGGCCCATCAGGCCTTTCTCGCGGAACGCGAAGAGCTCGAGCGCTGGTCTGTGAGCGGGCGCGCGGCGCTGCGCGCGTCGGGGGAGGCTGTGAGCCTCTCCTTGCGCTGGGAGCAGGCTCCGGGCATGTACGCCATCGACCTCTCCGGGCCCTTCGGCACGGGCGCGGTGCGAATCGTTGGTGATGGGCAGGGGGTCACGCTCCGGGACGGCACCGGCCGGTCCATGACTGCCGATACGCCGGAGGAGCTTCTGGCCGTGCAGACTGGCCACGAGCTTCCGGTTCGGGCGTTGGCGGACTGGATCGTTGGTCGGCCGGCCCGCGGACTCAAAGTGGACGATCTTCGTCTCGACGGCAGTGGGCGACCGGATCGCTTGCGCCAGGCCGACTGGAGTGTCCAGTTCCAGGGCTGGGAGGAGGTCGACGGCATCGATCTGCCGACCCGTGTCGACCTGCAAAGCGGCAGCAAGCAACTGCGCGTGGCTCTCTCCGGCTGGAGGGTGGCCGATGGCTGATTGGACCGTTTGGCCTGCGCCGGCCAAGATTAATCTCTTTCTGCATGTGCTCGGCCGGCGCCCGGACGGCTATCACGAGCTGCAGACGGCGTTTCAGCTGCTCGACCATGGTGACCGGGTTGCGTTGCGCCCGCGCGGTGATGGGCGTGTGGAGCGATACCAGCCCCTCTCGGGGATTTCGGAAGACGCTGACCTCACTGTTCGTGCTGCGCGCGCACTTCAGGAGCGCGCTCCGGCCGGGGCCGGCGTAGACATTGCTGTCGAGAAACGCCTACCGGCCGGCGGCGGCCTGGCCGGCGGCTCGTCTGATGCGGCGAC
>PUNM01000153.1 GCA_003552625.1 Ectothiorhodospiraceae bacterium
CTCGGAGCCGGTCTGAACGCCCACCTCGTCGAGGACCAACAGCGGCAAACCAGCGAGCCAGTCGAACACGTCCTGCTCGGTCTGCTCACTCGTCCGGTCATAGGTTCGGCGCACCTGACGCACCGCGTCGGAGACGGTGGCGTAACATGCCTGCCGCTGGTGCGCAGCAATGACATAGCGCGCGATAGCACAACCGAGATGGGTCTTTCCGGTACCCACCCCACCAGAGAGGATGAGGTTCGTCCCATTCTGGAGGCGCTCGGGAAAGGTCTCCGCATAGCGGCGGCAGGCTTCACGCACCCGAACCGCTGCGTCCGTTTCGGCGTCAAAAGCCTCAAACGAGGCGTCTTGATACCGCCCCGGGATTCCGGCCAACCGGATCATCGTCTGGGTACGCTGCTGACGTCTCTGCTCCATGTCCTCCCGCCGCTGGCGCTGGCGTTTCGCGTCCAGGCAGTGCGGACACCCCCCGCCGACCCAGCGATCACCCAGCCAAGTGTAGATAGCCGTGTACTGGCCGTGATCAGGGCAGTACTCCTGCTTCTCGCGATGGTGGCTATTGAGAGCGTGCGCGATGCTTTGCATAATCCCTCCTACCAGTCGGGGTCCGTTTCAAAGCCCGCAGCCGCGAACACATCAACCTCGGCTTGGTAGCTCTTCTGCGACGTATGCTCATCGAGCGTGGTGCGCGGAGCCGCTCCACCGGACCCTCGGCCACGCTCGATGGGCTCTTTCCAGCGTTCCTCCCGTAGGTAATTGCCTGGGTTGGGGATGTAGCCAGCGATCCAGCGCCGATCCTCCAACTGCCTGCATGCGATGTCGCTGAGGATGGCGTCGATCTGCCAGCGCAGCCCGCGCGAGCGGAAGATTTCGTAGGCCTCACGCCGTTTGACCTTCCTCGGGTAGGCCGCCCAGAACCGCTCGAAGATCTCGCGGTCCTTAGCTTCGGGAGCATCGGCGCTGCGCTCGGCGGAGGCCGAAATCGTTCCAGCAAGGCCAGCTTCACACACACCTGCGCCGCCTGGCCGAGCGGCCTCCTGGGTGTGTAATGGGGCTTCTCTCCGGAGACCGGATACCAGAGGTGTGTTGGCTTGGGTCTGTACCGGGGGTGTCGGGTTAGAGTCGGGATGCCTGTCGGGTTGAGCCCGCGAATGCCCGTCACGTGGGAGCCGGCTCGTGTCGGGAGCTGTGCCGGGTTCGCTATGCCGGGTTTGTGTCGGGTTTGTGCCGGGTTTTTCACGGCCAGACGAGTCCGTATGGGCCATCGGACAATGGAAGATGAGCCGCTTTCCTTGAGTACACTCGACCGTTAACCCCGACCTGTTCAGCCAATCCACCGAGCGCCTTACGGCGGATTTGCTCGGTGTACCGGTGTCGGTCAGGCCCTGGTGCGGCTCGACATGGCAGGCTTCGCGCAGTGATTGCCAGCTGATACGCCGCTGCACACCGACCAGGCCCGTCCGGTAATCCATATACGGCCGGATACCGAGGATGTAGACACGGAGCGCCAGGCTCGGGAGCCCCGTTAACGCCTGGAGTTCTTCCTGGGTCAATTTGATGGCACTCATCAGCGCCCTCCCTCGACGGCCGGTTCGGCCCGCCCCCTTGAGGCGTACTCCCGCTGGATGGCTTCGGCTTCCTGTACGAGCTGCCACACAGCCTGCGCAGGAACGCAGCACCTCTGGGCAACTCGCAGATACCGCTTCGCATCGGGTAGGCCGTGGTGCTGTTGCCAGGACTGCCAGACGACGTCGGCCCGTTCCGGCTGCAGACGGGGTGGGCGCCCCTGGTGCCGAGACACCCCCAGCGTCCGGCGACGACGGGCCACCTCCGCAGGTGTCATCCCGAAAAGCGCTTCCATCATCGCCCCGTGGGCATGATGGCGGATCAGTTCATCGGCGAGCTCGTCCTCCTCGGCACGACGACGAGCGCGCTCGATAGCCGCCGCCAGACGCTCAGGATGAACGTGGATATCGAGAAAGTACCGAGCTTGTGACAGCAGGTAGAGATACTCCCGGAAGGTCAATTTCTCGATCTGCTGCACGCTGCCTTGTTCCTGCTTGCACTCGAGGGCATGCAGAATCGCCTCGTGTGCGAGCTTGGTCGGGCTCATTGTCCTCATGGCTCGCCCTCCCATAGGTTCAGGTTGCGTTCGAGTGCGGCGTTGCGTAGTTGACGGCAGAGCCGCAACAGCTGGATGAAGTCCTGAATATCGGTCTCGGGTACCGATGGGTTCGACCAGAAGTCCATGGCGATTTGGACGTAGCCTGGGGAACCCATGCGACTGCGGACAGTGCCGGGGCTGCTGTTGACGATTTGCGGTAGGTCGTAATGACCAGGTAGATGCGCTCTGCGGGCATCGGTGGCCAACGCTTCGGAGAAAGCAAGCAGGGTCCACCAGATCCACTTCCGAGCGGGGTGCTGGGAGCCGGCGTCAGGGGCGTCCGGCAACTCAACCAGGTAGCCGACCCCGTGATCCCAGGAGTGCACGCACCGATCGAGTTCGTAACGCCTCGCGATACTGTGTGCCAGCCGATAGATGTGCTCGCGCAGATCAGGAACGGACTCGCCCTCTACGACCTCATCATCGGAGGTCGTCTCTGGGCGGAACTCAGGCTCCGGACTGTTCAGAGCTGGTTCCGGTTCGAACGGGGCGGACTCCTCCAGGTCCCCTTCATCTTCTGCAGAGACCGGGGTGCATGCTGCGGTTGTCCCATCATCAGGCGCCGTGTTTTCCGACTCCGTGCGAACCATTCCTTCCGGCGCACCATCGTGATCAGCATCCAATACGGAGGTGGGCTGATCCTCCATACGATCGGCGCGCCCCGGCAGCGGATGACCACTCAAAACGGTGTCCAGTTCATAACGCACAGCGCGCTGGTCGATACCCAGCGCCTCCGCCATCCGGGCTACCAGTTCATCTCGACCTGCCTCGGGATCCCAGTCGGGAGCATCGGTATGGGCAAGCGCCTGCTCCCAGAGAATGTCGAAATCCTCCGCATCCCGCTGGTAATGACTCCAGACTTCCTGTGCGGCAGCGTAGATCTTCCTGATCTGGTCGAGCGTTTTTGCGCCAAGGCTGTTCAGCGCCTCCGGGATCGCAGCCAGTAGGTGCTGCGCCGCGAACTCATACCGCAGCAGGTGACGCTTGCTGATCGTGTATCCGAGCCCGTGAAGCCGAGCAATGAATGCATTGCGGCTGAGCTTCTCGCCCGACTCCGCCTCTAGGTGGCCCCGGAGGTGTTCCAGGGCAAGGGCCTTATCAATCAAGGCGAGCTCGCCTCGGAGCTCGTTCTCGACCAGGTGGCTGGTCAGAACCGTAGTCTCACCCTGCCAAGGGTGGTAAAGGCAGTGGACCCGCGCGAAGGCTTCATCCCCGGTCTCCGCAAAAAGTTCGCGGAGAATGCGCAGGCGGGTATTGCCGCCGGCGCAGATCGTGTAGTGCTCGTCGCCGGGGCGACGGGTCACATCCAGGCTGTTGTTAAGCCCCCGCTGCGCCGCAATCGACTGCTTGATCTCGTCATAGCGGGGGTTCTCCAAACGGCGTGGGTTGTCCTGGTACTCGAGGATCTGCTCGATCGATAGCACCAGCTGGGTCACGGTCACCGGGTCACCCGGCTGATCCAGACTGTGCTCCCGGGCACCGTAGTGCCCTTGCCACAGGCCCTGTCGGACCTTTTCAGTCAAACCGCGTTTTGCCATATGCGCCTCCAGCACTCCGAGCCAAGCCGTAGTCGGCTAGACGTCCTCGAGGTGCGGAAAAAGCTCTCGAGTAAGAGCCCGCATGGTCTCGAGCGCTGCGGGGGTCGGCCCGTCGCGCCTGGGCTCCCATTGGTGCACCGGGATCTGCCGGGTAGCCGCCTCTCGGTAGGCCACGGTCGCCGGCACCGTGGTTTCGAGGATGGTGATCTGCCCCTTGCTGGGCTCGTAGGTCTCGCGGCGCAGCTCTTGGGCAATGGCCCGGGCATCCGCTGTACGATCCATCCGATACAGCAAGCCGCGCAGCGGAGCGATGGGTGCACCAAGCGCCGCCATGGGCTTGAGGCGGTCGATCATCCCGAGCGTGCCACGTGCGAACTCGCGCGCTGAGAGAATCTCCGGTGGTATCGGCGAGAGGAGCATATCCGCCGACAGGACGGCGGCATCCTGGAGTGGACCGACGGCCCCTTGGGTGTCGATCAGCACCACGTCATAGATATCGTCGTACTCACTCAGGATGTGCCGGAGACGAACCCGGCCATCGGGCGTGTGCAGGATCCAGTTCTGAAGAGCACCATCCGGATCATCACTCAGAACCAGATCGAGCAACCCACCGCCATCACCATCGATCTTCGTGGTGCTGACAGTACTGCCGGTCTCACCCTCGGTGATGAGCGCGGTCAGGCCTCGGGAAGAGGGTGGGCCATGGATCGGGAAATAGCTGGACAGTGTTGGTTGGATGTCTGCATCGACGAGCAGCACACGCTGACCGCGGTCGGCCAGATAGGCACCAAGGTTCGCGGTAACGGTGGTCTTTCCGACGCCGCCCTTGGTGGAGCAGACACAGAGTTTGATTGCCATGTTGCCTCCCCTCCGCTTGCATCAAGCCGGAGGGGAGATGTGTTGGCAATTTACGAGGTAGCCCAAGTGTTGTTGGCAAGCCGTTAGTCAACGGGCCATTCCGGACTCTTAATCAGTAGGTTCAAGGTTCGAGTCCTTGGCGGCCCACCAATCAAATCAAGGGGTTACAGCATAAACCCCGCCCCGCCCTGAAAAGCTACGCACAGATTACGCACACCGGCACACCACACACAGCAAAGAGGTGTGCCGATATGCAAAACGATC
>PUNM01000133.1 GCA_003552625.1 Ectothiorhodospiraceae bacterium
CGATCCCAGGTGCGCTCCGAGCTGAGCTGCCAGAACGTCCGGCCGAACATGGGTCCGCTGTCCAGGCGGTAGCGCGCGCGGTGCACCTGCTGCGGCTCGCGTTCCGAGCGGTGATAGCGGGCCTCGTCGAAGACGTAGCGCGCCTCCTGATCCGCGAACCGGCCGATCCGCCAGACCCAGTAGGGGCTGATGCGATAACGAGTGGTCTCCTCCTGGTCCCTTGGCGTCACCGGGTCGAAGGCAGACTCGGCGCGCACACTGCGGCGGATGGATCCGTCCACGAAGATCGACTCCCGCACCAACTCGGCATTGCCGCTGCCCCGCACGCTGTGCGTGCTACGATCCCTTTCGCTATCGTCCCAGTAGAACCGGTTATCCCAGGAGTAGTTCAGATTGAGTTCGGCCCGCGCCCCCTCGCCGGAGAGCGTGAAACTGGGACGGACAATCGTGATAAGATCCGACTGCTCCTCGCCGCGCCGGGCAAAGTCGGCGTTATCCGTCCACTCCTGACCAAGGGTCAGCCGCGGGGTAAATGTCCATTCCGTCTCGGCCACGGCAAACCCCGATGCGAGAAGCGACCCGGCTCCAACCGCCAGCACTAGCCGGCGGTATCGCTCAACCTTCCTCGGGGACACGACGATTCGGGTCTTTTGCGGCGCTCGGCTGCGACTCCCCACTGCTGCCGCCATAGCCGCCATAGCCGCCGTAGCCGTAACCGCCGTACCCGTAACCGATGCCGGTCGCCTTATTGAGCATCGTCAGGACCACGTCGCAACCTTCCAGCAGTTCAGCCGCTCGCGTTACAGCGGTCTGCGCGGTGCTCTCGGCCTCGATCACCAGAAGCACCTGCCCCATCTGCCGCGCCAGTACACTCGGTTCACTGGTCGAGAGCAGCGGAGGGGAATCGAAGAGGATGATCCGGTCCGGATAGCGGGCGTGCAGCTCCGCGAGCAGATCCGTCATGGCCTGACTGCCGAGCAGCTCCGTAGAGCGCCCATGGGGCCGGCCGGCACCGAGCAGCGTCAGGTCCGGGATATCCGTGCGCAGCAATACATCCGGCAGGCTGAGGTCTGGATCGGTAAGCACGTCGAGAAGCCCCCGGTCTGCTTCCACACCGAGAGCTCTGGGAAGACTCGGCCGAGCCACGTCGGCGTCGACGACAAGCACCGTGCGATCCACCTCGAGCGCCATGCTCAGCGCCAGGTTGACGGTGGAGAAGGTCTTGCCTTCGCCCGGGACGGCGCTGGTCACCATGATCAGGCGGCCGTTGTCTACCAAAGGCGTGCCGTAGCGGCCGAAGGCGTTGTCAAGCAAAGGCCTTTTAATCAGGCGGTACTCTTCCTCCAAGCTGCTGCGGCGCTCCCCGGGCACATGGATGCCCTGGTGGCGCAGCCACCCGTAGTCGATCTGCACGTCTGCCGGACGCTCCACCGTCGGCCCCATACCCGGCCCCTGCCGGGATGCGGGCGCCCGCTCGCCGACCGGCTGAGGATGGGCCTCCAACGACTCGCGGCCCTTTTCCTCGACAGCGGGGCCGGGCTGCTGGGTTGCGTCCTCGCTCCGGTGGCCGCCCTGCTTCTGGTTCTCCCGCCGCTTCTCCAGCGCCCGCTCAATAATGCTCATGCATGCCGCTCCGTCAATGAAAGACCACAGTCACTACTACACCATAGGCCACGAGCAGGGCGCTGGTGGCGGAGAAGAATACTGCCATCTCCAAACGTCGGCGCCGCCGATGGGCCGGTGTGCGGACGCGGGTGATCTGACCGACCACCGGGCGGCTCGTCACCTCGCCGAGTTTACCGGGCGAGGCAACCGTGCCGCGGATCTGTGCGAGCAGGAAGGCGAAACCGGTGCCGGCACCCAAGCCGAGGACAAGCACGGCGCTGGCGAGCAGGGGCCGATTCGGCGCCGCCGGACTCGTCGGCTGCTGCGGTGGTTCAAGAACCCGGAAATCCACCGAGTCGGTGCCGGACTCGATCTCACCGGCGAGGACTGCCTGCTCCAGGCGATCCCGGAGCTGATCGTAGCTGCTCTGCAGCGCCTCATAATCCCGATTGAGTCGGTTGTAGGCGGACTGGATCTCCGGGACGTCATCCGAGACCGTTTCCAGTTCTTCGACCCGCTCCTGCTGCTCCTCAACCCGGGTCTCCAGCGAGGCCACGCGGCTTTCCGCCTCCGCCAGCTCCAAACGCAACGGGTTGTTCGGATTGCCGAGGCTGAGCCGATCCACCGGCGACGCGAGCAACTCCTCACTGAAATCTGCGGCCTCCTGATCGCGCTGCTCGCGCAGATCCTCGAGCACACGGCGCGTATGCTCGACATCCGGGTGGGCATCGGTATAGGTGCGACGCAGTTCGTCGAGTTCCGATTCCAGGTTGCTGATCCGCTGATCAAGTTCCGGGTTCTCGTACTCCGGAGACTGACCGAGGCCCGGTTGATCCCCGTCCCCCTCGATTTGCGCGACGAGGTTGTCGTAATGCCCGCGGGCCTGTTCAAGCTCCATCTTGGCATCGTCGAGCCGCTCGCGCTCCGACTCCAGCCGGCTGTAAAAATCCCCGCCGGCCAGCAGAACGTCCGAGTGTTCGCGCCGGAACTCCTCGAGTTCTTCTTCCTTATCGCGCAGCTGCTCCGCGTACCGGCCCAGCTGGTTCTCGATGAACTCCCGGGAGCTGACCAGGTCCCCACGCGGATCACCCAGGCCGCGCTCCATGAAAAGATTCCCGGTCTCGCGGACGACGCGGTAGGCAACCTCCGGGTCCCGGTGGGTAAAGGAGATCGTGTAGATGTTCTGGTCCCGGCCACGGAGATCGATCCCCTGAAGACTGCCAACCAGAGCATCGACGTCGTCCTGCCCGAGCAGGACGTCCAGGTCCGCCGCCTGGGCGATTTCCTGCAGGTTATCGCGGCTGAGCAGCGTGCTGGTCATCATGCTCATCCGCTGGTCAGCATCCGGCCGGACGGCCATGCCGCTGAGCAGCGGATCGAGCACGGAGTCCGTATCCACGTAGACCTCGCTGGAGGCCTCGTACGTATCCGGAATCGAATGGATGTAGGCCCATCCGGGGATACAGACGAGCCAGGCGATGGGCAGGATCCACCAGCGCCGACGCCAAGTGGCCCGCAGCTGGTGCAGAACCTCCTGGACGAGCTGTTCCATGCGCGTAACTCCAGCCGGGCTCCGCCGGCAAATGCCCGCTTCCCTTACCTAGGGAATTCACGTAAGGCTCAGCCATGATCCTTTCACGTGTCAAGAATAATTACGCACGAGAATTACGGACAGAGCCGGAGTTGCCCTAAACTCCCGGCATACGGTGCATACACCGTCAGCCATCCCATCCGGCACGGTCTTTGCATGATCCTTCAGGGAGCCCCTTGGCCCCAAAGGGCCTCGAACTACACTGAGGGCAGGATCGTGTCGTACTTGGAGATAGCCGAAGGACTGGCCGATTTCTGGTGGCCGTTGCTGAAGGAGCAGCCTTGGGACGAGTGGACCCGGACGCTGGAGGAAATCCACGGCCAGCTGGAAGCCGACAGCGCGTCACGGCGTGACTACCACGCCCTTTCGCGGCTGTTGATTGCCGCGCTGATCGACCGCGCCGGTGCCCCGCACGTGGAGAGCCTCAGCCAAGCGCGCATCTATGGCCAGTCCGGTTCACCGAGGCATCGCGAGATGCTGCTTGGGACCCCCTATTTGAGCACCCTCTACCCGGAGGGTCGCCGCAAGGCTATGCCCCGGGACAGGAACGTGATCAATCAGCAACCGGGGGCGGAAGAGCGCCGTCGCTCGCCGCGGCACCGCATCCACGCCCACGGCACCGTCCGCGCCGGCGAAGTTGATATCCCCTGTCGATTTGAAGACATTTCCCGGCTCGGGGCACGTATCCGCATGGACGACGCGGAGCAAACCAAGCGGCCACTCGCCGCCAACGCAACCGTACAGATCCGCTTGCGAGGCCGCGCCCCGCGGCAGGCTCGGGTTGCTTATGCGGGCCCGCAAGGCTGTGGACTCGAATTTATCGGACCACCGGGCGAGCCGTAAAAGTGCAACCTTGTTCTCTTGAGACGTGGGCTTTGGTAGGATTCCTGACTGCTCGTATTCTACCGGATACCCTTTGTAAACAGAGGGTTGCCAAGATCGGATCGAATCGCCAAGCTCACCATCGCCCCAGTGGGGGGATTAGTTGATCACCCTATCTCGCCTTTAGAGGGTTGGTGTGTGCGCAAAGCCCGCTACGAAGTCATCCTTGCAGATACTCCGGAGACCCAGCGGGTACACTTTCGGTTACGTTACCTTGTATTTTGTCAGGAAAAAGGCTTTGAATCCGCGGATGCCTTCCCGAGCGGGCAGGAAACCGACGTGCACGACCGCTACGCCCTGCACTTCCTGATCCGGCACCGCGGTCCGAACACCGTATGGTTCGGTGCGGTCCGTCTCCTTCTACCTGCTGATAGGCCACGTCCCATCGAGCGGTTATGCAAGCTGCAATACGACCTGGATCGAGCACGAACCGGGGAGGTTTCCCGCCTGATCCTGACCCAACAGGCACCTCGTGAGGCCCACCTTCCTCTTTACCTGCTATGCCAGGCTATCCACCAGGCTGGGACTGAGCACGGCCTCGATCATATGCTTTTCCTGATTCGGCCGGGTCTAAGGCGATTCCTCGACCATCGCGGCCTACCCCTGCGGCGCTTTGGAGAACCATGCTCCCACCGGGGTTTGCGCCTGCCTTGCGGCAACCACATGGATGC
>PUNM01000164.1 GCA_003552625.1 Ectothiorhodospiraceae bacterium
CATGGTTCGGTGCGGCCCGTCTCCTTTTGCCTGCTAATAGGCCACGCCCCATCGAGCGTTTGTGCAAGCTGCAACATGATCTAGATCGAGCACGAACCGGGGAGGTTTCCCGCCTGATCCTGACCCAACAGGCACCTCGTGAGGCCCACCTTCCTCTTTACCTGCTTTGCCAGGCTATCTACCAGGCCGGGACTGAGCACGGCCTCGATCATCTGCTTTTCCTGATCCGGCCGGGTCTAAGGCGATTCCTCGACCATCGCGGCCTCCCCCTGCGGCGCTTTGGAGAACCATGCTCCCACAGGGGTTTGCGCCTGCCTTGCGGCAACCACATGGATGCACTGCAGAACGGCCTCTTCACCTGGCGAAAGAAGGAGGGCTACCCGGAGCACGTGCTCCTGCCAACTTTCCGACGTGCCTCCGCCCTCGCACAGAGCGAGAGCCAGCCAGCGGCCTCCCGCCGGGACGTACCTTCGTCCCCGCCGTCCCCAAACGTCGCACCCAATGCCCCCTAGCGGTTTGAAGGTGCGCCGCCCTAGCGAAGACGCTATAGTCGCGGTTAAAACTTAGCCCTCTAGCGGCCACCGAGGTGCCTGCCATGCAAAACGTGCCGGGACCGAGCCCAATAACGACTGCATTCCGCGAACTCTTCCGGCTGACGCTGGCGACGAACCAGGAAGAACTCAACGAAGCCCAGCGACTACGCTACGACGTCTATTGCACGGAACTTCAATTCGACGCCCCGGAAAATTACCCCGATCAACGCGAGACCGACGAGTTCGAGTCACAATCCTGGCATTGTCTGCTTCGCTACGAACCCCCGGAAAACCCGGAACTCCATCGAATCGCCGGACACGTGCGAATTGTCCACATCGAAGCGGACGCGTGCTACCCGGAACTCCCGCTGGTCCACAACTGCCGTGAATCCCTCGACCCCAACGATCCGGACCACCCGGGTGCCCGCGATCCGGCAGCGGTCTGCGAGATCTCGCGACTGGCTGTGCACAGCCACTTCCGGCGCCGCCCCGGGGAGAGGAAATCCGCCTACGGCGACATTGATGCTTTGGCCGATCCGCAAAACCATCCCCGAACCTTCCCCCTGGCGGCGGTCAGCCTGTTCATGGCGTCGGCGCGGATCGTCCAGCTCGCCGCCAAGGAACACGCCTACGCCATGATGGAGCCGCAACTCGCCCGCCGCTCTAGCCGGCAAGGGTTACACTTTCGGCAGATCGGGGAGACGTTGTACTACCATGGCCGCTGGCGGGCCCCCTTCCACATCCGTTTTTCCGACGCCCAACTGAATATCGAGCGATCGGAGCAACTCCTCCGTCCGCTTTTTACCATGGCCTGCGCCCAGATCCCTAAGCTCCACAGTTATCGGCAAGCCTCGAAACCGGCCTAGTACGCATTCAGCCGTGTCCTGCAAGGGGAGTTCCGCTGTGAAGAAGGAGTTCGATTATAGCACCGCCTTCAAACGCACGGTTGGCTGGGTCACGGAGCCGGAACTCAACCGTTTGCGCCAGACCCGGGTCGCCATCGCCGGGCTGGGAGGCGTGGGAGGCAGCCACCTCCTGACCCTGGCGCGACTCGGCATCGGCAGTTTCAGCCTGTCGGACTACGATCAGTTTGAGCTGCACAACCTCAATCGACAGGCCGGCGCCACCATGGACAGCCTCGGCCGCTCAAAGCTTGATGTCCTCCAGGAACAGGCCCTGGCCATCAACCCCGAGCTGTCCGTCGCCACCTTCCCGCGCGGCATTGACACCGATAACGTCGACGCCTTCCTCGACGGCGCGGACGTCTACGTCGATGGTCTCGACTTCTTCGCGTTCGAGACGCGACGCCACGTCTTCGCCCGGGCCGCCGCGCTCGGCATCCCGGCGGTGACCGCAGCACCGTTGGGGATGGGCGTTGCCCTGCTTAGCTTCGACCCCGAGGGGTTGTCGTTCGATGACTACTTCGACCTGCGCAGCGGGCTCAGCGATGAGGAGCTTGCCGTGCGCTTCATGGTTGGACTTGCCCCGGCCCGGCTGCACATGCACTATCTGGCGGACCCATCGGCGGTGGACCTCGCCGCGCAGCGCGGGCCATCGACACCCATGGCCTGCGAGCTGTGTGCAGGGGTCATCGGTACCGAGGTGCTCAAGGTCGTTCTCAACCGCGGCCCGATCCGCTGGGCCCCGCACGGGCTCCACTTCGACGCCTACACGCAGCGCATGGCCCGCACCTGGCGCCCCGGCGGCAACCGCAACCCCCTGCAGCGGTTGATGATCCGGATCGCCCTCCGGCGTCTGGCCACCATGCGGAACGCCCACCAAGCCGCTGAAGCTGGTCGCTGAACGGAGGAATCCATGCCCGTATCGAGAGCCTGCGGGAGTTCGCAGCGTATTCTGGCGGCCCTGCTGGGTGCCGCCATGCTCACCCCTGCGTTGGCGTTGGAAGACGACGCCCCGAGCGGCAAGGAACTCGCCCAGGCCGTCTTTGATCGGCCGGACGGCGACGATCTGGTGACCCGCGGCACCATGACCCTCACGGGCGAACGCAGCCGGGACCGGGTGCGGGAGAGCTTCGAATACCGGCTCGACGGAGAGGACGGCGAGAGCTGGAGCCTGATCCGCTTCACCTCGCCGGCTAACATCGAGGACACGGCCCTGCTCGTCCACAATCACCCCGACGGCGAGAGTGATCAATGGCTGTACCTCCCGGCGGCCGATCGGGTCCGACGTGTCAGTGGCGACAACCGAGGATCGAGCTTTGTGCAGTCGGACCTGTACTTTGAAGACTTGGAGGACCGCCGCCCGGAAGAGGATGAACACCAGCTGATCGGTACCGACACCTACGGCGGCCAGGAGGTCTGGCTCCTTGAGAGCAAGCCGGTGGAGGCCGACAACTCCACCTACTCCAGGCGCCTGCGCTGGATCGACCCGGACACGCTGGTCGAGCTGCGGATTGACCTCTACCGCGGCGGTGAGGACCCGATCAAGCGGCTCGAGGTTCAGGAGATCGAGAAGATCGATGGTTACTGGACCGTCACCCACAGCACCATGAGCCACCTGCAGCAGGGCACCCAGACCGTCCTCGAAGTGGATGACACCCGTTATGACCAAGGCCTCCCTCAGGATCTGTTTACCAGTCGTGTCCTGTCGAACCCGAGCCGCGAGCGCCCCTTCCGGCCCTAACCCGGGCCGATGGCTGATCGGATTACTCGTCGTTGCGCTACTGGGGCCTACAAGCGGGGTCCAAGGGCAGACGCTGCGCTTCGATGCGCCGGAAGAGAACGCCGAGGCCAGTGACACCGAGACCGAAGATGCGGAGACGGACACGCGGCCGGCACAAGGGCTGCTTGACGACTGGCGCTTCCGGTTGGAGAGCGGGCTGCTTGAGTTCAGCGCGCTGACCGCCAGCGACCGCCCCCAGGACTGGACCACCCACGGTCGCAGTGTCCTGCGCGCCGACCGCGCCATCGGCACGCAATGGGAGGTTCGCCTGGGCGCCCGCATCGACGCCTATGCGCAGCAAGGGGGCGACTACCCCGCCGTCTCCACGGCCGAATTGGACTACGGGGAGAACTTCCTGCGCTACCGGGCCATGGACTGGCAGATGACCCTGGGGACGCAGAAGCTCCTCTGGGGGCGGGTGGATGAGACCCCGCCCACGGACCGCCTCAGCACCAAGGATCTCACCCGCTTCGCCCTCGATGAGCTCGCCGACCGTCGGCGTGCCAGCCCAGCGGCCCGGCTGGAGTATTTCCAGGGCCCCTGGAAGCTCGACCTCGTCGGGCTGATCGGCTTCCGTGCGGCGGAACTGCCCGAGGACGACAGCATCTGGCACCCGGTCGACCGCGAGGCTGGACGCCTGCTCGGGCTCGACCCGGAGGCCGAACTCCCGGACGGAACGCCATTGAGCACACTGATCCAGGACGCCGACTTCGGCGACGCACCCTCCGGCCGCGGCGGCGGCGGACTGCGCATCAGCCGCGACGGACAGGCCGTGGACTTTGCCGCTACCCTGCAGCGGGTGCGTCACTCGCAGCCGTATTACCGGCTGAGCGCCGAGAGCCAGGCAGAGTTAGGCGCACTCTCGCCCGGCGACCCTCCTCCAGTCACTTTTGACGCCGAGCACCCCATGACCTGGGTGGTCGGCGGCGATCTCGGCTTTGCCACCGGTGGCTGGACCTGGCGCATGGAGGCGGCCTGGCTCAGCGATGTGCCCATCACCCGGGAGGCAGATTTCGCCTACGACAAGACCGAGGGCTTCGACTGGGTCATCGGCACGGAGGGCTTTCCCACCCCTCGGGACGATCTGCGCCTGACCGTCCAGCTGCTCGGCGAGCACCTGCTGGATGCCGAAGATGCACTGGATCCCGACGAGATCTATTACATCAACGGCGAGATTGAGGACTTCTTCCTGCGCAACGAGTGGCGGGCCCGCCTGCGCTTCTCGGCGGCGATCAACCGGCGCGACAACTACCTCAACCCCGAACTGGCCTGGATCGCCGCCGAGCCCAACGAACTATTCTTCGGCGGGCATTGGATGGGCGGCGAAGACGACAGCCTGGGCGGCTTCTACCGGGATCGCCGACTGCTCGTCGCCGGGTGGCGCGGCCAGTTTTAAAGGACACCGACGGCATGCAATGGATGCTCCACCGCCCGCGGCTGGCACTGATCCTCCTGGCCCTACTGGTCCTGCTGC
>PUNM01000069.1 GCA_003552625.1 Ectothiorhodospiraceae bacterium
AGCTCATGCTCGAAAGGGGTGCGGTGGAGGCCGTAAACCTGGACGGTGGCGGTTCCACCACCCTTCTCTTCCGGGACCGCATTATCAACATACCCAGCGATGGCAGCGAACGCGGGATTGCAAGTGCCCTGATCCTGCTCGAAAGCTAATCTTTTTTACTCCCCATTTCGATTTTGTTCTCATTCTGTTCTAAATTGGATTGTGGAGATCTATTCAATATATAAGAGGACTGTAAATTTTATCCTCCACAACATGCGGCCTGGATCCAATCTCGGAAAGATTGGCCCGCATATTTTTCTGCTATCCGTTCTGGAAAACTCAACGCAAACTTTTTAATTGCCCGCTGAGTTGTGAGCGTTTGGCGCGCTTGCGCCGGGCTGGCACGGAGGCGAGGAGGGTCCGGGGCCGGAAGGGGGGAGAACACCGGGACTAAAATTTTGTACCATTGGGAATTTTCACCGCATTGGGATCTGCCCCCACCTTTACGAACCGCCGTTTTACAGATTTTTGCACTGCTACCGCGTATTACAGGAAGCGAAGAAAGGGGAGAGTTATGCAGACAAACTTTAGTGTGCAACCCGGAATTGCTGTCTTTACCCGGTGGATATTGTGTCCAGGCAGAAAACATGTGCTCCGGATTTTTTTAATCCTGCTCGCTGTCGCACTGGGTTCTGTGTTTTCATTCGCGGTATTTTTCTGTGCGGGATCCGCGGGTACGGCCCAGGCCCTGACCCGCGACGAGTTCGCCGCTCGCCTGCCGCAGGAGAATGCGGCGCTGGAGGGTATGGCGGATGCGGTTCCGGTAGAGCGTGGAGAGCTCTCCACGGAGGAAGAGATGGAGATCATGGCCGTTGATGATCTGGAGCGGGGTATGACAGGCTATGCGCGGACCGTGGCCTATGGTACGGAAGTCGAGAGCTTTTCCGTGGAAATTATGAGCGTGCTCAGGGGACAGGGTATGGCCGGGGATCTCATAATGATCGAAGCCAGCGGTGAGGTAATAGACCGTTCGGGGGGTATTGCGGCGGGAATGAGCGGTAGCCCCATCTACATCGATGGCAAACTGGTTGGGGCGATCAGCTACGGCTGGCAGGATGCGGATCACCGGATAGGACTGGCCACGCCGGCCGCAGAGATGAAGAATGTTGCCGGTTACAGCAGGCGTTTGGCTGCCTCCGGGAAGACTTACGAACTGCAGGAGCCCGTTGAGACCGGGGACCGGGAGATAACCACCGTTCATGTCGCCGGAGGTGATGAGGATCTCGACAGCGAAGAAACTACTACATACGCCGCAGACGATGCTGTAGCACTGTTCACCCCGGTGGAGACCCCGATCATGCTCAGCGGACTGAGCGGCCGGGCCAGGGAGTATGTTTCTGACGAGCTGGATGATCGTGGTCTCTGGCCCTTGCAGGGCGGGGGTGCACCCGCTAATTACGATCCAGAAGAGGTGCTGCTGGAACCGGGCAGCGCGATAGGTGTCCAGCTGATGCGCGGCGATATCGAGGCTACCAGCATCGGGACCCTGACCTTTATGGAGGGAAGGGAGATGCTGGTCGGGTTTGGTCATCCGTTCATGAACCGCGGCAGCGTAGATCTGATGCTGACCTCGGCCTACATCCATCACGTCATGGAGAGCGCCCGGCAGCCCTTCAAGATCGGCGGGGCGCTGGAGCTCATCGGACGCATTGATCAGGACCGTCCGGCCGCGATCAGCGGCAGAATCGGGCGCTTCCCGCACATTACGTCGCTGCGCGTTCGGGTGGAGGATGAGGATCTCGGGCACAGAAAGCACACCAATGTGCAGCTCATACAGGATGAGGACATGTTTGTCTCCCTTCTGACCGGTGCCGCCCTCCAGGCCGTGGATCAGTCCATAGAGCGCATCGGAAAAGGTGTGGCCGATATCGAGTTCAAGATCTCGGGCCGGAATATACCCGGGGACGGCCTGGAGCGGAAGAACAAGATTTTCAGCTTTTACGATGTGGCTGCCGCCTCGCTGCATGAGCTGATGGAGGGGATCGGGCTCTTGCTCTACAACCGCTTCCAGGAGGTCGACATCTACGATGTGACCCTGGAGATTGCGATCAGCGAGCGCAACATGACCGCGACCATAGAGGATATCGAGGTGCAGGAGGACGAGATCCAGCCGGGCGGGACCCTGCCGCTGGAGGTAATCCTGCGTCCCTATCGCCAGGAGCCCATAGTTAAGGAGATGGAGCTGGAAATCCCCGAGGATGCGCCGGAGGGCGAGATGATGCTCGCCGTATACGGTGGCTACCATCACTTCTACGTCCCCGAGGAGGAACAGGAGCGTGAAGAAGATGGTGAGCCCCATATCGATTATGCCGAGGACTTCCACAAAGAAATAGAGATGTTCGAGGATCGACCCATGAACAACGAACTCATTGCCCGCCTCTTCCCCGTTTACCCGCAGAACTACCAGGAGAGACGCAGACCAGTGCCGGAGGTTGAGGAGGAGATCCCGGAGGAGCCCGAGCTCCCAGAAGAACCTCCTGATGAGCCGGAAGAGCCCGAGGAGGATGTGGTTGGTGCTGCCGGTCCCGAAGCTCTCGCCGATGCGGTGGACAGCCCCGGGAGTGGAGAGCCACACGGGCTCACCCCCGAGGCTGAACCACCGGAGGCCCCGCCCTACCATATAGAGGAAGAAGAGGAGGAGTGGTTCGAGATCAAGGAGAGCCGGGAGACGCCCTACGTCGTCCATGGGAACAAAGACCTGGAGATATATATTGTTACAGAGCAGTCGGGAGATGGAAGCCTGCCAGGGGCAGGAATAGCGGATTTCGGTATAGAAGAATAGGATAGTTGCAGGCTGTTGAAAGTTGCTGGTTATTATCAGTTGAAGCTGTATACGGCTGAGCTGTGGGTTGAGGGTTGAAGCTGTTGGCTGTTGGAGGAGGTTGCGGCCATGAAGAGTAGAACCAGGCGTAAAAAGGGCATAGTGCTACTTCTCATGGCTGCAGTATTTGTTTTTTTTGTGGCCACCCCTGTCTGGGAGAGGATGGTTGCGGGGGTAGGGGAGGACATCGGCCGCCAGCTTGAGGGCAGCATCGACGGTGAATTCACCTTCAGCGGCGTGGATCTGAGTTCCCTGCAGAGCTTCGCACTGCGGGATGTGGAACTTATGCTGAATGAGGGGATGAGCCTGTATATACCGGAGGTGACCCTGGAGCTTGCCGGCCTGCCCTTCCTGCAGCAGGGCCCCCCGGCCCAGGCCGTAAGAGCGGTGCATCTCGAGCGGCCCCGGCTGGAACTGGACGCGGAGAAGATGGATCCGGAATATATTGCGCTTATCGGATCCCTGCTGTCCAGGGCGAGGGACTCCGGGGAAGTTCCCGATCCGGAGGAAGAGGACTTTCTCTCGAGCCTCGAGGAGCAGTTGCGGGAGCATGTGGACGAGCTGCCGGATCCGGACGCTGCCGCTGGCGATGATGACGTTCAGCTGCATCGGCCGCCACCTGATGCACCGACAGCAGCAGAAGAGGGTCCCGATGTGCCCGATGCGCCCGACGATCGGTCGGCGGAGGAGCCGCAGTCTGCGGAGGAAGAATCCCCGCATGGTATTGAAGATATTCCCCAGGATGCGGACCCCGCGGAGGAGGAGAGCCTGCTGGACGTGGAGCAGTTCGCGGGCCAGCTCACCATCAGCGGCGGCGAGATCCGGATCGCGAATCTGGATCTCGCTCCCGTGGGAGGGAAGTGGGCCGGGGCCGGGTGCGATCTGTTACACTTCACCGGGCTCGAACTCGAGATCGACCCCGCGGATCCGCACTTCCAGGGCGAGGCCAGGGTGGAAATTACCGGCGCCCGATGGCCGGCGGAAGGGACCGGCGTCCTGGGGGACGCGGGTACACAGGAGCGTGTGCGTGCGCTGTTTGAGGCTTTTGCGGGGGAGAAACGGGAAGCGCTGGCCATGGATCTCAGCTTCTCCGGCCAGAGCCCGGAGGCTTTCTCGGCCCAGCTGGTTTACTCGCGTACTTGGGAGCCTGGGGGTGGGCTGGAGTTCGAACTCGCTCTGGATAGGGACGATTCCGGGCTGGATGTAACCGGTGCGCTGGAGCTGGATGAGTTCGATGTGGAAGAAGAGAAGCTTTTCGCTGTGTGGCAGGCTCTGCAGGTGAGTCCCCCAGCCGTCCCGGAAAGCACAGGGCCGCAGGACTACGCTCTCCGGACAGTTACGGGGCGTTTTGTCTTTGATGCCGGGCACCTCCGGCTGGAGCAAGTGGAGGGGCGCTGGGCTGGATTCCCCTTCGTGCTGCAGGGCGGGCTGGAGCTTGCTCTCTCCGATCCCCGGGCCGATATCGACCTCCATCTGCCCCGCGTTGCCCTGGAGGAGGTGGAGGAGCTGCTCGTTGCGTGGAGCGGGCAGGAGGGCAGGGAGCTTCTGCCAGGCGGCTATCCGGGAGCTGCGGCCAACGGCATGGCTGCGCTCGATGTACAGCTGCGGGGCACGCTCCGCCGGCCGCGGATCACAGCCGATATATCGCTGGAGGCAGGGGAAATCCTGGGCCAGCCCCTCCGCGATCTTGCTGCCAGTCTGAGCTACAGCCAGGGCATCGTCCGGCTGACCGCCCTGGAGGCCGACCTGGCGGGGGGCACTCTGGAGGGCTATGGCAGCCTGGAGTGGGAGCAGGGGACCCCCCTATAC
>PUNM01000150.1 GCA_003552625.1 Ectothiorhodospiraceae bacterium
AGGCTGGGGGGGCGTCCTTTGCGGCGCTGGAGCAGGCGCGCGCCTGGCAGGCGCTGGCCGACGCCGATCTCTCGAAAGCGGAAGCAGCCGCCCGGCGCTCCCTGGAAATGGACCCTGGCAAGGCGACCGGCTGGGTCTTGCTCGGCAACATCGCCCGGTACAGAGGGGCTCCGGAGGACGCCCTGGCGGCTTATGGAGAGGCGATGGCTTTGCGGCCTGAGCGTATCCCTGAGCGCTTCCTCTATGCGGTCGCGCTTGCGGAGGCGGGGCGGCTCGATGAGGCTGCCGAGGCCGCGGAGGGGCTCCTGGAGGCGGCGCCCGAGCATCCGGGAGGGCCCTTCGTGCTTGGGCTGGTCGCCTATGAACGGCAACAGCTCGATACCGCCCGGAGCCACTTTGAGCGTGCGGCGACCCTCAATCCGGCCTTTCGGCCGGTGATGCCGTATCGGGCAGCCGTCCTGCTGGATCAAGGGGACTGGGCGCAAGCCGAGCATCAGCTGCGGCGCTTCGGCGTATCCGGTCCGATGACGCCGATGGCCCACATGCTGCTCGGTCAGATTCGACTGGCGGAAGGGCAGGCCGCGGTGGCGGTCAGCCACTTTGAGCCGGTGGTCGCCATGCGGCCGGAATCGGTGGATGCGCGGGAGTGGCTCGGGGTTAGCCTGTTAATGCTCGGGGATCTGGAACGCGGGATGAGCGAGCTTGAGACCGTCGCAGAGCAGGACAGCTCACTGCGCCGCGCGGACGTGATGCTGGGAACGGCACAATTGCGTCTGGGCATGGCGGGCGATGCACTGGCCACCGCTGAGCGTGCCCGTCACAAGGATCCGGCCGCCAGCGAGGGGTACAGCCTGGGTGGCACGGCGCTGCTGGCCCTGGGCCGCGAAGAGGATGCCCTGGAACTCCTGCGGGAGGGGTTCAGGCGGGTGCCGGGGAACCTCGCCCTCGGTTTGACTCTGGCCGAGCTCGAGGCGCACCGGGGCGATCGCGAAGCCGCGGCCATTGTCCTCGAGTCCGTCCTCGACAACACCCCCGCGGAGCCCGCAGTCCGGCACCGCCGGGCGAGCCTGCTGATCGAGGTCGGGGCTGAGGAAGCCGCTCTGAGCGAGTACGAGCACTTGGTCGAGGCCGACGCGCAGGACGTGATTGCGCTGAACAACCTGGCCTGGCTGATCCGCGAGGACCATCCAGAGCGCGCCCTGACCCTTGCGGAGCGCGCCGCCGAACTGGCGCCGCGGAACGCGCGCGTGCTGGATACGCTGGGGGTGGTGCTCGAGAGGAACCACGATCTGTCCGGGGCCCTTAGCGCACTGGAGCAGGCGCAAGAGCTTGAGCCGGCCAACCCGGGAATCCTTTTCAACATCGCCCGCGTTCACCACGGAAGCGGGGATAGCGCCGAGGCGCGCCGTCACCTGGAGCGCCTGCTCAACGAGCACCCGGAGTTCACCGAGCGCGGGGAGGCGGAAGCTCTGCTCCAATCGTTGACGGCCATGGAGTGATGCGGGAGTGATGCGGCGCCCCTCTGCGGGCGCCGCGGTTTCCTGAGTCCTGCTACGCTGAGCGCGAGCAGAAGAAGAGGGAGCCACACCCATGCGGCCGATTCGTCAGCTACTGATCCTCGCCGTGGCAACGATCCACCTTGTCGCCGGCGGTCTTACCGTTACAGCATTCACGCTACGCTCAATGCGCCTCGGGCAGCAGGCATTCCAGATCTGGAGCCGCACCGCGCTCCGCCTTCTCGGCGTGCGGCTGCGGGTTCATGGCCGGGTTGCCCCCGGTGCCTTCTTGGCTCCCAACCACTTCTCCTGGGTCGATATCCTGGTTCTACAGGCGATCACGCCGGCGACCTTTCTCAGCAAGGAGGAGGTGCGCGACTGGCCGGTCGTTGGCCCGGTCGCCGCGCGGCTGGGTACTGTCTTCATCGGCCCCCGGTATGGGGGCGCCGACCGCGCAGCCCGGGCGCTGTCGGGGCGGCTCGCCAGCGGGGAGAGCGTGATCGTTTTTCCGGAGGGGCGCCTGAACCACACCAGCGACGGGATTCTGCCCTTTATCGCCCGGCTGTTTCGCATCCCGCAGGAGGCGCAGACGGTGGTTCAACCGGTTGCGCTCATCTACCGCCCGAGGAACCCGGCCGCGGGGCTCGGCGCGCTGGTCCCCGAGCACAGTTTCCTGCGCAGCATCGTCTGGCTCGCCGGACGCGGCGTGGATGTGGACGTTTACTTGCTGGATCCGCTGCCGGTGGATGGGCGCACCCGGGGGGAACTGGCAGACGCCGCCGAGCAGGCGGTGGCCCAAACCTTGGGGCTGCCGCGAAGCAGGAAGCGCAAGGGGGCAACAACCGCTGACACGGTGGCCGTCGCGGATCCGGTCTGAGCCGCCCCTGGCTTTCGCCCGGCCGGCTGCTAGGCTGTAGGTGAGCGCTTGCCGACCCGCGGTCCCGGGTTCCCCCACGCTCCCGGGGCCGCGAGGCGGCCACCGCCGGCGCTCGTGCCGGCCAGCGCCTGTTCCCCACTGTTCAGCGTGGGTGGCTGTGTCCGTTCGCCGGGGTTGGTTGCCGGCCGCGGACCGCCAAGCAGGAAGCGCGGCCATGGCTGTCCAAGAGAGCGCCCAGGTCTCACCCCGTGCCTGGTATCTTATCGAAGACGGGGAGGGCCTGCGGGTAGGTCGCGCCGCCTCGGCCGGTGCGGGTTCGATTCCCATGGATTCGGATCGCTACCTGGAGCCCTCGGCAGCGGCGCCGCTGATCCGCGCTGTCGAATGGGCGGTCTCCGGCCAGATGGATCGGCGGGCGCCGGACGTGTCGCAGGGGCTTGCCAGACCGGTCGCAGCCGGAGGGGCGGGACCGCGACGGATGGGCCTGGTCACCGGCGATCCCCGCATGATCCAGCTCTGCCGGGATACCGAGCGGCTCGCTCCGTCCGATGCCACGGTGCTCTTGCTCGGCGAGAGCGGTACCGGCAAGGAACTCTTCGCCCGGGCTTTGCATGAGCTCAGCCGCGGACGCGCCCGGGGCCCGCTGGTGGCGATCAACTGCGCGGCGATCCCGCCGGAATTGCTGGAGAGCGAGCTTTTCGGCTTCGAGCGCGGCGCCTTTACCGGCGCTTATCGCGCCCAGGCCGGCCGCATCGAGCATGCCGACCGGGGAACGCTGTTTCTCGACGAGATCGGGGAGCTTCCGCTGGAGGTCCAGGCCAAGCTGTTGCGCTTCGTGCAGCACCGGACCCTGCAGCGACTGGGAGGCCGGCGGGAGATCCCGGTGGATGTCCGCATCGTGTGCGCGACGAACCGAGACCTGATGGCGCGGATTGGTGAAGGCACTTTCCGCAGCGACCTCTACTACCGTATCGCCGAGGTCCAGCTGCGGCTGCCGCCCCTGCGCGAGCGGTCCGGGGACCCGGCGCTGATTGCCCACGCCCTGCTCAAGGGCATGGCCCGGCGGCGTCGGGACCGGGCGCGGAAGCTGGGGCGGGATGCCCTGGCTGCCATCGCGGCCTACGCTTGGCCCGGCAACGTGCGGGAGCTGGAAAACGCCATTCGCCGGGCGTTCATCCTCTCTGATGACGGGCCAATCCGTGCCGAGGACCTGGGTATCCCCTTTCCCACCGCTGAAGAAGCGACCGAGGCCTTCCCGCGATTGCGCGATGTGCGCGACGAAGCGGAGCGCCGTGTGGTTGCCGAGGCCCTCGGCCGCTGCAATGGCAACATTTCGCGCACGGCGATGGAGCTGGGGGTCACGCGGCCCACGCTCTACGAACTTCTGGACAAGCACGGGATGCGCTAGCGACGCTGCGAGCAGTTGGCAGCATGTGCTGATATCCTCCAGGGAACGTCCCAAAGCGACTGGAGTCGGCCCATGGTGAACGGCCGTGCCCTCGTGAAGGCGATTACACTGCTCGGGGCATTGATGCCGGGGTTCGCGCTGGCGCTGACGCCGGAGCGCGTCGAACAGTGGCAGGAGGCGGCCCGAGCCCTTCAGGCGCAGGCGGCCGAGCAGGGTGCGGCCGAGTGGCATCCGGCCGGTGAGCTGCGTGGCGTCGGCGAGAGCCAGGCGGCTTTCGAGGCAGCGGCCGAGGCCCTGGAGGGGCCGGCGGACGCGCTGGAATCCCACGGCTACGACGACCCGACCGCCTGGGCGGAGGAGGGTGCGCGGATCTACCGCGCGCTGATTGCGCTGGAGATCGGGGACCCGCGGGAGCTGCAGGCCCAGCTGGAAGGGGCCATCGAGCAGATCGAGGAGAACCCGCACCTCGGCGAGCGCGCCAGGGCCGAGATCATTGCCGACATCAAGGCGCAGAAGGAGCGGGTGACGGGGTTCCTCGCCTCGGTCCCCGATGCCGACCGTCAGGCCGTAGCGGCACAGCAGGCGGAGCTGATGGAGCTGCTCCGGCCGTGATCGGTCGCCTTCGGTTACTGCCAAGCGGGAGGGACGGGCTTGGCCGCCGCGAATCCAACTCCATGAACCAGTCAGGAAGCAGGCATGAAAAAGCTCGTTATCGCTCTATTGGTCTTCGTGGCGCTGGGGGCCGGCGCGGTCTACGCCGTGGGCCACATCCCCGTGAATTCAGCCTGGAGCGCCGCGGAACGCCACCTTCCCATGCCGGCCGCCTGGAGCAGTGCCGAGGTGGAGGGTAACGTACGATCCGGTCGCGTACGGCAGCTTGAGG
>PUNM01000116.1 GCA_003552625.1 Ectothiorhodospiraceae bacterium
ACGCGGCTTCGTCCAGGACGATGCCCACATCTTCTGCACCGATGAGCAGATCCAGGAGGAGGTCCGGACCTTCATCGACCTGGTCTACCGGGCCTACCGCGATTTCGGCTTCGACGACGTCCTCATCGCCCTCTCGACCCGCCCGGACGAGCGGGGCGGCGACGATGCGCTCTGGGACAAGGCCGAGGCGGCGCTGGCGACAGCGTTGGACACGCACCGCCTGGAGTACACGCTCCAGCCCGGCGAGGGGGCCTTCTACGGGCCCAAGATCGAGTTCTCACTGCGCGACTGCCTGGAGCGCGTCTGGCAACTTGGCACAATTCAGGTGGACTTCTCCATGCCCGGCCGACTGGGCGCGCAGTTCGTCGACGAGGACGGCACCCGGCGTACACCGGTCATGCTCCACCGCGCCATTCTCGGCTCCTTGGAGCGGTTCATCGGCATCCTCATCGAGCATTACGGCGGCGCCCTGCCGACGTGGCTGGCCCCCCTCCAGGCGGCGGTGCTCAACATCACCGACCGGCAGGCCGATTACGCCCGCGAGGTGGAACGGCGCCTCCAAACCGCAGGGTTGCGCGCCGAAGCCGACTTGAGGAACGAGAAGATCGGCTATAAAATCCGCGAGCATACGTTGCAGAAAGTTCCCTACATGGTGGTCCTCGGTGACCGCGAGCTGGAAGCCGGAACCGTTGCCGTGCGCCAGCGGGACGGAACCGACCTTGGCTCCATGGAACTCGAAGAGCTCGTGACGCGGTTGCAACAGGACATCGCGGGACACGGGAACAGACAGGAGGATTAGAGGATCGCAACGAGACCGAAACGCGGGCGCAGTGGCGGCGGCGACAACCGCCGGCTCAACGAGCAAATCACCGAGCCGCAGGTACGCCTGATCGGCTCGGATGGCGAACAGGTTGGCGTACTGGCCACAGAAGACGCCCTGGCGCGAGCCGAAGACGAAGGCCTGGATCTGGTTGAAATTGACGGCAACGCGGACCCGCCGGTCTGCCGCGCCATGGACTACGGCAAGTTCAAGTTCGAGCAGAGCAAGAAGCAACAGGCCGCTCGCAAGAAGCAAAAGCAGATTCAGGTCAAGGAGGTCAAGTTCCGTCCGGGCACGGACGAGGGCGACTTCCAGGTCAAGCTTCGAAATCTGCGCCGTTTTCTCGAGGAAGGCGACAAGGCCAAGGTGACCATTCGCTTCCGCGGGCGCGAGATGGCCCACCAGGAGTTGGGCAAGAAGCTGCTCGATCGCCTCGAGGAAGAACTGTCAGATATCGGTACCGTTGACCAGCGGCCGCGGATGGAAGGGCGGCTGATGGTCATGATGATGAGCCCCCGCAAGGGCAAGTAAGGCATCGAAACCACGCGGCGGGCGCGTACCGCTTCTAGGCGGCGCGCTCGCTTCTTTTTGTGATGAGGGGGAGGCAGACATGCCCAAGCTCAAGACGAATCGTGGCGCGGCGAAGCGCTTCAAGGTGAAGGCCTCCGGCCGGATCACCCGAGCTCGCTCGAATCACAGCCACATCCTGACCAAGAAGGACCCGAAGCGGAAGCGTCGCCTGCGCGAGCTGACCGAGGTCCACGCGAGCGATGCGCCGATGGTCCGGCGCATGGTCGCCAAGTAAGAACGGGAGCGTTCCACCATGGCACGAGTCAAGCGGGGCGTGACGAATCGCGCCAAACATAAGAAGGTCCTCAAGGAGGCGAAGGGCTACTACGGGATGCGGCGGAAGTCCTTCCGCATCGCCCGGCAGCAGGTCATCAAGTCGGGTCAGTACGCCTACGCCCACCGCCGCCTGCGCAAGCGCGATTTCCGCAGCCTCTGGATCCAGCGGATCAACGCCGCGGCGCGGCAAAACGGCCTGTCCTACAGCCGCCTGATGAATGGCCTGAACAAGGCCGGGGTCGAGGTCGACCGCAAGCAGCTGGCCGACCTGGCGGTGCATGAGCCGCAGGCCTTTGCCGCCCTCGCCGAGCGTGCCCAGACCGCCCTCAGCAACTGAGGGCGGCACGCCAGGGCATGGGCGCTGACTATCAGGATGAACTGGACGCGCTGACCCGAGAGGCCGAGGCTGCGGTTGATGGGGCCGAGGATCTGTCAGCGCTGGACCAGGTGCGTGTCGCGTACCTGGGCAAAAAAGGCAAGCTGACTGCCCTCCTCAAGGGGCTCGGCAAGCTTCCCGCCGAGCAACGCCCCGAGGCGGGGGCTGCGATCAACGCCGCCAAAGAACGCGTAAGCGAGCGCCTTGAGGCGCGGCGCGAGGTCCTTCAGGCCGCTGAGCTTGAGCAGCGCTTGGCGCAGGAGCGGATCGACGTCACGCTCCCCGGGCGCGGCACGGAGCGCGGCGGCTTCCATCCGGTCACCCGCACCCTTGCGCGGATCGCCGCAATCTTCGGTGGGGCCGGGTTCCACTCGGCGGACGGGCCCGAGGTCGAAGACGATCGCCACAATTTCGAGGCGCTCAACATCCCCGCTCACCATCCGGCGCGGGCGATGCACGATACCTTCTACTTCGACGCCACCCGGCTGCTGCGCACCCACACCTCCCCGGTACAGATCCGGGTCATGGAGCGCGACGGGGTCCCCATCCGGGTCATCGCCCCGGGGCGCGTCTACCGCTGCGATTCGGACCTGACCCACACGCCGATGTTCCACCAGGTCGAGGGACTGCTCGTCGACCGACAGGTGAGCCTCGCGGACCTCAAGGGCGTGCTCCATGAGTTCCTCAACGCCTTTTTTGAGCGACCAGTAGCCGTGCGCTTCCGGCCCTCTTACTTCCCGTTTACCGAGCCCTCGGCCGAGGTCGATGTGGAGTGCGTGATCTGTGGCGGCGACGGCTGCCGCGTCTGCAAGCACTCCGGGTGGCTGGAGGTCCTGGGCTGCGGCATGGTGCACCCGGCGGTCTTTGAGCATGCCGGAATCGATCCGGACCAATGGACCGGCTACGCCTTCGGCATGGGGGTCGAGCGCTTGGCGATGCTCCGCTACGGGGTCGATGATCTCCGCTTGTTCTTTGATAACGATCTGCGCTTCCTCAGCCAATTCCGGTGAACCATGCGTGTAAGTGAGCAGTGGCTGCGCGAGTGGGTGAATCCGTCTCTGTCCACCGGAGAGTTGGCCGAGGCGCTCACCATGGCCGGCCTTGAGGTCGATGCTATCGAGCCGGCTGCACCGGCACTCGATGGCGTGGTTGTCGGCCGAATAGCCGAATGCCACCCCCACCCTGAAGCCGACCGGCTGCAGATCTGCACCGTCGAAGCCGGCGGTGAGCACGTCCAGGTCGTCTGCGGTGCCCCCAATGCCCGCCCCGGACTGCTTGCGCCCTTGGCCCGGGTTGGGACGGAGCTTCCCGAGCTGACGGTTCGCGAGACGCAGGTTCGCGGCCAGCTCTCCTCCGGCATGCTCTGCGCAGCGAGCGAACTCGGGCTGAGCGAGGAATCCGACGGTCTCCTGGAGTTGCCAGCGGAACTGGAACCCGGCACCCCCCTGGAGAAAGCCCTCAGCCTGCCCGATACGGTTCTCGAGATCGACCTGACGCCGAACCGCGCCGACTGTCTCGGCATGGTGGGCATTGCCCGGGACGTAGCCGCGCGCACGGACGCGCCCACGGCGCCCTTTGCACCACAACCGGTTGCGGCGCAGAGCGATGACACCGTGGCCGTCCACCTGAACGCACCCCAGGACTGCCCGCGCTACGCAGGGCGCGTCATCCGCGGCGTGGACCCCACTGCGCCGACGCCCCTCTGGATGCGCGAGCGCCTCCGTCGCGCCGGTTTGCGCAGTGTTTCAGCGCTGGTGGATATCACGAACTACGTGCTGCTTGAGTCGGGGCAGCCGCTCCACGCCTTCGATTTAAACCGCCTTGCTCCGCCGATCAACGTGCGACGCGCTCGCAGCGGCGAGTCTTTGACCCTTCTGGGCGGCGATACTGTGGAACTCGATGACGGCGTCTTGGTTATCGCCGACGAGACAGGCCCTGTCGCCTTTGCGGGCGTAATGGGCGGTCAATCCACGGCAGTTGACGACCATACGACCGACGTATTCCTTGAGGCCGCGCATTTCGCGCCGTCGATCATTGCCGGCCGAGCGCGCCGTTACGGCCTGCACACGGACGCCTCCCACCGCTTCGAGCGCGGGGTCGATTTTGAAACTCCGGAGCCGGCGGCCGAGCGCGCCACGGAACTCATCCTCGCCATCTGCGGCGGCATCGCCGGCCGCACCACCGTGACGGAAGAACCCTCGGCTCTGCCGGCCCGCGATCCGATTGAACTCCGTCACGAGCGTCTGGAGGGGCTCCTTGGCTGGTCCATCGACAGCCATCGTGTGTTCAGCATGCTCGAGCACCTCGGGACCGAACCCGAAGCCACGACGAGCGGCTGGCAGGTAACCCCACCGAGCTGGCGGTTCGATCTGGAACGTGAAGTCGACCTCATCGAGGAGATCGCGCGGCTCTACGGCTACGACCAAGTTCCGGAGCGCCCTCTCGAGGCGCCGCTGCATGTCGCCGACGCGCCTGAGCAAACGCTTGAGGACTACGAGCTGCGCCGCATCCTGGTGGAGCGGGGCTACCACGAAGCGATTCACTACGCCTTCGTCGACCCGTCGCTGCAGGAGCGCCTTCAACCCCAGCGGACACGGCTGCCGCTGGCCAATCCCCTGTCCGCGGAACTCGCCGAAATGCGGACCTCGCTTTGGCCCGGCCTGCTGCAGTCGGTGCACCGCAACCAAGCCCGGCAGCACGAACGGGTTCGGCTCTTCGAGTGCGGCCGCACCTTCCAGGGTACGCTAAGCGAACTGGCACAGACGCCTACGCTCGCTGGCGTATGCGCCGGCGCTCGTTACGCCGAGCAGTGGGACGCGCCGCGTCGGTCCGTGGACTTCTTCGACGTCAAAGCGGATGTGGAGGCGTTGCTTGCCCTGACCGGGGCTGCCGATACGTTCACCTTCGAAGCCGCGGAGCACCCCGCGCTCCACCCGGGACAGAGCGCGTGTATCCGGCGCAACGGGGAGCCCGTGGGCTGGCTTGGCGCCCTTCATCCCCAACACGCCAAAGCGTTGGAGCTCCACGGCAATCCGGTCCTTTTCGAGATCGAACTGTCCGCCCTATTGGAGGCACGACTGCCGCACTTTCAGGCGATCTCCCGCTATCCCTCGATTCGTCGGGATCTGGCCGTTCTGGTTGACGAGTCGGTAGCGGCCGGTGATCTGTTGAGCCAGGCGCGGGATGCGGCCGGTGCACAGGCGGTCGATGGCCGGATCTTCGACGTCTACCGCGGCAAGGGTGTGCCGGACGGCCAGAAAAGCGTCGCCATGGGCTTGATTTTACAGGACTATTCCCGCACGCTTACGGATCGCGACGTAGACGGTGTCATAGACAGCGTCGTCAAACGCCTAGAGCAGCGATTCGGGGCGAGTCTGAGAGGGGAGTAGCATGTCGTTGACCAAGGCGGACATGGCCGAGCGTCTTTTTGAGGAAGTCGGTCTCAACAAGCGCGAGGCCAAGGAACTGGTCGAGCTTTTTTTTGAAGAGATCCGCACCGCTCTGGAGCATGGCGACTCCGTCAAGCTTTCCGGCTTTGGCAACTTCGAGCTTCGCGACAAGAACGAGCGCCCCGGACGAAACCCGAAAACCGGGGAAGAGATCCCGATTTCTGCCCGGCGGGTGGTGACTTTCCGCCCCGGTCAGAAGCTCAAGAGTCGCGTCGAAGGCTATGCCGGAACCCGAGAAGAGCAATGAGGACGGGGGCGGCTTTCCCCCGATCCCGGCCAAGCGCTACTTCACCATCGGCGAAGTCAGTGAACTCTGTTCGGTAAAACCGCACGTCCTGCGGTATTGGGAGCAGGAATTCCCGCAGCTCAAGCCGGTCAAACGCCGGGGCAATCGCCGGTACTATCAGCGCCATGATGTCATCCTGATCCGGCGCATTCGTGCCCTGCTTTACGATGAGGGGTTTACCATCGGCGGGGCCCGCCAGAAGCTGGAGAGCGGCGAAGAACGCGAAGACGTGGCGCAGAGCCAGCAGATCATCCGCCAGATGCGCATTGAGCTTGAAGGCGTCCTCAATATCCTCAAACGGTAACTCCACCACCCTTGCCTTTCGCCAAGGCGATCCGTATTCTATGCGACCTGAGTCGGGGCGTGGCGCAGTCTGGTAGCGCACCTGCATGGGGTGCAGGGGGTCGCAGGTTCAAATCCTGCCGCCCCGACCATTCAAATCAAGAAGATGGCGAGCCCGCTGCAAGAGCTGGGCAGGGGGCGCTGAGCCGCCCCGGCACGGCCTCCGGCCACCGACTCTCCCCCTTCACCGAACAATTCCCGCTCCCGGGATCGTCGGTAATCGGCAACTCGTTCGCTCAAGCTCCCCAGCAACCGGCCGATAACCCTCTCTGGGGGAATACGTATTCCCTTTTCTCCAGAGGGGACTTGCATGAGTCTGATCACGGGTGTCAGCGCGGCAGCGGGACTGGTCGGAGCCTACCAAGGCTACCAGGCGCAGCAGCGCGCCCAGGAGACGCGGGAGGATCAGACTGCGGTTCTCCGAGAGCATCTGGAGGTAGCACGCGAAAAGAAGCAGGACTATGCCGACGCGCTCGGAGCCGTAGAGCGCGCTTTGGAAGACCTTCGCGACGATGGCGCCCTCGACGCCAAGAGCATCGAAAAGCTCGAGCGCAAGGGGCTGCATATCGACGAGCACACCTAGTCGCGCCGCGTCCCCCGGGCGCCCCCTAGAAACCGAGGCTGAACCTATCCTACAGTCGGGACTGTACCACCAGGAACTCGGTGGTGCTGGACGGACTCAGGCCAGCTACGCGCCTGTGACGTAAACGTGATCGACAGAGGATAGCGATCCATGATGAAAAAGTACGCAGCTGCAGCATTCCTGACCGGGGCCATTGGCTTTGCCGGAGCGGCACACGCCGACAATACCGGGTGCGGTGCCGGCACAATGCTCTTCGACGGCCAGACCGGGATGGCACAGGATATCCTGGCGGTAACGACCAACCAGATCTCCTTTAACCAGCAGTTCGGGATCACCTCCGGCACCCTGGGCTGCGAGGCTGGTCAGACCATCACCGCCGATGCCTCCCAGTTCATGTCGGAGAACATGGACCAAGTGGCCCAAGACGCTGCCAGCGGCGGCGGCGAGGCCCTGTCCACGCTCGCGTCCCTGCTCGAGATCGACGAGGCCAACCGTGAGGCCTTCTTCTCCCACGCGCAGGAGAACTTCGACGAGATCTTCCCGTCCGCTGACGTAACGGCCGGCGAAGCACTCGAGAACCTGGAGCAGACCCTGGCGGAGAACGACGCGCTGGCGCGCGACACCGCTTAAGGAAGCTTGCGCGACCATACCGCCCCCGGCGCCCTTTTGGGTCCGGGGGCGGTTGTTTAAGCAGTGACTGCACACCGACTGCTTCAGTCGGCACGAGTAGCCGATTCTCACGGAAAACCTAATGGCCCGAAGGCACCCCGCGCTCCTTTTCCTCTGCGCTTTGATTCTGCTGCCGGGATTGACAGGGGCAACAGCATCCGCCGCGAACACTCCCCAAGCCGCGTCCTCACCAACCAACGTCCTCGACACACCCAAGGGCCACGCGCTGGCCGACGATCGGCGCTGGCTGCGGCTACTTGCCTATGAGCACCGCGCCTTCCGCCCCGGGAAACGGGGCATGGTGGAGACGCCAGGCTTTTATTGGCACCCCGACGGCCGCGAGGATCCAGCGGCGGAACTCGAAGCAACCCTTGAAGCGCTCTTCGCCCCGGTCATTGAGGGCCTCGAGAACGAACACGCCGCCTGCCGGCACCCTGCACGACGCCAGTTCCTGGTTGAGACGCTCGCCATTGACCAATTTGGCGTTCCTCTCCCCGCACCGGAATGCACCGAATATGAGGAGTGGCGAGAGCGCATCGATACGGAGCGCGTGGTGCTGGTCTATGCCGATGCCTACATGGGCAACCCGGCTTCCATGTTCGGCCATACACTTTTACGCCTGGACGGACAGGCCGCTCTCGAGCGACCACTTACGGCGTTTGCGGTGAACCACGCTGCTCAGACTGGTGAGGACCACGGCGTTATCTTTGCGATGCGTGGGGTTCTGGGCGCTTATCCCGGGACCTACTCGGTCATGCCCTACTACTTCAAGGTCAACGAATACACGCAGCTCGAGCAACGCGACCTCTGGGAATATGAACTAGCGCTTGACGATGAGGCCATCAACCGGCTGCTCGCCCACCTCTGGGAGCTCGATGAAGCGGGGATGCCTTATTACTTTTTCCTGCAGAATTGCTCCTATCGCCTGCTGTCCCTTTTGGAGATCGCCGACCCGGAACTTGACCTGCTGGCCGATTTCCGTCTCTGGGCCATCCCGGTGGACACCATACGGGCTGTCGAGCAGGCCCCCGGCCTGGTCCGGGACGTGGAGTACCGCCCCTCGCGGCGGCGCACTCTCGACCACATGCTTGCCGAACTCGATCCTAGCGATGCGGCGCTGGCCGAGGAGCTGGCACGAGGTGAGATCGCGCCCGACGATCCGCAGATCAGCACCCTCTCCGAGAACGACCAGGGGCGGCTTTTTGAGGCCGCATCGGCCTACATGGACCAGCTCGCCCAGATCGAACCGACGGACGAATCCCACCGCCAGCGCCGCCATCAGTTGCTCAGCGCCCGCGCGCGCGTCGATTCCCCCCGCGTGGAACCACCTGACCGCCCTGAGCGGCGCCCTGAACAGGGGCACCGCACTGGTCGCCTCGGGATCGGGGTTGGCGGACTGAGCGAGGTGGCCTACGCCGAAGTGCAATGGCGTGCGGCCTATCACGATCTGCTTGACCCCCTACCCGGTTACCTGCGCGGCGCCCAAGTCTCGTTTCTTGAGCTCGTCGGCCGCCTTTACGCCGACGACGAGCCCCGACGTGGCACCGCACCCGACGGCGGCCTCGAGCTGGAGCGCCTGCGGATCATGGAGCTGCGCTCTCTGGAGGCCCGTAACCAGGCGTTCCCGGGCTGGGCCTGGGGCGGACGACTGGGTTTTGAGCGGCATCGCGGTCCCGCTGGCGATCGCCCCATGATGCTCGACGCCGCCGCCGATTTCGGCGCCGCCTGGACCGTGGCCGACGGCCACCTGCGTGCCTATCTTGGCGGCTCATTGGCCCTTCGGGCCGCCTCCGAGCTCGACGATCGCGTCCGGGCCGGAGCGGGGCCGCGCACCGACCTCGTTTATCAGGGACAAGCGTGGCGAGCTCACTTCTACAGCGAGGCGCACCGCTTTTCCGACGGAGATAACGGATGGTCTCTGAACGCCTATGTCAGCCGGGATACCGGGGCGCAAAGCGCACTCCGCGCCGGAGTCGGATACGACAACGCCTTCGATGTCGCAACAAGGCGGCTCTCCCTGATCTGGCATCGGTACCTATGAGGGATTCCTGAGCATGCGCAACCCCCGATACCCCCTGCTTGCCCTGCTTGTCATCAGCCTCGGAGCACTGACCGGCTGCCAGGGGGCTTTCTTCTATCCGGAACCCGAGCACTACTGGGACCCAGCAGACGCAGGACTCGTCTACGACGACGTTCACTTTGAGGCTGCAGACGGAACCGAGCTACACGGCTGGTTTCTGCCGTCTCGAACGGACGAAGTCCATGGGACAGTGATCCATTTCCACGGTAACGCCCAGAACATCAGTGCACATGTGGCAGCGGTCTGGTGGCTACCGCGTAAGGGGTTTCAGGTCTTGACCTTCGATTACCGCGGTTTCGGTCGCTCCGCAGGCTCCCCCGACTTTTCGGGTGTTCACGAGGACGGGCTTGCGGCCCTGGCCAAAGCACGGGAACTCGAGGAGGTGCAACTGGACGAGACGGTGATTCTCGGCCAAAGCCTCGGCGCCAGCGTCGCGATCACGGTCACGACCAAATGGGACGGCCCACAACCCGCCGGCGTCGCAGCCGAAAACCCCTTCGACAGCTACCGTGGGATCACGCGGGAGAAACTCGGCGGATTCTGGCTCACCTGGCCCCTGCAGATCCCGCTCTCCTGGCTGGTCTCCGACGCCTACGCACCGATTGACCGTGTCGACCAGCTGACTCCCACGCCCATACTCCTGATCGCCGGGAGCGAGGACCGAACGATTCCGCCATTTCACAGCCAGCGCCTCTACAAAGCTGCAAAGGAGCCTCGCGCAATTTGGGTTCTCGAGGGTGCCCGGCACAACGCCGCGCTGGCAGACGCCACGGTTCGCTCTCGGTTGGTCGAGGTCTTCCTCGGGTGGATTGAGGGTGACGCGGACGCTGCCGCTTCTCCGCCCGAGGGGCCCTGGCAACCCGACCCCGTCAGACAACCCTAAACCCCGGGGCTGCCTTTACCAGAGGGACTGGACAACCGCGGCCAGGCCGGCGACCGCGGATACGCTGAGGATGGCCCCGCGCAGCCAGCGCCGGTCGAGCAGGCGCGCTGTATAGTTCGAAACCCAGAAACCGGCCGCAACCCCAGGCAGCAGGCTCAGGCCGAGGAGTAACTCGTCCACACCGAAACGGCCGATAATCGCCAAGCCGCTCAGCGAGCCAATAGCGCCCACCACGAAAACCGCCGACATCGAGGCCCGCAGCCGCGCCCCACTGACCCCCTGGTATGCCAGGGCGAGTGGCGGCCCACCGATGGAGGTCGCCGTCGCCATGAAACCGGAGAGCGAGCCCCCGAGAAGCAATCGGCGTCCGGTGGGCTTCGGTGCCCCGGCCACTACGCTGAGCACCACCGCCAAGAGCACCAGCCCACCGAAGATCAGCGAGACGTGCGTCTCGTCAACCCGTGCGAGCACAAAAGCGGCAAGAGCCGCCCCGGTGAGCTGTCCGGGAATAGCCCAACGGATACCAACCACGTCGAGGGATTGGCGCTCTCGAATCAGCATGGCCAGCGGCAGGGCCATGCCCACGACTAGCATCGGCCCGGGTACCCACCCTGGATCGATCCAGTAAAGGATCGGCGCCCCGATTAAGGCAACGCCGAAACCGATCGATCCCTGGACCACCGTCCCGGCGAAAAGTACCAGCGTGGCTAGAAGCCACTCGGTTATCTCAATCACCGGGACACCAGTCGCTCACCCGTTCTCGAATCCTTTTCGTCAGTCCGATTCGTGCTGTGGGCCGCGCGATCAGGTCTCCGGAATGCGGAGCTCTTCAACATCGCCACCCTGGGCTTCCCACTCCTTGATCCAGACCGGTTTGCGCCCACGGCCCGTCCAGGTCTTCGAGGGATCTTCCGGATGGCGGAACTTCGGCGGCACTTTCCCGCCCTTGGCTCCGCTACCACCTTTGGCCACACCGGAGACAATCTCTTCCAGGTCGAGCCCATACTTCTGGGCGACCATTTTCATCTCCTGCTGGGCCTGCTTGCGCGCTTCCTTCTCGCGCCGCTTTTGCTCCTTCTCAATAATGCGCGCGGCCTTCTGCAGTTCCGGGAAGTCAAGCTGCTCAACCGCTTCCTGGATTTGATCAAGTGCTTGGTCTGTCATCATCACCCCGATTACCTCCAACAACCATTACGTGGACAACGCAAAACTAGCGAAAATGCCCCGGATTGTAAACGGAAGCAACGGTCATCCGGGTGAATGCCCCCGATAATCGATGGTTCAGACCGACGAGTCACCGGAATTTTGCAGAGGATTTGCGCAGCGGACCGATCAGAAACCGAGGAAGAATGGGGCCAGGAGAAATGCAGCAGCCGTGGCCACAATCGCGCCCGCGAAAGTCAGGATCGCCCCCGCCCGCACCATATCTGGCACAGTGATTCGGTCACTGCCAAAGACAATGGCATTCGGCGGCGTTGCAACCGGCAGCATAAAGGCTGCTGAAGCGGCCAACGCCACCGGCACGCCCAGCAGCAGCGGATGCAGTTCGATACTGAGCGCAAGCGAGGTCACCAGCGGAAGGAGTGTCGCTGCCGTAGCAGTGTTGCTCGTCACATGACTCATTAATGCGGCGAGTACCGCAATGGACAGAACCAGTACCGGAGACGGCCAGCCACCGATCCCGGCCAGCAGGCCGGCCACGTACCCGGCAAGCCCACTCTCATCGATCGCTACGCCCAGGCTCAGTCCACCGCCGACCAAAACCAGTACGCCCCAGGGCAAGCCCCGGGTATCCTCCCAGTCGAGAAGAAACTGCAGGTTTTTTCGGTCCGCGGGAACCAGGAACAGCGCGAGCGCCCCGACCAGCGCGATACCCGCATCACTGATCTGAACCTGTACCGGCAGCACGGACTCCAGCCACGGCCGCATCACCCAAGCCAGAGCGGTAAGGACAAAAACCGTCAGAACCCGCCGCTCCGTGCGCTGCATGGCGCCAATCTGACGGCGTTCCTGATCGATAAGTTCATCCACGCCGGGAATGGCCTGCCGCGGTAATGGGAACGCCCAACGGGTGAGAACCGCCCAGGCAAGGAGCAGCATTGTCATGGACACCGGAACGCCAACCGCCATCCACTGCGCAAAGCCGATCTGTATCCCGAAACGCTCCCCGACATAGCCAGCCAGGAATGCGTTGGGCGGCGTTCCGATGAGCGTACCGAGCCCGCCGATGTTTGCACCGAAAGCGATGCTTAGAAGCAGCGCGAGGGTGAACTTCCGATCCGACTGCCCCGTACGGCTTTCCACAAGGCCGATCACGGAGAGCCCGATCGGCAGCATCATTGCCGCGGTGGCTGTGTTGCTCACCCACATGGATAGCAGCGCTGTTGCAAGCATAAAACCGGCCACGAGAAGATCATCCCGGCCGCCGGTTAACGAAAGAATGAGCAGCGCAATCCGTCGATGGAGCCCCCAGCGCTGGATCGCCATGGCGATCAGGAATCCGCCGAGGAAAAGAAAAATCATTGGGTTGGCGTAGGGCGCCATGGCGGACTCAGGGCTCGACACCCCAAGCAGCGGCAGGGCGGCTGCCGGCAGGAGCGCGGTGGCCGCAATGGGCAACGCCTCCGTGACCCACCAGGTGGCCATGAGCACCGTGAGCGCAGCCACCTGCCAGGCAGCTGGATCCAGGTCGGCAGGTGGACCGGCAAGCAGCATCAGACCGGCGGCGAGGGGGCCGCCGATCACTCCGATCACCCGCCGCCGGGGGAGATGTTCACGCAGGCTCACACTTTGAACTGCTCAACCAGCTTCTTGAGGTCCCGGGCCAGAACTTCCAGCTCATCGCCGGCCTTCTTCGTCTCTTGAGACTCCTGCGCAGTCTGCTCGGCCACATCGTTGATCGAGGTGACGCTCCGATTGATCTCCTCGACCACCTGGCTCTGCTCTTCCGCCGCGCTGGCGATCTCCGTATTCACCTGGTGGATGGTGCTGACGGACTCTTCGATTTCACCCAGCACCCGATCCGCCTGGGAGGCCTGTGCAACGGTCTCCTCCGTCTGACCATGCCCCTGCTCCATCGCTGCCTGGGCACTGGAGGTCTCCTCCTGCAGGGCACTGATCATGTCCTGGATCTGCTGCGTGGACTCATGGGTCCGCGTCGCTAGCTTGCGGACCTCATCGGCGACCACCGCGAAGCCACGCCCTTGCTCGCCGGCCCGTGCCGCCTCGATCGCCGCATTGAGAGCGAGCAGGTTGGTCTGCTCAGCAATCTCGCGGATGAGGTCGATGACCGTGCCAATCTGCTCGCTGTCGTTCGAGAGCTTCTGAATGGCCTGCGCCGCCTTGGTGACGTCATCGGCCAGCTGGTTGATCCCCGAGACCGTCCGCTGCACCACGTCTCGACCCCGCTGGGCCGCATCGGAGCCGGTCTGGGTCGCCTCGGCCGCATGCTGCGCGTTACGCGCCACTTCCTGGGCAGTAGAAGTCATCTCGTTCATGGCCGTGGCCACCTGCTCGATCTCCGAGCGCTGGCGCTCTACACGGTCGTTGGTGCGATCCGTGACCTCGGAGACCTGACGGGCCGAATCGTCGAGCTGATCGGCCATCCGGACCACCCGCGATATCAAGTCGTGGAAAACCTCCATCGAGCGGTTGAAAGCGGCCGAGGCCTCACCGATCTCGTTCTTCCCGGAGACGTCCAACCGCTTGGTCAGGTCGCCCCCCCCGCTGGCGATGGCGTCCAGGTTGTGGGTCATCTCATTGATGGGGCTGGTGACGAAACGCTGGATGAAGAGGTAGACCACCAACAGGAACGGCAGGCTGACAAACACGGCAAGGCCAAAGATCGTCGTACCGAAGCCGATCACGGCCTGGTTGACGTCCTCCAGGGAGATTTCCATGTTGACCGCGCCCAAGACCTCCCCTTCCAGATGGTGGCCGTGGCAGTCGATGCAGCTCTTGCCGAGGAAATCGGTCTCATTGAAGTTCGGAATCACCGCACGTAGTGCACTGCCGCCGTCCACCTCCGAGATATAAGCCTCACCGGTACGCAGGACTTCTTTCTCGATCTCATCCTGCGGTTGCTCCTCTTCCCGGCCGGGGCCATACAACTCCTCGGTCGCCTCTGCGCGAAGAACCCGCAACCCGGCAACATTGGGGAGTTCCTGGATCTGATCCAGGAACTCCTCGCGCTGGTCCATGGTGTTGGTCCACATCATGGCGGTCAGCCCGGCCATCGTCATCTGATTCATCGTGTCGGTGAATTCCACGGCCTGATCCACCGCCACGTTGCGCTGCTCCCACGCCGCATAGCCGATCGTCGTCGTCCAGGCCAGGACGAGCATGACCCAGATACTGACGAGCAGACGAACCCAGATCTTGACGTCGTGCAGGCGGCGCAAGAGCTTCATCACAACGGACTCCTTCTAACCGGGGGGCAACGCGGAGCCGGTTCGACCTGGGCAAAGGCCTTACCGCTTTCGCGGACATTAACACAGGTGTCACGAAACCAAGACAAGGCGGCCTAACGCCCCAGCCCCGGAGGTATGCCACCGCCAGGACCGCCACCGGGGCCACCCGGGCCGCCACCACCCATGAGCTGCTGCATCATGCGCTGGGCGCCGCCCTTCTTCTTGACTTGTTTCATCATCTTCTGCATCTGCTTGAACTGCTTGAGCAGGCGATTCACGTCCTGGACCTGGACACCGGCGCCAGCGGCGATGCGCTTTTTGCGCGAACCGCCGATAATATCCGGCTTGCTCCGCTCCGCCGGGGTCATGGAGTTGATCATCGCGAGCTGGCGGCGGACGACCCGATCGTCGAGCGAATCGCGGACCTTGTCCATCTGCTTGCCCAGCCCCGGCATCTTGTCCATGACACCGCCAAGGCCGCCGAGCTTGTCGATCTGCTGCATCTGCTCCTTGAAATCGTTGAGATCGAACCCCTTGCCGCCCTTGCGCAGCTTTTTCTCAAGCTTTTGCGCCTTTTCCTGATCAACACTACGCTCGACCTCTTCGACCAGGCTCACCACATCGCCCTTGCCCAGGATGCGCGAGGCCACGCGCTCGGGGTGGAAGGGCTCCAGGGCATCGGTCTTCTCACCCACACCCAGGAACTTGATGGGCGCCCCGGTTATATGGCGCACGGAGAGCGCGGCACCACCCCGTGCGTCACCATCCGTCTTGGTCAGAACGACCCCGGTCAGCGGCAGTGCTTCACCGAAGGCCTGCGCCGTCTTCGCCGCATCCTGGCCGGTCATGGAATCGACGACGAACAGCGTCTCGGCGGGTTGGATGGCCTTATGGAGGTCGCGAACCTCCGTCATCATCGCCTCGTCGATGGTCAGGCGACCGGCGGTATCGACCAGGACGACGTCGTAATAGTGCCGGCGTGCATGATCCACCGCGTCGCGGGCGATGCGCTCCGGCTTCTGGTCACTGCGCGAGGGGAAGAAATCCACCTCGACCTGCCCGGCAAGCGTCTCGAGCTGATCGATCGCCGCCGGCCGGTAGACGTCACAGCTGACCACGAGGACTTTCTTTTTCTCCCGCTCGCGCAGGTAGCGGGCCAACTTGCCGATGGAGGTGGTCTTACCGGAACCCTGCAGTCCTGCCACGAGCACAACGGCCGGTGGCTGGACACTCAGATTCAAGGGCTCCGCCTTCTCGCCCATGACGCGGATCAACTCGTCCTGGACGATCTTGATGAACGTCTGCCCCGGCGTCAGGCTCTTGGCGACCTCGGCGCCTTCGGCGCGTTTCTTGACCTCCTCCGTGAAGCTGCGCACCACCGGCAGGGCCACGTCGGCCTCGAGAAGAGCCATGCGCACCTCGCGCACGGTCTCCTGAATATTCTCCTCAGTGATGCGACCCCGCCCGCTCATGCGCTGGGTTACGGAGTCGAAGCGTCCTGTCAGGTTCTCAAACATCGTTGCCGACCACTCTGGTACCAAAACGGTGATGGCTGCGCATTATACGGGCGCCGCGGTGCCAAGCGCGAACACCGTGAGACCGGGCGGAACCCTAACGCATTTGACACCGATCAAGCGACGCACTCGAAACCGCGCGCCTTGTCGCAGTAACCTTCCCGCGCCGGCCTGATTGTGCGATGATCCGGCGCGTTATGTATGCCTTGGCGCTGACGGTCGTAACCACCCTGCTCTACCTTGCCGCGGCAACCGCCGTGGGCATCCGCCTATGGCTTGGTGAAGAGCGAGGCCCCGCCCGCTCGACCGCCATTGCACTGGCCGCGGCGGCCGTGGGCACGCACATCGTGGTGGTCTTCGAGACGACCTGGGTGGATGCCGGGCTGAACTTCAGCTTCTTCAGCGCGCTCTCACTGGTCTCGTTCATTACCAGCCTGGGCCTGGTGCTGGCCAGCCTGCGCAACCGTATTGAGCATCTCGGCGTCCTGCTGTGGCCGCTATCGGCCATGGCAGTAGCGACCACACTGCTCGCTGGTCGCGAGCCGACCATCCCGCGGGATCCGATGCTCGAGGTCCACATCATCATATCGATGACCGCATACGCCACACTGCTGGCCGCGGTCCTGCAGGCGCTGATCCTGGCGGCCCTCGACTACCGGCTGCGCCACCACCGCGCCACGGGGTTCGTGCGCCGTCTCCCGGCGCTGCGGACCATGGAGAAGCAGCTCTTCTGGCTGCTGACCGTCGGCTTCGTGGCGTTGACCGTCGCCCTCGGCAGCGGCTTCCTCTTCTTCATGGAGCGCCTGCTCGAAGGCGCCATGATTCACAAGACGTCCCTGTCCATCGCTTCCTGGCTGGCCTTCGGTACGCTGCTGCTCGGCCATGCGGTCTGGGGCTGGCGCGGCCAGACGGCGGTCCGCTGGACGCTCGCCGGCTTTGTTGCATTGATGCTCGGCTACTTCGGGACGAAGTTCGTCCTCGAGCTGATCCTCCAGCACTAGGCCGAGCTGCGACCACCGCATTTGCCGCGCGGAATCCGCCTCAGCCGCCCTGGAAGTAATCCGGCTCGTTGCCGGGCTTCCATTTGATGTTGCAGCCGATACTCGGGTACTGCGGATCGGGCGGTGGATCCCCGTTGAGCAAGCAATCCACGGCATTGCGCAGGTCTGCGCCCGTGATCGGCTGGTTGTTCTTCGGGGTGCTGCCGTCAAACCGACCCCGGTAGTAAAGGCGCAGGTCCGCATCGAAGAGGTAGAAGTCCGGGGTGCAGGCTGCGCGGTACGCCTTCGCAACCTCCTGCTCACCATCGAACAGGTACGGGAAGGTATATCCGGCCTCGCGTTTCTCCTCGGCCATGCGCTCCGGCGCATCATCCGGATGGCTCTCTGGGTTGTTGGAGCTGATGGCCACGACACGCACACCTCGCTCCTGACACTCTCGACCAAACCGGGCCAGCTCGTCCCTGAGGTGCTTGACGAAGGGGCAGTGGTTGCAGATGAACGCCACCAGAAGGCCCTGCCCTCCGGATACATCTTCCAGCGAGACAGTCTCTCCCTCGGCATCCCGCAGAACGAACGGCGGTGCTGGAGTCCCCACCGCCAGCATCGTGGATTCGGTTCGTACCATGACGTCTCTCCTCTTGCTGCTGCGCTGCCCGCGGGCGGTTAACCGCCGTGCTCCTCTTCGGCCCGATCAACCGCATCGAGCAGGCGCTCCAATAACCGCTCGGCGTCACCACCCACCCGGGAGGTAAAGATCGCCCGCAGCGGACGGGCCAGATCCCGGAATGCCTCTTGCTCCTCCGGATCCAGTGTTGCCTGATTCACGTTGGCAATTTCTTCGATCTCAGCGCGTTGATCTTCGTTCACCGTCTGCTGCATCTGGTAAGACCACTCGAGCAGATCCTCAGTGATCTCGCGCAGCAGCGCCCGCTCGCTCCGCGAAAGCCGATCGTAGAACCAGCGGCTCGCCAAAAAGGCCGAGAGATAGGGCGCGTGCTCAGCAACCGTGTATTCACGATGAAATTCGTAGGTCCCGACCTCCCGGTGTCGCGACCAGGAGAGTTCGGTGACGTCAGCCGCCCCGTCGGCCAGGGCCTCGTAGAGCCCCCCCTGCTCTACGGGGACAGCCTGCGCTCCATAAACACGCAGGGACTCCTGCTGCATCGGGCTCTCTGCCGTCGCGACGCGGACCCCCTCGAAAGCCGCCGGACGGGTCAACGGTGCATCGCTGCTCCACACCCGCCACCCCTGAGGCACTACGCTCAGTAGCTGCATGCGCTCGTCACGGTAGGCCTGCTGGAGCGTATCGCTCCAGAGTAGTTCAGGATCGTTCAGAGCCCACGTATTCACGGCAGGGTCGTCACTGAGGACGTAGTGAAGGTCGAAAAGCTGGTGCTCCGGAACCCACTGCGCGAGATCGCTGGAACCGAAAGCGAAGTGTACGGCGTTGTCGCGCAGTTGCTTGTGGACGGCCTGAGTATCACCGAGCGCACCGTAGGGGTAGATCGAGACCTCGACGGCGCCCTCGGTTCGCTCTTCAACCTCCTGCGCAAACCGTTTGGCGTACTCGTGCTGAACCCCGCCGGAGGTTTCCTCCAAAGCCACCCGCCACTGCTCCGGATCTTGCTCGCCGCATCCGGCGAGAGTCAGCGTCACCGCACCGGCGAGCAATCCGCCGCGCAGCATGGCGGCAGCCGGTCTTCCTTCGCAGTAGCCGCCGGGGCCCGAGGCCCCGGCCCAAGCTAGCGATCGCTCAAACGGTTTCACGGCCAAGCGTTCAGGATTCGCCGTGCTCCGCCTCGGCCGCCTCAACGGCCTCAAGCAAACGCTCCATGGCCTGCTCGCCACGGGTGCCGACCTCATCGACAAAGGTGTCGCGCGTCGGCAGCGCGCGCTCGCGGAAGACGTCACGCTCCTGCTCATCGAGCACTATGACCTCGATATCCGAGCCCTCCTTCATTGAAGCCAGCCGTTCCTCATTCACCTGCTGTTGCATATCGTGGGCCCACTCAACCATATCCGCCGTGATATCGCGGATCATCTCCTGCTCCTCCGCCGAGAGGCTGTCAAAGAACATGGAACTCGCCATGAACCCCGCAATGAACTGGGCCTGGCGGGCCTCAATGAAGTAATCCTGCACCTCGTAGAAACCCATCTCCTGGTGCGCGAAGTAGGGCTGAATGTTCGCATCGATCACGCCCTGCTCCAGGCCACCGTAGATCTCACCGTAAGCCATGGGAGTCGGGTCAGCGCCGTACTGGCGATACGTCTCCCGGAGAAGCCGGTTATCCATGGTCCGAATCTGAACACCATCGAAATCTTCGGGGCTGCGAATGGCCTCATTGGCGCTCCAGACCTGCCAACCCTCCGGAAGGACGGAAATCAGCTCCATACCCCGCTCCCGATACGCCTGCTGGAGTGCTTCGCTCTGCAGAAAGTGCGGATCGTTGAGCGCCTGCGTGTTGATGTACTCGTCGTCGCTGAGCACAAAGTTGACGCTGAAGAGCTGGCTTTCCGGCACCGTGCCGCCGAGTGCCCCGGAGCCAAAGGCAAACTGCACAGCATTCCCCTGCAGCTGCTCGTAAATATCCCCCATCTCGCCGATGGTCCCGTACGGGAAGAGCTGGACTTCAATGGCGCCGTCGGTTCGAGCCTCCACTTCCTCGGCAAAACGCTCGGCGTACTGGTACTGGATGCTGCCCTCGACCTCTTCCAGGGCGATGCGCCACTGATCGGCGTGGGCGGCTCCGGCAAAAGCAACACTGCCGAGCACCACGGTGGCGATAGCATTGCGGTACATGGGATTGCCTCCCGTCTGCGGAGTGATCGCCCCGAACACTAGCACAGGCCGCTGCACTGTACGTATCCCCCCGAGATTCGATATGTTTTTGCGATCCATAGCGCAGGAACCGACTGCATGGCCACAAAACATCGGGGGTTGCTGGAGCGCCTCGACCGCGCCATCGCCTGGATCGAGGCGTTTATCCTCGCCGCTGGCGTGCTGCTCCTCGCCGCGTTGTCGATCAGCAACACGCTCTCCCGAAACCTCATGGGCACCACCATTCCGGGGACCTTCGAGGTCACCGAGATTCTCATGGTGTGGATTACCTTCGGGGGGCTGGCTTACGGGGTGCGCCGTGCCCGGCATATCTGCATGAACGCGGTCTACGATCAACTGCGCGGCCTCGCCCGCAAGGGGCTTCTGGTCCTGACCCATATCAGCACCGCGGCACTGCTCTTCTTCATGGCTTGGCACGCCGGCCACTACGTCTGGGATGTCCATGAGAGCGGGCGGACGAGTACGGCGCTCGGCATTCCCATGGGCTATGCCTACGTCATCGTCCCGGTGGGCTTGTTTGCCGGGGGCGTACAGTACGCGCTCAGCGCCTGGAAGAACCTCACGCACCGGGAGCTCTACCGCTCCTTCAGCGAGCGGGAACAGTACGAGGAGAGTGAAGAGGATCCGGCACGGAGCGCGCGGCTATGACCACTCTGGTCATCACGGTCATGCTCATTCTGCTCCTGCTCGGCTTCCCGCTGATGGTGCCACTGCTCGCCGGGGCCCTGTTGGTGGTGCTCGTCGAACTCCCATTCATCGGCTCGGATGCACTGATCCGGCAGATGATTACTGGCATCGAACCGGTGGTGCTTTCGGCGGTGCCACTGTTCATCCTCGCCGCCGACATCATGACGCGCGGTCGCACTGCCAACACCCTGCTCGACCTGGTCGCCTCCACCATCGGCCACATCCGCGGTGGCCTGCCGATTACCACGGCGGTAAGCTGCGCCCTCTTCGGCGCCGTCTCCGGCTCCACCCAGGCCACGGTGGTCGCCATGGGCACACCGCTGCGGCCCCGTCTGCAGCAGGCCGGCTACAAGGACAGCTTCAACCTGGCGCTGATCGTCAACGCCAGTGACGTCGCCCTGCTGATCCCGCCTAGCATCGGCATGATCATCTACGGCGTGGTCGCACAGACCTCGCCAGCGCAGCTCTTTATTGCCGGAATCGGTCCCGGGCTGCTGATCCTGCTGCTGATCAGCCTGTGGTGCTACGTCTACACGCGCTGGCAGGGAATTGAGGGAGGCGAGCGGGCCAGCTGGCGGGCACGGGGTTCCGCATTACTGCGCGCACTACCCGCGCTCGGCTTCCCGGTGATTATCGTCGGCGGCATCTACACGGGCTTGTTTACGCCCACGGAGGCCGCCGCCATCTCCGTGCTCTACGCCGTCATTCTGGAGTTTGGGGCGTACCGCAGCCTGGGGTGGCGTGACCTGCTGGAAGTCGCCCGCTCCACCGGGCTGATCACGGCGGTGGTCTTTATCCTCGTCGGAGCGGGACAGGCCTTCGCCTACAGCATCTCCTTTGCGCAGATCCCGCAGGAGCTGATCGGCCCGCTGATCGATGCAGTGGCCCACGACCCGACCCTGGCGCTGCTGGTAATTGCGCTGATTTACTTCATTGGCTGCATGTTCGTGGACCCCATCGTCGTGATCCTCGTCTTCACACCGATCCTTGCGCCGTTGGTCGATGCGGCCAATCTCGATCCGGTGCTGGTGGGTACCCTGGTGGTCCTGCAGGCAGCGATCGGGTCGGCCACGCCGCCCTTCGGCGTCGATCTATTCACGGCGATCGCCGTATTCCGGCGCCCTTACCTGGAGGTGATACGAGGCACGCCACCCTTTATCGCGATTATGATCCTGGCAACCCTGCTGGTGATCTTCTTCCCGCAGATCGCCCTGTTCCTCCGCGATCTGGCCTTCGGCTAACCTCGTTCAAACGAAATCGGTCAATCACCGCAGTCGGAACTCGATCGTCACACTCAGCTCGAGTCGCTCGAAGGACTCGTCCTCCGGGATCTCAGGCATCTGTACCGCCTGGATCATGCGCTCCACTTCCTCATCGAACTCGCCATGTTCTGAAGGGGTCCGGATCTCCCACTCCATTACGTCGCCGTCGCTATCGAGGACGAAAAAGAGTTCTACCTCTCCTTCCAGGCGCCTTCGCTCCGCTGAACGCGGGTAACGCTGCTCCGCTTGCAGGGTGCGGTGAATATCGGCCAGGAAGGAGTCATCAACGTCAGACTCCGTACCCACCTCCGCCTCTTGTGGCTGGGCATCTTCGGCTTCCTCGTCCTCGTGCTCCTCTTCCGGTTCCGGCTGATCCTCTTCCTCCGGCTCCTCCTCCTCGTCGGGCTCGTCTTCCTCCTCCCGCTCAGGCTCCGGTTCGGGCTCGGGTTCCGGCTCAGGCTCAGGCTCCGGGTCCGGTTCGGGCTCGGGTTCCGGCTCAGGTTCTGGTTCCGGCTCGGGCTCAGGCTCGGGTTCCGGTTCGGGCTCGGGGTCGGGGTCAGGCTCCGGCTCGGGTTCAGGCTCATCCGGTTCCGGGGGCGCGGTGGCGAGCTGCACTTCGACCCCCTCCGGTGCATGACGCTCCTCAACGTCATCCGTATCCCGGGGGACCCAGGCCAGGATCGCCGCATGCGCCCCCAGCGCGACCGTGCCCGCAACAACCCAATGGACCCAACGCGGCTGCACGTCAGTCCTCCCGGCGCGTGATCAGTTGCATGCGTTCAGCCCCTGCCTCGCGCAGCGCGTCCATGATGTCCAGCAAGCGTCCGGAGTCCGCATCGGCGTCGGCTTTCACCTCTACCGGGCGGGGGGTTTCCTCACCCAAGGCCTCTTTCAGTCGCTCCGGAAGTTTCTCGAAACCGCTCAGCACATCGTCACCGACGGCGATTTCCCCCTCCGCGTCGAGCAGAATACGCAGCGGTTCATCGACAAGCTCGCCCCCCGATTCCGACTCCGCCGGATCCACCGCCAGTGGCGATTCCGGCTCCAGCGTCCCCGCTACCATGAAGAAGATCAGCAGCAGGAAGACGATGTTGATCATCGGGATGACGTTCTCTTCCGGCTCGCGACGGCGGGGTTCAGGCAGCTTCATAGCGCACTAATCCCTCTCCTCGCGAATCACCGCCACGTTCTCGAGGCCTTTGACCGCGGTCGCATCCAGCGCCCGCATCACGGGCCGAACCGGCACTCCCTCAGCGGCGAGCAGTTGAATACGGCGCTCAGGATCCTCGCTGGCAAGGCGCTCGAGACGCCCACGCAGAGCGGTCAGATCCACGGACTCGTCCTCAACCTCGTAGCCGTCCACCTTGACCCGGATCTGTAAGGGCTCGTCCTCCATGTCCTCCGGAGCGGCATCCTCCGGTGGTGCATCCACGTCGAAGGCCTGCCACTCCACAAACGTGGAAGCGAGCATGAAGAAGATCAGCAGGATAAAGACAACGTCGATCAGCGGTGTGAGACTAACCAAACGCCGTCGGCGCGGTGGCTCCTCAATCCGCATGGCTTGGATGTTGGGGCGGAGTCGTTGTAAAGACCTGGGTCACGGCGTCCTCGAGACGGTGCCGGAAGCGCTCGACAATCCGCTCCAGCCACGTCAGCGCCGCCACCGCCGGGATCGCCAGCGCCAGACCGGCAGCCGTGGTCAGCAGCGCCTCCCAGATACCGCCGGAAAGGACGGCCGGATCGACCTGGCTGCCCGCGGCTTCCAACTGGCGGAAGGCCTCGATCATGCCGAGCACCGTGCCGAGCAGTCCGAGTAACGGACTGAGGACGCCGATGGCCTCCAGTCCGCGCAGATAGGCCCGCAATTGCTCGAGCCGCCCGCTGGCCAGGCGCGTAACCTCTTCGCGCAGCCGCTCTTCATCGGTGCCATCCGCCAGCCGCCCCCGCATGGCAGTGGCCAGCGCCTCTGCGCCCACGTGGCGCGTCTGACCGAGCCGCTCCAGGGCCTGCTGCGGATTGCCGTCACGCCAGGCTGCAACCGCCTCCGGAATGCTGCGCCGGTCGAAAAGCCGGGCCGCAGCGAACTGCCAAAGCTTGATCAGAATCAGCGCGAGTGTGAAAACGGAGAGGATCGCCAGCAACGTGAGCACGGGCCCGCCGGTGTCGAGCACCGCCACCAACCGTTCCACGGTCCCACCGTTGGCGAAAGGTTCAGCCACGACCGCGTACTCCTATCGGATTCATGGGATGGATCAATGAGCGCAACAGGTTAATGCTATTGCGAATCGTTTTCAATCACGCAGCGTTCCCATGAATCGTCAGTCCGCTATAGCCTTAGCCAACACCTCCCATTCCAGCTCGCTGTCTTCCTGCAAGTGGAACGCGAGTAGCAGAGTCGCTTGGCGCTCCTGGCCACGCAGCCGCACGAAAACCCAGTGATCGCTGAGAACCGCACTGCCGTCTCGGTCGATCTCGACGGGTCCGGTGAGTCGGTCGGTCTCGTTGAGCAGCCACTCAGTGCGGCGCTCCAGATCATCAAGCAGAAAGGTCTCCGGCGTCGCCTCCACACCGGCTGCCTCAAAACGGCGCACCGCCTCCGTCGAAAGGCCGAGGCGCGTAAGCTGCGATTCGGCCGGATCCTCGCGGGCCAGCTCGGCCTCCAGCTCCTCCACTTGCTCACGTGCATCGAAGGCCACGTAGAAAAGCCAGCCGGTTACCGCTAGCAGCATGACCACGGCGGCACGCCAGACCAGCTTCTCCCGGATCTCCGCCGGATCCCGCGGCGTCGCTGCTCGGCCCGTCTTCGAGTCTGAACCCTGCCCGGTCACTCGTCGCCCTCCAGTAAGCGCTGCAGATCCGACTGGCCGACCACCTGGCGAATCCCTCGGGAGAGGACTCGATTGACCAGTTCCGTGTTCTTGGCCTCACTGGGGCCAAACAGGGCTCGCTCCTGAGAGCTCGAACGCGCACGGGAGGAGTAGCGACTGCCGTCAATGGACCCGCTGACATCCCATTCGGTGCGCAGCTCGACATGGCGGCGCAAGAAGCCGCCGGTCCGGGTGTAGTCGAAGCTGGTGATCTCAACCTGCAAGCGGCGATCGGCGGCGTCATCCCACTCGACGACCTCGACACCGCGCTTCTCCAGGGCCCGCGTCAACCCTTCGCGTACCGCATCGGCCAGCGCTGGCTCGCCCTCGATGGTGGCCCCGCGCCCCTCATCCCGATAGCCGAAGATCTCCCGCGGTCGGCGATCGACAACGCGCAGAGCAAGTTCCCGCGGCTCCTCGACGGTCCGCTCATCCACGTCCACGCTTGGCTCCAGCTTCACCGTCTGCGACCCGGGCGCACAGGCCACCACCAGCCCCGCGGTCAGAAGGACCACGGCCAGCGATTTCCAACTCAGTCTCATGCCGAACTCCATTGCCTAGAGAATTCCTCGGAGGGTTGCGCCCTATCCTACCCGACCGTCGTCGCTCTCCCGGAACAGATCGTGGATGGCTGGCAGCATTCGCTGCACAACGCCCTCGCCGATACCAATCGCCTCCTCGGCCCGGTGAAATTCGAGCAGCCCGATGTGCGCCAGACGCGGTGAAAGCATCAGCTCTGGAGGATCCCCCGCCATGCGACTACGGGTAATCCGATCCTGCATGATGTTCAACGAGCCGGCCAGGACCTCGAACACGCCCGGTGCATCGCGACGTTCGGCATCGCGGTTCCGGGTCCAGTCTCCCCATAGCCCCATGAGGGTATGCGCGTGGCTGCGCACACCCTCTGGGAGCTGCTGCAACCAGCGCTCCGCGTCCACGCTCGCCCCCGCATGGTGAGCCGAATCCCGCGTGTGCCGGCCAACCAGATCGCCATTGAGATTCACCGCAATGACCACATCGGCGCCGAGGGCGCGGCAGACGCTCACCGGGACTGGATTGACCAACCCACCGTCGACCATCCAATCGCGCCCAATCCGAACCGGACTGAACACCCCGGGCAGAGCGCTGGAGGCACGAACGGCATCGGCCAGATCCCCGTCGCGCAGCCATACCTCGGTACCCCGGCCGAGGGTCGTCGCCACGGCCGCGTAGTGGAAGGGAAGAGTTTCAATGGAAGCCCCGGAGAGATGCTCTTGGTAGAAGTCGTAGAGGCGTCGCCCCTCGATCAGCCCCCCCGTTCCGCGAAGCGTCGGATCGAGCATGCCGATTACGTCACGCCGGGTGAGCTTGCGCACCCAGGGCTCAAGCACATCGAGCTTGCCGGCGACGTAGAAAGCGCCCACCAGCGCCCCGATCGACGTGCCGGCTACAATCTGCGGGCGGATGCCTGCCTTATCCAGGGCCCGGATGATCCCGATATGGGACCATCCCCGTGCGGAGCCGCTCCCGAGTGCCAGTCCGATCCGCGGTCCAGATTCCGTCACGCGCCGCCTCCGGTCTGTTTCAGTCGTGCAGGTGCTCCTGCTGCAGCTGCCGGGCCATCTGCGGACTCGGCGGTGCATTCAGCAGGTTGACCGGCGGGAAGCGCAGACTCGGCCAGACCAGGCGGACGCCGGCCACCCTGTTGCGCTCAGGCCCGGGCCCCCAGGACTCGCGCTGCGCTGCACGCAGCCAGATTCCTGGGGAAGTTCTCAACCGCATTTCGACTCCCCGCAGCTGAGGCACGTCAGGCAACCATCCATCTGCACCATGGCCTTAGTGTGACATTTATCGCAAAGCTGCGACCCCTCCGGGAAAGCCCCCGGCTCGCCCTCTCCGGTATTCGCCGCTGGGCCTCCGCCTTCGATCTCGGCCCGCTTCTGCGCGATGAAGCGCTTCTGGTGCTCATCGAGCCCCTCCGGCTCCAGCATCCCGATCTCACGCAGATGGGTCTCGATGACGTCGCCGATCTCCGCGACCAGCGACGGCATGAACCGCCCGCCGCGCTTGAAGTAGCCGCCGCGCGGGTCGAAGACCGAGCGCAACTCCTCGGCGAGGAAGGTGCAGTCGCCGCCCTTGCGGAAGACCGCCGAGATGATCCGGGTCAGCGCCACGATCCACTGGAAGTGGTCCATGTTCTTCGAGTTGATGAAGATCTCGAAGGGGCGACGCTGCTCGTGCTCAGTGCCCGGATTGAGGATGACATCGTTTATGGTGACGTAAAGGGCATGCTCCGAGAGCGGCGTCTTGATCTTGTACGTGGAGCCGTGGAGCGCCTCGGGCCGCTCGATATGCTCGTGCATGTGCTGGATGTCCGGCCCCGCCTGCGCGGTACTCTGGCCCTGTTCGGCCTCCTCCGCCTCATTCCGGACCACTTCGTAGTCGACGATGCTCTTTTCGATTTTTTTGGCCATGTGCTTGCTCCCAGCGGCTCGGGGCTGCGATTCGGGTTACGGGTTTTAGGCAGTCGCCAGCCGCCCGGCGTTCCGGGCCGGGCCGTCGCCCACTGGCGCTGACCCGGGGTCCCGTTCGCCGCGCGCTGTGTCAAAACTTGCCGTAGTACCCCTCCTTGAGTGCTTCATAGAGGTTTGCAGCGCTGTGCGTCTCACCGTCGTACTCGATCTCCTCGTCGCCCTGCGCCTCAATGACCGTACCGTCCTCCAGGTGGAAGCGGTACGTGGTCTCGGACAGATCCTTCTCCTTGACCAGCACGCCCTGAAAGACCTCCGGATTGAAACGGAAGGTCGTGCACCCCTTCAGCCCCTGTTGATAGGCGTAGCGGTAGATGTCCTTGAAGTCCTCGTAGGGGTAGTCCGTGGGCACGTTGGCCGTCTTCGAGATCGACGAGTCCACCCAACGCTGTGCCGCCGCCTGGATGTCCACGTGCTGTTTCGGCGTCACCTGATCGGCGCTAATGAAGTAATCCGGCAGCCTGCCCTGCCCCTCTTCGCCGCCTTCCGGCAACGCATCACCATCGATGAAGTGGCGGTAGGCCAGCAGCTCGAAGGAGAAGACGTCCACCGGCTCCTTCGTCTTACGCCCTTCGCGGATGACATTACGCACGTAATGGTGGGCAAACGACGGCTCGATGCCGTTGCTCGCATTGTTGGCCAGTGACAGCGAGATGGTTCCGGTCGGCGCAATGGAGCTGTGATGGGTGAAGCGCGAACCGACCTGGGCGAACTCATCCACCAGTTCCGGTTCCTCCGCCGCGATGCGCTGCATGTAGCGCGAATAGCGTCCCCACAGCACGCGGGCGGGGATCTGCTCCCCGATCTCGTAGCCGTCATCGCGCAGTTCCGGGCGCTTGCGCATGAGCTCCGGCGTGATCTCATAGATCTCGTCCATGATCGGCGCCGGCCCCTTTTCCTTGGCCAACTCCAACCCTGTGCGCCAGCCCGTCAGCGCCATCTGCTTGGCGACCTCTTCCGTGAAGGCCACGGAGTCATCATCGCCGTACTTCATGCGCAGCATGGTCACGGTAGAGCCCAGCCCCAGGAAGCCCATACCGTGGCGGCGCTTGCGCTGGATCTCGGCGCGCTGCTGCTCCAGCGGCAGGCCGTTGATCTCGACGGTGTTGTCGAGCATCCGCGTGAACACCGCCACCGCCTCGCGGAACTCGTCCCAGTCGAAGCGAGCCTTTGGCGTGAACGGGTCACGCACGAACATGGTCAGATTGATCGAGCCGAGCAGGCAGGCCCCGTACGGGGGGAGCGGTTGCTCGCCGCAGGGGTTGGTCGCCCGGATCTCTTCGCAGAACCAGTTGTTATTCAACTCGTTGACGCGATCGGCGAGGATGAACCCGGGCTCCGCGTAGTCGTACGTGGAGGTCATGATCAGGTTCCACAGGTGGCGCGCCTTGACCCGCCGGTAGATGCGGCAGGCTACGCGGCCCTCGCCATCGGTCACGTACCCCTCGCGGGTCGGCCACTCACGCCACAGGACCTGTTCCGGATCCTGGAGGTTGATCCCCTCGGCGGCGACCTCGTCCTCGGTCAGCGGGAACGCCAGCGGCCACTCACCATCGGCCTCCATCGCCTGCATGAAGCCGTCGGTGATCAGCAGCGACAGATTGAACTGACGCAGCCGACCGTCTTCCCGTTTGGCGCGGATGAAGTTGGTGACATCGGGATGGCCGACATCAAAAGTGGCCATCTGGGCACCGCGCCGCCCGCCAGCCGAAGAGACGGTAAAGCACATCTTGTCGTAGATATCCATGAACGAAAGCGGCCCGGAGGTGTAGGCACCGGCGCCGGAGACGTAGGCGCCGCGCGGCCGCAGGGTGCTGAACTCGTAGCCGATGCCCGCACCGCTCTTGAGAGTCAGGCCGGCCTCGTGGACGCGCTTGAGGATGCCGTCCATCGAGTCCTGGATGGTCCCCGATACCGTGCAGTTAATCGTCGATGTCGCCGGCTTGTGATCCCACGCGCCGGCGTTGGAGATAATCCGGCCCGCCGGCACCGCGCCGTGGCGCAACGCCCAGAGGAAGCGCTCATACCAGTGATCCTGCTTCGCCTTGGTCTCCTCCACGTCGGCCAAAGCGCGGGCAACACGCTGGTAGGTCTCGTCGATGCTGCCATCGACCGGCTCCTCGGCCTTGGTCTTGAGCCGATACTTCTTGTCCCAGATGTCCAGCGAGGCGCTCTGGATCGGCACATCGCCGGCCGACTGCCGCATCGCCTGAACTTTGCTCTCGGCGCGCTTGCTCATGGATCGTCCCCTACCTGACTGCCTTGTATGGACCGCGAGTACAAGCACCCGTTGCACCAGGCCGCTGGGCACTGGCGCCGTATTATTGACGCTCGCGGGAAACACCACATGTAGTACCTGTTGGGCACAGCCTACCCCAACCGGTAGTGATTTCAAGTCTTGACAGGCAGGCTATGGAAAGCTAGAGAAAACCGCAGCGCCGGCACGGCCGAGCGCGCCCACGGGCGGCTGCCGGCGGCCCGGCCCCGGCTCGCGCCGGGCACCGGGCCCGCCCGGAGCGGCTAGTCCTCCGGCGAGATCCGCCGACGCAGGACCGCCTTCTCCAGCTCGACGATCCCGAACAGCACAACCCCGAAGACCAGAACCCGCAGCCACTCCTCAGGACCGAGGCCGGCGGTTCCGAACAGGGTCTGGACTGGTGGGGCGTAGGTGAACAGCCCCTGGAGAACGATGAGCACACCGATGGCGATGAGTACCGCCCGGCTGCCGAACAGCCCGTTGACGCTGGTTACCGGCTCGAGGATGTAGCGGGCGTTGAACAGATAGAAGACTTGGCCCATCACCAATGTGTTGATCGCCACCGACCGCGCCAGCTCCTCGCTGACCCCCTGGGCTTCCATGTAGACGTAGTGCCCGAAGGTACCCATTACCAGCAGCACGGAGACGAAGAGCACCCGCCAGATCAGGAAACCGGAGAGGATGGGCTTGGCCGGATCCCGCGGCCGGCGTTCCATGAGCCCGGGCTCCGGCGGCTCGAAGGCCAGGGCCAGGGCCAGGGTCACCGCCGTAACCATGTTGATCCACAGCGCCTGCACCGGGGTTACCGGAAGCGTCAGACCGAGCATGACCGCAATCACGATAGTGAACGCCTGCCCGCCGTTCGTTGGTAGCAGGTAGAGGATCGCCTTTTTCAGGTTGTCATAGACCGTGCGGCCTTCCTCCACCGCATGGGCAATCGAGGCGAAGTTGTCATCGGCAAGGACCATCTCCGAAGCCTCTTTGGCCGCCTCGGTGCCCTTCTGCCCCATGGCGATGCCGACATCGGCGCGTTTGAGGGCAGGAGCGTCGTTGACGCCATCCCCGGTCATCGAGACCACCTGCCCGTGGCTTTGCAGCGCCTGAACGAGGCGAAGCTTGTGCACGGGGGTCGTGCGCGCGAAGACATCCGTCTCCAGGCAACGGCGACCGAGTTCCTCATCGTCCATGGACTCGATCTCGTGGCCCACCAGGGGCTTGCCACGAATGCCCAGCTGCTCGCCGATCGCCGAGGCGGTCAGCGCATGGTCCCCGGTGATCATCTTCACGCCGATCCCCGCGTTGTGGCAGGTGGCCACGGCGGCAATCGCCTCATCCCGCGGCGGATCGATGATGCCCATGACGCCGAGCAGGACCATGCCGTCTTCGACATCCTGAAAGAGAAGCTCGCGATGCTCCGGGGTTGTCTCGCGCACCGCCACGGCGAGCAGGCGCTGCCCACGCGAGGCGATGTCGTCGAGGATCCGCTGCCAGCGATCCCGATCGAGAGGACGATCCCCGTCAGCGGTCCGCTCCCGGGTGCAGGCTGCCAGGACCCGCTCCGGAGCGCCCTTCATATAAAGCATGCCACCGCCCGCATGGTCGTGGTGCAGCGTCACCATGAACTTGTATGACGACTCGAACGGGATTACGTCTACCCGCGGATAGGCACGCTCCAGTTCTTTGCGATCGAGTCCCCCTTTGATCGCCGCGACCAGCAACGCCCCTTCCGTGGGATCCCCCTCCAGGCGCCAGTCCCCGTTGCGGTGGTAAACCGAAGCCTCATTGCAAAGCGCGACGCCCTGCAACATCTGCTGCAGGACCGGGTCGTCACCGGCGGAAAACTCCTGACCGCCGCGCTGAAAACCGCCATCGGGGATGTAGCCGACCCCGGTGACCTCGATCTCCTCCTCGGCGGTGACGACGCTGCGCACCGTCATCTCGTTGCGGGTCAGGGTGCCGGTCTTGTCGGAGCAGATCGTGGTGACGGAGCCGAGCGTCTCCACCGCCGGCAGGCGCCGGATGATCGCGTTGCGCCCGGCCATGCGTTGCACACCGATGGCCAGCGTGATGGTCATGATCGCCGGCAGCCCCTCGGGGATAGCGGCGACGGCCAGGGCGACGGCGGCCAGGAAGGTCTCGATCGCCGTGTAGTCCTGGAAGAAATACCCAACGCCGAAGGTCAACGCCGCCAGCGCCACAATCGCCGCTGAGAGCCAGCGGCCGAACTCATCGACCTGGCGCAGCAGCGGTGTGGTGATCTGCTGAACATCGGCCAGCAGCGAGCTGACCTTGCCGATCTCGGTCGTCTCGCCGGTGGCCACCACGACACCCTGGCCCCGTCCATAGGCAACAAGGGTTCCCGAGAAAGCCAGCGACTGGCGGTCGCCCAGCTCGGCATCGGCGGCGACCGGCTGGTCGAGCTTTTCAACCGGCACCGACTCACCGGTGAGCACCGCCTCATCCACACGCAGGTTGTGGCCGCGCAGAATGCGCACGTCGGCGGGCACACGGTCCCCGGCCTCAAGCAGAACAATGTCACCGGGGACAACGGACTCGGCGGGAACAGTCATCCGCTCGCCATCGCGCAGGACCAGCGCTTTCGGGGAGAGCATCCCGCGGATTGCATCCAGCGCCTTCTCCGCCTTGCCCTCCTGGACGTAGCCGATCACGGCGTTGATCAGGACCACGCCGAAGATCACGGCGCTATCCAGGTAGTGCTCCAGAAGGCCGGTGACGACACCGGCGACGATCAGGATGTAGATGAGGATGTTGTGAAACTGCTTGGCGAAACGTTTGAGCGGCCCCTCACGCTCCGGCGGGCGCAATCGGTTCGGACCGTACTCATCCAGCCGCCGCTCCGCCTCGTCGGCGCTGAGACCGTGCTCAGCCTCGACCTGAAGGGTGCCGAGAACCTCGTCACTCGGGGTCGCGTGCCAGGCGCGATCGCCAATGCGATCGCTCGACGCAGGCTCCGTCATGCCGCCTCCCTGATTCGGCCGCTATTCAATGCACGAAGGCTACCACGTGACAGGACCGTCACTTTCAGCCCGTATCATCGACCGAGGCCGCTGTATCGGCAGGGTGCGCCTCCCGGTCATCGTCCTGTAGCCGCTCGCACGCACGGCGCAGTTTGCGTTGGTAACGCGCCGCCTTGAGCGCCTGATCGACGGCCCGACGCACCGCCGAGAGGCGATCGAGCGTCACCACCATACGCCGCACCGGCACCCGACCCTCCGCCGCCGCCCGCAGAAGCCGGTTCTTGACCGGCTGATAAGCCCGGTCAAAGGACTTTCGCGCTGCCTTCACCGCCTCGCGGTTCCACTCCTGCTCGGCCCGCCCGGCCGCTTCAAGCTGGCGCACCGCCTCGGCAAGGAGCCGGTCCACCTCGGTTGCGAGCTCGCCGTCACCGATATAGGCCTCGCCGGTGCTGTCGAGCTCGTGAACGGCAGCCACGCGCTCGAGAATGTCTTGATAGTATTGATTGACCCGCAGCAGAAGCGGCATCCCGTCGGCGATCGCCGGATCCCGCTGGCTCCGATCGATGCGGTGGGCGAAGTCATTGATCGCCTGGATCAGCCCCTCCAGGGCCTGCCGCTCGCGTTCGAGCCGGCGCCGCCCCTCCCCACTGCTGCCGCTGATCGCCGCCGCCGCCAGCTCTCGGCTCATGGCACCGGCCCGCTCGGCCTCCAGGCGAGCGGCGTCGAGCGCCAGCGTCGGCGTTGCCAGGACGTTGTCATCCAGGTGCTGCGGCCGACCGCGCTCCTCGTCCCGGCGGCGAAAACGCTGCTCCAGCCACCCGACGAGCCGGGGCGTCAACGGCCAGAGGACAGCGAGACCGAGCAGCATGGTCGCGGTGTGGAAAAGCGCCAGCACCACCGCCGGTTGCTCCCCCAGCCCCAGCAACCCGGCGGCCTGGTGGGCCACCTGGAGCAGCGGGACCAACAGGATGAAGGCGACCAGCCCGGCAACAGAGTTGAAGATCACCTGAGCCGTCGCCGCGCGCTGAGCGTTGGCCGTCGCGCCGAGCGCGGCGAAGACAGCCGTCGAGGTCGTCCCCACGGCAGCACCGATGACCATGGCCGCCGCCGCCGTCTCGGCGATCAAACCGCCCCCGGCCGCGGTCAGAGTGATGGCCAGGGCGGCCGAGGAGGATTGCGTCAACGTCGTCAGCCCCACGCCGACGGCCACAAAGACGAGCAGCCCCGCCACACCCCAGTCGGCCATCGCAGCGAGCAAGCCTGGATCCCCGACGCCGTCGAAGGTGCCGCGCAGCACATCGAGCCCGAGGAAAAAGAGCCCCAACCCGGCCAGCGCATCGCCCAGTGCCTGGCGCCGCGCCGACCCTGTCACCACCCGCATACCGACGCCGAGGGCGATCAGCGGCAACGCCAGCGCCTGGAGATCCACATTGAAGCCGACCACGGCCACGACCCAGCTCGTCAGCGTCGTGCCCAGGCTGGCCCCGTAGATAATCCCGATCGCCTGCGCAAGACTGAGGAGGCTGGCGTTGACGAAGCCGATGGTGGCGAAGATCACGGCACTGGACGACTGCACGGCAGCGGTGACCAACACGCCGGAAAGGACCCCGCGAAGACGCGACCGCGTGGACGCGGCCAGGATATCGCGCAGCGCCGAGCCGGCCGCCAGACGCAGGCCATCGCTCATCAGCCTCATCCCCAACAGGAAGAGGCCAATACCCCCCAGAAACGTCAGAGCACCGCTCAACTGCACGTCCACCTCAAAGGACTGGACCGGTTGCCGGGATGGGGATGCTAGACTATCGCGCTTTCCCGCGATCGGTATCCCCACCGATGCTTGAAGATATACTGGCGACGCTGCGCGATGCGTTCGGGCTCCTCCTGCAGGGCTTTCTCGCGATGACCCTGCCGCTGGTTATCCTTGCCATCGCCGTGGCGCAGCTGCCCGCAACGGTCTACGCCGCTTTGCCCGATCTGGAGCCGACCCTGCGGGTCGCCGTGACCAGCTGGGTGGCCGCACTCGGCGTGGCGGCGGTCGTGGCTCTGGGGACGCTGCTCGGCGCGGCCCGCAGCGGCTTGCCGCGCACCCACTACCTCTCCGGGAGCCGACGCCTGACCACGATCTGGTTCATCCAGGGGCTGTGGCTGCTGGTGCCGGTGGCAGTCGTCGCCGGACTGCTCTGGCTGCTTGGCGACCTGGTGCAGCCGACGATCCGTGAGTACGCGCAGCTGCGCAGCGAAGCCCCCTGGCGCCACCCACCAACCCTCGAGATCGCCATCGGCCTGCTTCTCCACGGAAGTGTGCTGACGATCTCCGCTACTTGGCTCTGGCCACCGGTCGCCGTTCTGCGCACCGATGGCCGGGTCCGGGATGTGCGGCCGGCAGCCCGCCGCATGCTCCAGCGCATCGCCAGCCTCGAATGGTTCCTCGTGGCAACGCTTCTCGTGGTCGTTGCCCTATCCCTGCTCTTCGAAACGAGCGCACTGGCCGGCATTCTGCTCATGCTCCTCTGGCCATCGATAACGGTCGTCGCCATACAGCGCAGCAGCGATGCCTTCCGGCGTGCAAGCACCGGCAATTTCCCGCTGATCTGGCGCTGAGTCGGCGCAACGCCACAACGGGCCGGACAAAGCCGCGCGCCCGTGTTACTGTACATGTCTTCACTGCATTGACGTACAGTTATGCATCCCGAATACGCGGAACTCCACTGCTTGAGCAGCTTCACTTTCGGCCGGGGCGCCTCCCGGCCGGAGGAGCTGGTCGAGCGCGCCATCGAGCAAGACTACCGAGCCCTCGCCCTGACCGACGAGTGCTCCATGGCCGGCATCGTGCGTGCGTGGCGGGCAGCGCGGGGAACCCCCCTGCAACTGATCGTCGGCACCGAGCTTCAACTCGCCGACGGCCCTCGCATTGTCCTCCTCGCTCCGGATCGAACCGCCTATGGGCAGATCTGCGCGCTGATCAGCCTGGCCCGTAGCCGGGCCACCAAGGGGCAATACCACGTTACCCGCGAGGATCTGAGCCACGCAGCGCCGGCTGCAATCGCACTGCTGATCCCGCCTTCCGTCGGCCATGACCTCGACGCCGGCACGGGCGACGCCGAGTGGTTTGCCCACTGCTTCCGGGGCCGGGGCTACGTCGCCATCGAACTGCTCGCCGGGCCCGACGACGTGCAGCGCTGCCGCTCTCTCGAGGCTCAGGCCACCGCGCTTGGCCTCCCGGCGCTCGCGGCTACCGGGGCCGAAATGCATGTCCGCGGGCGTCGCGCCCTCCACGATACGCTGACCGCCGTGCGCCTCGGCCAGCCACTTTGCCAGGTCACCGGTCATCTGGCGCCGAACGGCGAGCACCACCTGCGTCGCCGGCAGGAACTGACCGCCCGTTACCCGGAGCACCTGCTCAGCGCCACCCGTAACATCGCCACGGCATGCACCTTTGAACTCGAGGAGCTGCGCTACGAGTACCCTGAAGAGGTCGTACCCCCCGGCCGGACACCGAGCGAGCACCTGCGCACCCTGGTCGAATCCGGAGCCGCAGGGCGCTACCCGGATGGCGTCCCGGCCAGTGTCCGAGCGGCCTTCGAGCGTGAGTTGCAGATCATCGGCGAACTCGGCTACGAGCACTACTTCCTGACCGTGCACGACATCGTCGCCTTCGCTCGCAACCGACGCATCCTCTGTCAGGGACGCGGCTCCGCCGCCAACTCCGTCGTCTGCTTCTGTCTGGGTATCACCGAGGTGGATCCGGCGCACCAGTCCGTACTCTTCGAGCGATTCGTCTCCCGGGAGCGGGGTGAACCGCCCGATATTGACGTGGACTTCGAGCACCACCGCCGCGAGGAGGTCATCCAGTACATCTACCAGCGTTACGGGCGCCATCGCGCCGCCCTGGCCGCAACCGTCATCCACTACCGGCCGCGATCGGCAATCCGCGACGTGGGGCGCTCCCTTGGCTTGGCGCCGGAGACCATCCGCGCGCTCTGCCAGGCCACCCAGGGCTGGGACCGCAACCTGCTCGATGACGCCACCCTGGATCAGGCCGGTATCGCCCCGGACGGGCAAACGGCTCGTCACTTGCGTGGGCTTGTCGCTCAATTGCTCGACCAGCCCCGCCACCTTTCGCAGCATGTGGGCGGATTCGTGATTGCTCGCGGTCCCGTCACCGAGCTTGTGCCCACCGAGCCAGCAGCCATGGCCGGGCGCACCATCATCGAGTGGGATAAGGACGACCTCGAGGCACTCGGCCTGCTCAAAGTCGATGTCCTCGCTCTCGGCATGCTGACCGTCATCCGCCGCGCCTTCGACCTGATCGCTCACTGGCGCGGCCACACCTGGACCCTGGCTACACTCCCGGCACAGGATCCACAAACCTACGCCATGATCCAGCGCGCCGACACGCTCGGCGTCTTCCAGATCGAATCGCGGGCCCAGATGGCCATGCTCCCGCGCATGCAGCCACGCTGTTTCTACGACCTGGTCATCGAGATCTCCATCGTCCGCCCCGGCCCCATCCAGGGGGACATGGTTCACCCCTATCTGCGCCGCCGGGAGGGCAGCGAGCCGATCGACTACCCCTCTACCGAAGTGCAGTCGGTCCTCGAGCGGACCCTCGGCGTACCGATCTTTCAGGAACAGGCAATGGAGCTGGCCGTGGTTGCGGCGGGCTTCACCGCCGACGAAGCCGACCGTCTCCGCCGTTCCATGGCCGCCTGGCGCAAGAAAGGGGGGCTGGCGCCCCTGCGTCAGCGGCTCATCGACGGCATGCTCGCGCGCGGCTACAGCTCCAGCTACGCTGAGCGGCTCTACCACCAGATCGAGGGGTTCGGCGAGTACGGCTTCCCCGAATCCCACGCCGCCAGCTTTGCCCTGCTCGTCTACGCCTCCGCCTACCTCAAGTGCCATGAACCGGCGGCGTTCACCGCAGCGCTGCTCAACAGCCAGCCCATGGGCTTCTACGCCCCGGCACAGATCATCCGCGACGCCCGGGAGCACGGAGTGGAAGTGCGGCCGGTGGATATCCGCTACAGCGACCCGGCGTGCACGCTGGAGCGCCCGCGTCGCGCTGCGGACAAAGTCGCAGGCCAACAGCCGGCCCTGCGCCTGGGACTCCAGCAGATGCGAGGCCTCTCCGCAGACGGTGCCCGCCGCATCGCTGCCGCCCGCCGGGAGGCCCCGTTCCGGGACGTCAATGATCTCAAGCGCCGAGCCCGGCTGAATCAAAGCGACCTCAAGGCGCTTGCCGATGCCGACGCCCTGCGGGGGATCGCCGGCCATCGCCGGGCCGCAACCTGGTCAGCGCTTGGGGCGGACGCCGGCACCCCACTGATCCCGCCCCCGTCTGCGGAAGCCGAGCGCCCGAGCCTCGCTCCGGCTCCGGCATCCCGCGCTGTCCTCGCCGACTACGCAAGCACCGGCTTCACCCTGCGCGCACACCCGATCGCTTTCCTGCGCCGCCAACTCAAGGCGCGCCGCTACCGCAGCGCCGCCGAACTGACCGGGACCGCACAAGGCCGACCGGTGCGGGCAGCCGGGCTGGTGATCAATCGCCAGCGCCCTGGTTCAGCCGGGGGCGTGACCTTTGTCACCCTCGAAGATGAAACCGGACGGATCAACCTCGTCGTCCACCGGGCGACGGCAGAGGCGCAGCGACAGGCGCTGCTCGGTGCCCGCCTGCTGGGGGTTGCCGGCACCTGGCAGGAACGGCACGGAGTCGGCCATCTGATCGCCGGGCGACTGGAGGATCTCACCGACCTGATCGGCAGCCTGGACGTACGCTCCAGGGATTTCGGCTAATCACGACCCCTTTTTGAAGGCCGAGAGGCGGCGCCGCTCCCGCTTGTCCGGACGGTGGTCCGGTCGCGGCACGGCCGCTGCCGCCAGCCGCCGCTGTTGCGCCTGCTCCTCACGGCGCTTACGGCTTTCCTCCGTCTCCTCGTAGAGGGTCTCGGCAACCTTCGCCGGTCCTCGCTCCTGCGCCAGATCCCGCACAATGACCTCGAAGCGCTGCTGCCCCTTCGTGATGGTCAGCCGATCACCGGGCTTGACCGCGCGGCTCGGCTTGGCGCGCCCCCCGTCCACATCCACCTTGCCACCCTGCACCGCCTCCACGGCGAGACGCCGGGTCTTGAAAAAGCGCGCCGCCCAAAGCCACCGATCCAGGCGTACCGAATCCAAACGATCTCCCATGGACCCCCCCGTACCGCCGAAACTGCCTGCCCCGGACGCTGGACCCGCCGGCACGCTAGTCGGCCAATTGCCGACCGGCCACGATTACTCCATCTTCATCCACGTAAATCCAGTCCCCGGACTGAATCGTGGCCCCGGCAAAGGTCACAGAGACATCGCGCTCGCCCAGGCCCTTCTTCTGGCTCTTCAGCGGATGCGTATTGAGGGCCTGGACACCGAAGTCGATCTCGGCCAGATCCGCACTATCCCGAACACAGCCGTAAATCACGGCACCGGACCAGCCATTCTCCCGGCCCAGGGCGGCGAGCTGGTCACCGAGCAGGGCGCAACGCATCGACCCCCCGCCATCCACGACGAGGACCCCACCTTCGCCGGGCTCGCTGAGGATCTCCCGTACCCGGACATTGTCCTCGAAAAGCTTCAGCGTCGTGACAGGGCCGCTGAACCGCCGCCGTCCGCCGTAGCCGACAAACATCGGATTGACAACGCGCACCTGCGCCGTGGGGTCGTCCGCGTGGGCGTCGCATAAATCAGTGGTCCGGTATGCCATGGTGTCTCCTCATTGCGACTGGCTGGTCCCTGCACTGTTGGTTTAAGGTATCTGTTTGAACGTACGATTCGGATCCCGCGCGCATGGCCGCAGAGCAAAGCCCGTCGATGACAACCCACACGCTGGCCGAGCTGCAAGGCTATCTCACCAGCCTCGCCGAGAGCCACGGCCAGCAGGAAGTCGTACAGCTGGTGTGCGAGACCGCCGCACGCTTACTGCCGATGAGCCGCGGCAACATCTGGCAGGCTGCCCTGGATCGGGAGGGGTGGCAGCACGCCGGCGCCTGGGCGGAGGGGCGCGTCCTCCCGCTCACCGATGCCCCTGCCCAGGCGGCACCGCCCCGCGGCCCGGAGGATGAGCTCCGGATCCCGCTCCACGCCCAGGGGCTGGCGGTTGGTGAGCTGCGCGCTGACATGAACAGCCTGCGCAATGCCGATGAGCACGCGCTCCTTGCGAGCCTGGCGACTGCGGCGGCCATCAGCCTCTCCGGTCATCAGCTGCAACGCCGGGTCCGTCACCGCAATGTGCGGGATCCGCTTACCGGGCTTTTCAATCGCCGTTACCTCGAAGACACCCTGGAGCGGGAGCTTCACCGCGCCCGCCGGGTCGGGGCCAGCCTGGTGCTGATCCGCCTCGAGGTGGATGCCATGGCCGACTTTACCGCGGAGCATGGCCCGGAGACCTCCGACCGTCTCTTCCAGGGGATGGCCGACGCCGTCCACCGCTCATTCCGCGGATCCGACGTCTGCTGCCGGGCCAGCGACCAGGGGTTCGGCATCCTCCTCCCCGATGCCGGGCTCGAAAACGGCTCCATGCGGGCCGAGGCTGTCCGCGAAGAAATTGGCGAACTGCGGGTCCACCAGCGCGGCCGGGCTCTCGGCCCGCTGACGGTCTCCGCAGGTATCGCCGCCTTCCCGGAGCACGGAGCGAACAGCGAGTTCATCCTCGAGGCGGCAGAGAGCGCCGTTACCCGCGCCCGCGATGAGGGGGGCGATGTCACCCGAAGCGCCGAGCGTGTCAATTCGACGACGAGCAACTGACCCGAAGAAGAAGGAGCCACCGTGTCGACCCCAGTGATGCGAGTCACCTACCACCTCACCTGCCGCCCCGGCGAGGATCCCGATGACAAGGCGCGCGGCATCGCGCTGGAGCAGAGCGCGGAACTCCCCTCGCGGTGCATCCCCGAGCACGTCTACGACGACGTGGTGCCGCACATCGACGAACTCACCGCCCTGGACGACGGGCGTCACCGCCTGGTCCTGGCCTTCCCGGAGGCGATCACCGGTCTGGAGCCGACACAGCTGATTAATAACCTCTTCGGCAACATCTCCCTGAAAAGCGGGATCCGCCTCAGCGATATCGAGTGGACTCCGGCACTGCTCGAGGCACTCGGGGGCCCGCGCTACGGGACGGCCGGAATACGCGAGATGCTCGGCGCCGGCGAGCGCCCGCTCAGCTCCACCGCCCTCAAGCCGCTGGGGCTGGACACGTCAACCCTCGCCGGCTACTGCGAGGACTTCGCCCGGGGCGGCATCGATCTCATCAAGGACGACCACGGGCTCTGCAACCAGGCCACGTCGCCGTATCTGGAGCGACTCCACGCCTGCCAGGAGGCCGTCCAGCGGGCCAATGCCGAGACCGGCGGCAACTCCCTCTACCTACCCAATGTCACCGGTCCGCGGTGGGAGTTGGAAAGGCGCCTGGACGCCGCCCAGGAGGCCGGCTGCAAGGCCGTTCTGATCTGCCCCTTCCTCACCGGTATCGACGCCCTGATCTGGGCCCGGGAGCGCTACGACCTGGCGTTGATGGCGCATCCGGCCTTCGCCGGCGCCGTCTCCGGGGCCGAGCACGGCATCGACCCGGCGCTGCTGCTCGGTGAGCTCACGCGCCTCTTTGGCGCCGACATGGTCGTCTACACCAACGCCGAGGGGCGCTTCCCCACCTACGATCAATCACTGTGCGACCGTATCAACGATCGCCTGCGCCGGCCGCTGGGCTCGATCCGCCCGGCGCTGCCGACCCCGGGCGGCGGTGTGGATGCTGATCGCGCCCCCTACTGGGCCGAACGCTACGGGCCCGACGTCATCCTCCTGATCGGCGGCAGTCTCTACGCCCAGGGCGACCGCGTGGCGGCGGCACGCCGGCTCCAGGACGTGGTCGAGGGCCGTTGACCATGCCCGGGACGCCGCCACCGGATCAGTGCCGCATCCTTCGGGAGGCGAACTTCCGCTGGGAAGGGATCGAGCAGGAGGCGTACAAGGCCGAGGGAACACACTTCAGCGGGGCCCGGCGGCAGACCCTGGTCGGTCAGCCGGCGGGCCAGCAGGCGCCGGCCTTCGAGACCCGCTACTTCGAGGTGGAGCCGGGCGGCTATACGACACTGGAGCGCCATGAGCACGCCCATGTGGTCATCGTGTTGCGGGGTGAGGCCGAAGTCGTACTCGACCAGCGGGTCGAGGCCATCACCCCGCTGGATTGCGCCTACATTGCCCCCTGGGCCTGGCACCAGATCCATGCGGTTGGTACCGAGACGCTCGGATTCCTGTGCATCGTCGATCGCGACCGGGATCGACCACAACGGCCGGATCCCCAGCATCTCGACGAGCTGCGCCGCACGCCCGCCGTGGCCCGGCGCATCCGGACCTAAAGGACAGCGAGGCCGCCCGCACCGTTGACCGACCTCCCCATCGGCTTTCTCTTCGCTGCCCTCGGCGCATTGATCGTGCTCTCGGGCTGTTTCTCCGGCTCCGAGACGGCGCTGATGTCACTCAATCGCTACCGGCTCCGGCACCGCGCCAAGGAGGGCCACCGCGCCGCTCGCATCGCCGAGCGCCTGCTTCAGCGCCCCGATCGGGTCCTCGGCGTCATTCTGCTGGGCAACAACTTCATCAACATCGCCGCCTCATCCCTGGCGACGGTGATCGCGCTGCGCCTCTACGGCGAGAGTGCCATCGCCATCGCCGCCGGCCTGCTGACCCTCGTCATCCTGATCTTCGCCGAAGTGGCTCCCAAGACCCTGGCCGCCGTGCACCCGGAGCGGGTGGCCTTCCCGGCCAGCTACGTCCTCTACCCGCTGCTGCGGATTCTTTACCCGCTGGTCTGGCTGGTGAACACCGCCGCCAACGGGCTGCTACGGATCGTCCAGGTGCGGGTGGAGGATGTCTCGGCCGCGGAAATCAGCCAGGAGGAGCTGCGCACGGTCGTCAACGAGTCCGGCAGCCTGATTCCGCGGCGCCACCGCCGCATGCTGGTCAGCATCCTCGATCTGGAGGAGGCGACGGTCGAGGACATCATGATCCCGCGCCCGGAGATCGCCGGCATCGACCTGGATGACCCGTGGCCGGAGACGCTGGAGCGTCTGACCAACAGCCAGTACACCCGCTTGCCGGTCTACCGCGGGACCATCGACGACGTTCAGGGGTTCATCCACCTGCGGCGCATCATCGGCGATCTGGTGCGCGGCACCTTCACGCCGGAAGACCTGGAGACACGGCTGACGGAGCCGCTATTCATCCCGGAGGGGACCGGCCTCCACACGCAGCTGCTGAAGTTCCAGCGCCAGCGTGAGCGAGTCGGGCTGGTCGTGGACGAGTACGGCGAGATCCTGGGGCTAGCCGCTGTTGAGGACATCCTCGAGGAGATCGTCGGCGAATTCACCACCGACCCCGGCGATCTAGCCCGCTCGATCTTCCAGCGCAGCGACGGCTGTTACGTCGCGGAGGGCAGCGCCACGGTCCGGGAACTCAACCGTGTGCTCGGCTGGCAGCTCAAGACCAGCGGGCCGAAAACACTCAACGGCCTGATTCTCGAGAAGCTGGAGACAATCCCGGAGCCGGGCACGAGCCTGCTGATCGACGGTTATCCGGTCACCATCGTGCAAACCCAGGGCAACCGGGTCAAAACGGCGGAGATCCAGCCAGAGCGTCCGGCCTCGGTCCGCCACCTCGAATCCCGGGACTAGCGCACGGCGTCAGAGCGCCGCGACTTCCTGCCACTCGTCCTCGGTAAGCAGCTTGTTGGCATCCACCAGGATCAGCAGACCGTCCTCCCGGCTAACCACGCCGTAGATGTAGCGCGAGGACTCCTCATTGCCGACATTCGGCGCCGTGTCGATCTGAGCCTCGCGAACGCTGGCCACTTCGTCCACGCTATCGACGAGGATGCCGGCGATGTTCTCGCCCACCTCCATGACGATGATGCGGCTCTCCTTGCCCGCCTCCCGCGGCTCGAGCCCGAAGCGCAGGCGGGTATCGATGACCGTCACCACCTTGCCACGGAGGTTGATGATACCGAGCACGAAGTGCGGAGCCCCCGGCACGGGTGCGATCTCCGACGGCGGCAGTACTTCCTGGACCTGCATGACATTGATGCCGTAGTGCTCGCGCCCGAGCTTGAAGGTCACCCACTGGCTGGTCGGCCCCTCCGCCAGCTCGGCGTCCTCTTCGTACTGCATGTTCTCGTAGGCCATGGGAGTCTCTCCCCTAAGTCGATGATCGAGAGCCGGCTGTATTCTGCCCGGCAGCGGCGCCCGTGGCCAGGGTCCCGCCGACGCCCCCCTCCTCGGCGAGCATTGCGGCGAAAGCATCGGTATCCACCAGCGCACACAGGTGCTCACGCACGGTCCCGGCGAGCCAGCGCCGCCGGCTGGCGCTGCCGCGCCATTGGACCTGCTCCGGACGCAGCTTCAGGACGTCGCCGACGTCCCTGCAGGCAAGCCCCCAGGTGCCGTCGCCGACGATAATGATCTTGCCGTGCCGCCGCTCCTCCGGCTCGGGGCGGCGCTCCGGCGGCAGCACGAGCTCGGCGGTATCGACCACGCTGATATACCGCCCGCGGTGATCGAGCAACCCGTGCATCCACTCCGGCTGCCCCACTGCCGGCTGGACGGCTTCGGGATCGTCCCACGGCACGACACGGTGCAGCTTGACCAACGGGACGGCCAGACGCAGCGCCCCGACGTGGATCGTCAATGCCTGGAAAAAGGGCCGGGCCCAGGCGGGGGTCGGATCCTCCGGCGGCTGTGCCGGCGGCGCGCCTGTCCCCTGCAGACTGGGTGACGCCGCTTCGGCGGCCTCCTGGGGTGGTGCGGGCGGCGTCGGGCTCTCCGGTGCGGGAGCTGGGGGGTCATCGGGAGCGACTTCCGGCAACGGAGCCTGCGGTAAGCGGGGCCGCTCCTCGACCCGTGTACGGCGGGCAGCCGGCCCCGACTCCCGGGATTCTCGTGCTGGCTCCGGCGCATCGTCGCCGGCGGAACCCGGCCTCGTGCCGGGCGCCTCCTGTGGCTCCGCGGGGTCGGAAGGCGCCCCCGGGCTGGTGGCGTCCTGCTCCCCCGCCCCCGGCTCGCCGGCTTCAGCGTCCGATTCCGCGTAGTCCTCGACCTCATCGAGCAGCGCCTGCAGGTACTCGCCGAGGGCGTGCTGACTATCGGGCAGGTCCGGATCGAACGCGTCGTCGCTAGCCATGGCCGAGCGCCTCCGCCTCTTGCGCGCGCTCCTTCTCCTTGAGGTGCTCGAGCAGTTTCCGGAAGGCCATACTGCCCCGACACCAGGGCTGTATCACGGTTAGCGGCTGGCCGTCCCGGCTTGCCTCACGAAACTGCGTATCCACCGGGATCGCGCCGGGCCAGACCCGCTCGCCGTAGCGCTGGCGCAGCTCTTCCAGCGCGCGCGTGGCGGCGCGCGTCCGCTTGTCGTAAAGCGTCGGTACAATGGTGTACGGCAGCGGCTTGGGCCGGGAGCGCTCAATCATCTCCAGCGTATGCACCATGCGCTCCAGCCCCTTCATCGCCAGGAACTCCGTCTGCACCGGCACGACCAGGTGATCGCATGCCGCCAGGGCGTTGACCATCAGAACCCCAAGCATGGGGGGGCAGTCGAGCAGGGTGTAGTCGAAGCGGCCCGCCATGCTCTGCAGGCCGCGGCGGATGATCAGTCCCATGCCCTTGCGGCTGCCGAGTTGCCGGTCCAGCGTCGCCAAGGAGGTGGAAGCCGGGAGCAACTCGAGCCCGGAGATCGACGTCGGGACCGTCATCGCCGACGGATCGCCGCCGCGGCCCTGGGTCCGGAAGAGCTCGTAGAGGTTGGGCTCGACCGTCTCGGGGTCGTAGCCGAAGTAGCTGGTCAGAGAACCGTGCGGATCGAGGTCGACCACCAGAACCGACTGCCCGCGCTGGGCCAGAAGCCCGGCAAGGCTGGTCACCACCGTGGTCTTGCCGACGCCCCCCTTCTGGTTGGCTACGGTCCAGATTCGCATAGGCCTCCGTACACCGCCCACTCAGCGCAGGCGGGTCAGTTCTTCTCCAATCTGGTCGAGGGGCAGAACCTGATCACTGAGGCCGGCGCGCGCCACGGCGGCCGGCATACCGTAGATCACGCTCGAAGCCTCGTCCTGGCTCCAGACCCAGGACCCGCTCTCCTTGAGCTGCTTCGCCCCCTTGGCACCGTCGGAGCCCATCCCGGTGAGGACGATGCCCAGCACCCGCCCGGGCACAAGCCGCGCCAGCTCACTGAAAGCAATGTCGACACTGGGCTTGTAGTGATGGTCCGATGGGCCTTCGTAGGTGTAGACGCTCAAGTGGCCGCTGCGTCCGCGGATGCCGATATGCCGCCCCCCCGGGGCGAGGAGCACTTCGCCCGGGCGCAGTACGTCGTCATCCCGGGCCTCGCGCACGGTGACCGCGCAGAGTTCGTTCAACCGCTCGGCAAAGGCTGGGGTGAACGAGGCCGGCATGTGCTGAACCACCAACACCGGCACCGGGAACCGGGCGGAGAGCTTGGTCAGTACCCGCTGCAGCGCCACCGGCCCCCCGGTGGAGCACCCGATGACAACCGCCTCCAGATCCGCCAGCCGCGGACCGCGGGCCGTGGTCCGGCGTGCCGGTGTTTCGGCCGCCGAAGCCCCGGCTTCACCACGCCCGGACGGGTGCCTCCCGGCATCCCGGGGGGCCTCACCCCCGCCGCGCTCAGGAGTCGTACGCTGCTGACGCCCTGAATCCGCCGCAGCGCCGGTGGTCGATCGCGCCGCCGGCGTTGAGCCCTCATCGCCCCGGGGTGACGGTTCACTCTGGGAGGCCGCGGCCTGACCGCGCCGAGCGCCACCGCCTCGTCGCCCCCCGCCCAGCTCGACCAGCCGCTCGCAGAGCTGGCGCTGCACGGCTTCCATGTCACCGGATACGTCGGCGAAGCGCTTGGGGATAAAGTCCGAGGCGCCGGCCTCAAGCGCTTCAATGGTCGCCCGCGCCCCCTCGTGGGTGAGCGAGGAGAACATCAGCACCGGAGTCGGCCGGTAACGGACAATCTCGCGTACCGCCGAGATGCCGTCGAGTTCAGGCATCTCGATGTCCATGGTGATTACATCCGGGCACAACCGGCGCGCCTGCTCGATCGCTTGGCGGCCGTCGGCGGCTTCACCGCATACCTCAAGGCGCGAATCCTGCTCGATCATGGCTCGGATGCGCCGACGGAAAAAGCCGGAGTCATCGACCACCAGCACTCGAATGCTCACCCGGGCCTCCTTGTTGCGGAAGGTGCGCGCCGTCAGGCGCTAGAGCCGACGCCCGTGCGCCTTGATCAGGCTGGGGATGTCCACGATCAGCGCGATCTGGCCATCGCCGGTGATGGTCGAGCCCGCCAGCCCGGGGAGGCCGTGCAAAAGCGCGCCGAGCGGTTTGATCACCACCTCCTCGAGCCCGATCACCTCGTCCACCACGAAGCCAACCGCCTGGTTGCCGACGATCACGGTAATGACCTGGCGCTCGTCCTCGCCCTCATCCTCACCGTTGCCCTCGGCCATCTCGCGCTTGGTGCGCAGCACCGGCTCACCGCTTTGATCGAGCCAGCGCTCGAGGAAGAACAGCGGCATCGCCTTATTACGGACAATGGCCACCAGCCGATTGTTGACGACGTTGGTCCGCACGTCCTGCAGCTCGAAGATCTCCCGGACCACCGACATGGGCAGTGCGAACTTGCGGCCACTGACCTTGACCATGAGGGTGGGCAGGATCGCCAAGGTCAGCGGCAGCTGGATCCGCATGCTGGTGCCACGGCCCAGCTCCGAGTCGATATCCACCGTCCCGTTGAGCTTGGCGAGGCTGTTCTTGACCACATCCATCCCCACCCCGCGGCCGGAGACATCGGAGATCTCCTCCTTGCTGGAGAAGCCGGGGTGGAAGATCAGGTTGAACGCCTCCTTGTCGTCGAGCCGCGAGGCCGACTCCTGGTCCATGACCCCCTTCTTGACCGCAAGATTGCGCAGCTTGTCGGCATCCATGCCACGGCCGTCGTCGGCGATGGTCAGCAGAATGTGGTCGCCTTCCTGCTCGGCGGCCAGCGTCACCGTACCCTGCCGCGGCTTGCCCGCAGCCTCGCGCTCGTCCGGATACTCCACACCGTGATCCACGGCATTGCGGACCAGGTGGACCATGGGATCGGAGAGCGCCTCGACCATGTTCTTGTCGAGGTCCGTCTCCTCGCCGTGGGTCTCCAGGGTGACCTCCTTATCCAACTGCCGGGCCAGGTCCCGAATGACCCGGGGGAAGCGGCCGAAGACCTTCTTGATCGGCTGCATCCGGGTCTTCATGACCGAAGACTGGAGATCGGAGGTGACCAGCTCCAGATCGCTCACCGCCTGACCCATGCGATCGTCATCGAGCACGTTGCGGAGGTTCGACAGGCGGTTACGGACCAGGACGAGTTCGCCGACAAGATTCATGATCTCATCGAGCTTGGCGGTATCGACCCGTACAGAGGCCTCCACGCGGGACCCCCCACCGCCGTCGCCGCCTTTGTCGCCGCCGCCTTTCCCGTTCCCCTGGGAACCAGAGCCCCCCTGGGCCGGGGGCTGCTTGCCGCCCCCCCCGGCCGACGGTGCGGGCTTGTCCGCCGCGGCGGCCGACTCGCTGGCGGGCGACCCCCCCCCTTTTGCGCCCTGCTTCGGCGCAGCAGGCGCCGCTGCTGCGGCGTCCGAATCCGCGCCGCCGGCGCCTTCGGCCTCGGCCGGCGTCTCCCCCGCTGCCGGTTGACCGGCCTTGTGATCGGCTACAGCGGGCGGGGTCCCGTCCTTGCCCGGCGCCGCTCCCGGGCCATAGAGATTATCGAGCAGCTGCTCGAACTCCTCCTCGGAGATCTCATCGTCGCCACCGCTCTGCTCGGCGGCAGCAGGCTCTTCCGGCGCGCCTTTGTGCTGCCCCTTGCCGTGGAGTTCATCGAGCAACTGCTCGAACTCCTCGTCGGTAATCTCATCACTGCCGGAGCCGGTATCACTGCTCTCCGTCTCGAGCGTATCGAGCAGCGCATCGAACTCCGCCTCGGTGATGTCCTCGCCACCGCCCGAGGAATCCGTGCCTTCCCCGTCGCTCGCCTGCGCACCTGCGCGCGGCGCCGAATCGCCCGCCCCGCTGCCGTGGCTTTCGGCGGCGGCTGCTCCGTCAGGCTGCTTGAGGCGATCCAGCTCCCCGAGCAGCTCCTCGGAGGCTGGTTCCGGCTCCTGGCCATTCTCGATCTGCCCGAACTGCGCCACGACCACATCCAGCGCGCGAAGCACGGTGTCCATCAGCTCGGGGCTGACCCGCTTCTCCCCGTTGCGCAGGAGGTTGAAGACATCCTCCGTACGGTGGCAGACCTCCACCAGCGGATTGAGCCCAAGGAACCCAGCGCCGCCCTTGATCGTGTGGAACCCACGAAAGACGGAGTTAAGCAGATCCTTGTCCTCGCCGTGCTGCTCCAGGTCCACCAGTTGACCGCCAAGCCGGTCGAGGATCTCCCGGGATTCGACCAGAAAGTCCTGTACGATGTCGTCGTCGAGATCGATGGCCATGCACGGCCTCCGCTATTCTGACTGCCTGCCCGCCGCGCTCAGAAGCCCAGGCTGGAGAGGAGGTCGTCCACCTCGTCCTGGCTGCTGACCACGTCGTCGTCGTTACGCCCTGGCATTGCCGGACCGTCCCCGCGGCGCGCGCGCTCGGCCTCGGCGGCCTGCTGCGACGCGCTCTGCGCCGGTTGCTGCTCGCCTTCCCCCTCCAGTCGCTGGCCGGAGATGCGGACGAGCTGGACCAGGTTCGATTCAACCTCTTCGACCAGGGCGATGACCTTGCGGATGATCTGGCCGGTCAGGTCCTGATAGTCCTGCGCCATCAGCGCCTCGTTGAGCTGCTCGCTGATATAGCGGCTGTTGGTCTGGACCTTGGCGAGAAAATCATCGAGCTCCCGCGATAAGACTCGAAACTCCTCGACATCGAGCTCGCGGCGCCGGAAGGCCTGCCATCGCTCCCCGAGACGCTCGCCCTCCTCGGCCAGCTCCTGAGCCAGCGGGGCGCTGCCCTCGATGACCGTCAGCGTCCGGTGGGCCGCCTGTTCGGTCATGGTGATCACGTAGTTGAGACGCTCGCGGGCGTCGGGGATCTCTTGTGAGGTAATATCGGCGAGCCGGTCATCGTAGTTGAACGCCTTGATCGCCTCGTGGAGATCCCGGGTCAGCATACCCAGCTCGCGGAAGAGCTCCGTCTCGCGCAGGTGCGTGAGGTCATCGATAACGCCCTGGGCCGCCTCCGCATCCCCCTGCTCGACATGCTGCAACAATGACTCCGCCGCCCGGCGGTACGCGTCGAGGTCGGCACCGCCGGATCCCTTCTCCCGCTCCATGCTGCTCAACTCCCGCCTGCCTGAACCCGCTCAAAGATCTTGTCGATCTTCTCGCGCAGCGTCGCTGCGGTGAACGGCTTGACGATGTAGCCATTCACACCGGCCTGGGCCGCTTCCATGATCTGCTCGCGCTTGGCCTCGGCGGTGACCATGAGGGTGGGCAAATCCTTGAGGTTCGGATCCGCGCGGACGTGCTTAAGCAGCTCAAGGCCGGTCATGCCGGGCATGTTCCAGTCGGTGATGAGAAACTGGATCCCGCCCTTTTGCAGAATGGGCAGCGCTGTGTTGCCGTCGTCGGCTTCCACCACGTTGTTGTAGCCGAGCTCCCGCAACAGGTTCTTGATGATCCGCCTCATCGTGGAGAAGTCGTCCACCACGAGGATCTTCATGTTCTTGTCCGCTGCCACATCGCCCCCCTATATCGAGGCCTTGCTTGCTATGCCGTACGTTCCTGACGTTCGCGTGTCCAGTCACCGAGTCGGTTGCGCAGCTTGAGCATGATCCGCCCATGGATCTGGCTGACGCGCGACTCCGAGACACCGAGGACCTCTCCGATCTCGCGCAGGTTGAGCTCCTCGTCGTAGTAGAGTGCCATCACCAGCTGCTCCCGTTCGGGGAGTTCGCGGATCGCCTGCGCCAGATCCCCCTGGAAAGCCTCGTCCTGAAGGACGGCCAGGGGGCCTGGCTCATGCCCGGCCGGCTCATGCGGCTCCCCGGTCCCCGGGTCTTCCTGGTCGATACTGAAGACCTTCGCCGCTGATACATCCTGCAGGATATTGTGGTATTCCGCCACCGAGATGCCGAGGGCATCGGCCACTTCGTGGTCCTTGGCGTCCCGGCCCGTCTCGTGCTCGATGGCGCGAATCGCCTCCGCGACCTCGCGCCCCTTTCGGTGCACGGACCGGGGGGTCCAGTCCAGCCGGCGCATCTCATCGAGCATCGCCCCACGGATGCGAATGCCGGCGTAGGTCTGGAAGCTGGCGCCCTGAGAAGAGTCGTACTGACGGGCGGCCTCAAGCAGGCCGATCATACCCGCCTGGATCAGGTCCTCGAGCTGCACGTTCGGCGGCAGGCGGCTCGCCAGATGGTGCGCGATCCGCTTGACCAGCGAGGCGTGCCGGGTGACCAGGTCCTCGTCCCCCTGGTTCGCCACGGCGGTGTACATTGCGTGACCGTTCATCAGGTCACCTCTCCTCCCAGGCTGCTGTACTCGATCAGGCGCTCGACGAAGAACTCCAGATTGCCGGTGGCCCCGCTCGGCGTCGGCCACGCGTCGATTCGCCGCGCCAAGTCGTTGAAGGCGCGGGCGGACGGGCTGTTCGGATAGGCCGCTACCACCGGCTGCTGCTTCTGGACAGCCCGCCGAAGGCGGTCATCCTCGGGGATTGCGCCGATGAAGTCCAGATTGAGATCGAGAAAGCGATCCGTGGCCACCGAGAGCTTCTGGTGCAACATCTGGCCCTCGCGGCGGCTGCGCACCCGGTTGGCGACCAGGTGAAAGCGCTCGACCCCGTAGCGATTGAGCACCTTGATCAGCGCGTAGGCGTCGGTGATCGAGGACGGCTCGTTGCAGGCAACGACGACCAGCTCGCGACAGGCGCGAATGAAGCTGACGACGCTCTCGGAGATCCCCGCCGCGGTGTCGACCAGAAGGACATCGACGTCGCGCTCCAACTCGCTGAAGCAGCGAATGAGCCCGGCGTGCTCCGCCGGCGTCAGCTCCGCCATGTGCTGGGTCCCCGACGAAGCGGGCACAATGGTGAAGCCGCCCGGGGCGTCAACGAGGACCTCATCCAGCGAGGCCTCCCCGGAAATGACATGAGAAAGGTTGAGTTTCGGCGACAGGCCGAGGACGACATCGACATTCGCCAGACCCAGGTCGGCGTCGAAGAGCATCACCTCGGAGCCCGTGCGACTCAGGGACGTGGCCAGGTTGACCGAGACGTTGGTCTTGCCGACGCCTCCCTTTCCGCCGGTGACGGCGATGACCTTGACCGGTTTGGATTTCGCCATCCTGCGCAACCCCGCAGCCTGATCGAGGCCTGGCTCACTCAGGAACATGTGCCCCTCCCAACGCGAGCGCCAAGGCCTCCTCGTCCGACTCCTGGCCGTACTCCTCCAGGAGAGCGCAAGCCCGGTGGATGAGTGTATCACCCCGAGCCGCTTGAAGGTCTTCAGGGACCCGCTGACCGATTGCCAGGTAGGCGATCGGCAGCCGGGTGCGCAACGCGCAGGTGAGCGCCCCACCGAGCTCAGTGGCCTCATCGACCTTGGTGAAGATGCAGCCCGCCGGCTCAGCCCCGGCGAAGGCGCTCACGGACTCGGTGAGCGTCGCCAGCTGCGTGGAAGCGGCGAGCACCAGGTACGTCCGCACCAGCCCCTCGCAGCTGCCCAGGGTCTTGAACTGCTCGGCCAGGCGAACGTCGCGCTGGCTCATGCCGACCGTATCGATCAGCACCAGCCCGCGATCGCCGAGGTCGTCGACGATGGTCCGCAGCTCATGGCGGTTGGTGGCCGTATAGACCGGGACATCAAGAATCCGGGCGTAGGTCAGCAGCTGGTCCTGGGCTCCGACCCGGTAGTTGTCCGTGCTGACCAGGGCGACATTCTCCCGGCCGTGGCGCAGGGCGTAGCGGGCGGCGAGCTTGGCCACCGTGGTCGTCTTGCCGACGCCCGTCGGACCCACCAGGGCGTAAACGCCACCGCGATCGACGATCTCCTCGCCGGCGATCGGCACATGCCTGGCAATCAGTGCCAGGGCCTTGCGGAAGGCCGCCTCCGGCTTATCGTTGCTACCCACGTGATCGGCGAGCTTGCGCGCCACGTCGGTGCCGATACCGAGATCATTCAACCGTTTGATCACGCTCGCCCGCGCCGGATGGCGATGCCCCATCCGGTTCCATTCGAGCATGGAGAGCTGGTTCTCGAAGAGGCTGCGCAGGGTGCGGATCTCCTCTCGCATCTCCTTGAAAGCCGGCTCCTCCTCCATGGAGCGGCGCGGCACCTCCGCCCGCGGCTGGCTCGACACCCCCCGGGCGGGGCCTTCCCCCAGCCCCGGCTCTGCACTCCGCCAACGCTCACCACCCTCCCGGCGGCCGAGGGCATCGGGCGCACCGCCGAGGCCAGACGAGCGCGGCTCCACGCCCTCCGGGTTAGCGCCCGGGCGCTGGGACTCGGTGTTACGCGCCCGCTCGCGCTCGGACTGTTGGTGCTCGCGGCTGAGGGCATCAAAAAGCTCAGCATCGTCATCGGCACCGCCGACGCGCAGGTCGATGCGGGG
>PUNM01000066.1 GCA_003552625.1 Ectothiorhodospiraceae bacterium
AGAAGCGGGCCTTGTCCCAGACGCTCATGGCGTTGGGCCGCCACGGCTTGACCACGTCGCCCATGGCGATGACCACCTCCTTGCCGGCGGCGGTCTCCATCCCCACGGCGTAGCGGCCGACCTCCTCGAGCAGCTCGTTGCGCCGCTCCTCGAGCTCGGCGTACTCCGCCTCCCAGTGGTCCCGTTCGGCCTCCAGGGCCTGGGCTTGCTCGGTGCGTTCCTCCTCGCTCAGGGTCACGTCCGCCTCGAGCTGGCGCTCGGCCAGGCGGATCTCCTCGATCTCGGCGTTGACCGCACCGATCTCCACGCGCTCGATGCGCTGGATCTCCTGGATCCGGGAGCGATTCTCCTCGTAGAGTTCCAGGAAGCGGCCCCAGGTCGCGTCGCCCTCGTCGCTGACCGTCTCGACCTTCTCCCCGTCGATGCGCACATCGCGCAGGTAGCCAATGAAATCGCCCCACTGGCGGCGCTCAATGACCACCGCATCCTTGGGGTAACTCCACTCCGACATATTGACGTCGGCGTACCAGACGAAGTCCCGGCCATCGACATCCCGGTTGCCGCGCTTGATGCGGTAACGGGTGATCAGCGCATCGTCGTCGTCCACCTCGAAGCCGCGCTCGCGCGCCGCCGGCGCGGTCAGGGTCTCCGCGGCATCGACCTCGCCCAGGACCTGCTCGGCGTCACGCCCGGGCTCCTGGTACTCGAAGGCCACGACGTTGCTGGGCCAGAAGTGCTGCAGGCCGTTGTAGGCGATATGGCCAATCAGCCCGAAGACCATCACCAGGGAAATCGAGACGGCACCGGCGTTGAGCCAGATCCAGGGCGTCCCTCTCTTGAACCAGTCGCGCATCGTTGCGGTGTCCTCCGTGTCAGAGCGCGCTGTACTTCTTGCGCAGGCGGTGGCGCACGATCTCCGCCACGGTGTTGACCGCGAAGGTCAGGACGAAGAGCACCAGGGCGGCAAGGAAGAGGATGCGGTAATGGCTGCTCCCCTGGGCGGTCTCCTTCATCTCCACCGCAATGTTGGCCGAGAGCGTGCGCATGCCCTCGAAGAGGTTGAAATTGGTGACTGGCGAGTTGCCGGTGGCCATGACCACGATCATGGTCTCGCCCACGGCCCGGCCGAAGCCGATCATCACCGCCGAGAATATGCCGGGACTTGCGGTCAGCAAGACCACGGTGGCGACCGCCTGCCAGGGGGTCGCGCCGAGAGCCAGGGCTCCCTGGGAGAGGTGGCGCGGCACGTTGAACACCGCATCCTCGGAGATGGAGAAGATCGTCGGGATCACCGCGAAGCCCATGGCAATCCCCACCACCAGGGCGTTGCGCTGGTCGTAGTCGATGCCCTGATCGGTGAGCCACTGGCGCATGTCACCGCCGAAGAAAGCGAGCTCCATGTAGGGACTGGCAGTCACGCCCAGCCACGCGACGCCGATGACCACCGGGATCAGGAGTGCCGCTTCCCAGCCCGGCGGCACGCGGCTGCGGATGCCTTCGGGAAAGACCCGGGTCCACAGCCATGCGGCCATCACCATGGCGATGGGCAGGGCGATCAGGATGGAGAAGACCGCCGGGAGATTGCGCTCGAAAAACGGTGCAGCCCAGAGCCCGGCGAGGAAGCCGAGGATCACTGTCGGCAGGGCCTCCATGATCTCAATCGCCGGTTTCGTAACCTGACGCATGCGCGCGGACATGAAGTAGGCCGAGTAGATCGCCCCCAGGATCGCGATGGGGGTGGCGAAGAGCATGGCGTAGAAGGCGGCCTTCAGTGTGCCGATGGTCAGCGGCACCAGCGAGAACTTGGGCTCGAACTCGTCCGTGGCCGAGGACGATTGCCACACGTAGGCGGGCGCATCGCGGCCCTCGTACCAGACCTTCTGCCACAGGGCCTTGAACGAGACCTCCGGGTGGGGGTTGTGGACATCCAAGTAGTTGAACCGCTCGTTGGCGCCCACGGCCATCAGCGCGTTCTGCCGCGGCGCCATCGACAGCGCGGCCACCGAGGCGCCGCCCTCTAGCGCCAGCTGCGTCAGCGTACGCGACGAGGTGGCGTAGTGGAGCTGGAGCGTGCCGTCCTCCGCACCGGTGGCAAAACCCTTGCGCGCATGCTCCGGTGCGATGCCCGTCACCGCCGCCGGGTGGCCATCGAAGGTGCGGATGCGCGTGAGCTGCCGATCCCCCGCCTCGTCCCGGGTCACCATGTACTGCGACACCGATCCGTCGGAGCCACCGGCGATCAGCGACGCGGCCCCGAGCAGGAACCCGAGCTGGGTAACCTCCGCATTGTCCCCTTCAATCGCGCGCACTGTCCCGACCAAACGCGGGCGATTGAGATTGGAGACATCGAAGTAGTGCAGACGCCCCCGGGCATCGCCGACAAAAAGGTTGCGCATGGTGGTATCGAGGAGGATCCGCGTGACCTCGATCCCCGACTCCGGCCAGGGCAGGTCGTAAACTTCCCGCTCCACCGTGGCCTCGCCGGTGATGAAGTCCGTCTCCTCCTCGAAGAGCACCAGGCGCAGGGCCTCCTGCTCGTTGCTCGCGCCCACCACGGCGGAGCCACGGCGCCCCCGCTGGACCCCGATGGCGTCGAGCGGATGGCCGTCCTCGGCCCAGATCGCCAGCGGCTCGCCCTCGCCCTCCGGATAGGTGATCGACGGCGTCACCTGGCGCTCGCCATCCGGATAGCTGACGTCGTAGTCGTGGCGGGCGAAGATCGCTGTGCCGTCATCGAGGCCGTAGCCCACCAGGCGATGGCGGGCCTCGGCCGTGTCGAAACTGCGGATCTGTGCCCCGGACGGCTTGTTCAGCTGCCCCTGCTCGATCAGTTCGCCACTGCGGGGATTGAAAAAGGCGTAGCCGGCCCGGTCGGTAAAGCGCACTCCGACCTCGCGGTAACGCTCCATGGCGACGTGGACCGTCTCGCCGAGCTCCGGTCCGCCGGGGGCGGCGTAGCTGGCGGCGGGCCGGATCTCCGGCTCGCCAAAGATGGGCATGGTCTCCGAGAAGAGGTAGACAAACATCAGCGCCAGAGCACCGACCACACCGATCCCGAAAGTGGCCACACTCCCGCGGCTGATCCAATCCTTGGCACTGCGCCACTGGCGCAGGCGGCGCCGTCGTGCCGCATCGGGCAACCCGCTGGCTACAGACGCACCCCCGGGCTGCACGCCGGATCTTCCGGTTCTTTCATCGCTCATGATGGTTCGTCGTACCCTGCGAGGAATGGACGCTGTGGCAGCGTACGGGGCGTAGATGACGGTTTCGTGACGAAACGATGAACACCCGCTGACCCCCCCAAAACAGAACGGGCCGGCGTAGGGCCGGCCCGTGTTGCGCTCAACGATAGAGCCGGGACGTATGGGCCCCGGCCCGAGGCTTGCCCCTTACAGACCGAGACGCTCGCGCTCGCGCTCAGCGGCCTGTGCCGGCATGGGAATGAAGCCATCGCGGCGGACCACATCCTGCCCTTCCTTGGAGAGGACCAGCTTCAGGAACTCCCGCTCGATCGGCGGCAGCTCGCCGTTCGGGTCCTTGTTCACGTAGACGTAGAGAAAGCGCGACAGCGGGTAGTCGCCGCTGACCGCGTTCTCGGCGTTGGGCTCATAGAGGTTGTCTTCGTCCTCGCCCAGGGCGATCGCCTTCACACCGGAGGTCTTGTAGCCGATCCCGGAGTAGCCGATGCCGTTGAGCGACTCGGACACACCCTGAACCACCGAGGCGGATCCCGGCTGCTCGTTGATGGCGTCCTTGAAGTCGCCGTCGCACAGGGCGTGCTCGCGGAAGAAGCCGTAGGTCCCGGAGACGGCATTGCGGCTATAGAGGGTGATGTCCCGATTCGTCCAGGCACCGTCGAGCCCCACGTCGCCCCAGCGCGCGATATCACTGCCACCACAGCGCTGCGTGGCCGAGAACATCCCGTCCACCTGCTCCATGGTCAGCCCGTCGATCGGGTTGTCGCGGTTGACGAAGACCGCGATGGTATCGATGGCTACGCGCACCTTGGTCGGCTCGTAGCCGTGGGCGTCCTCGAAGCTCTCGACCTCCGAAGAGCGCATGTCACGGCTCATCGGGCCGAAGTTCGCGGTACCCTCAGCCAGGGCCACCGGTGCCGTCCCGGACCCCGCCCCTTCGATCTCCACGGAGACGTTGGGGTAGAAATCCTGGAACTCCTCCGCCCACAGCGTCATCAGGTTGTTCAGGGTGTCCGAGCCCTGGCTGCCCAGGTTGCCCGAAATCCCGGAGACACGCTCGTAGTTCGGCAGATTCTCATCGACCTCTGCCAGCGCCGGGCCCGCCGACAGCAGCGCCACACTCGTCAGTCCTGCGATACAACCTCTCTTCCACATCGTTGTCACTCCGTCCGAAAAAGGAAACCTGGATTGCAGGCAGAGTCGAGTGTGGGACGATGCTCTGACAGGCGCTTGACGCCCGTATGAAGGTTTCGTTACGCGGCCTGCCGCGCGACGGTCCGGCGCGGAAAGCACAAGGCGAAGGTTGACCCCTCGCCCGGCTCGCTGG